>CAYWKW010000007.1:0-37950 GCA_964458995.1 uncultured bacterium | reverse complement strand
TTGACAAAAAGGGCAAATTTTATCCAATCGATACACTCTCTATAGATGAAATCCAATCTGTTCAAGAGCGCGTTCGGAAACGAGTACTTCGGCTTTTTCGTAAGAAAGGTCTTTTAGATTCGGATGTCACTTCAGATATGCTCGAGTGGGAAAATGGAGGATTTTCGCTCAATGCCAATGTTCGTATTGAAGCCGAAGATCGAGATGGCCTAGAACGACTTATCCGCTACTGTGCAAGACCCGTGTTTTCAGGCGAACGACTTGGCATGGTCGGCGACAAGCTTTGTTATAGTCTCCCAAAGCCGACAGCAGACGGACAGACCATAATAGATTACTAAAAACAGTGAAAAAGGATCTGCCCACTCCAAGTGCCTGCAGGGTCTATTTTGAGTAAGGCGAGTGAGATATTCACACCGTTCTAAGAGATATTCCCTCCTGATCCCATATGACCATCGCTATTGGGAGAAATTAGATAAGAGTTAAAGTGATTGTTGCTCCAAGTGAGTATTCGAAAATAATATTCGGGGCCCTATGGCATCGGCCCAGAGCTTGTAGATTTTCAATATAGCCTTAAAAGGTTCGTGGCATTTTTTCCTCTTTTCGATAGTATGTTCTCTCTTTTTAATCGGAGGTAGTCATGGCAACATTAGGCGAAGCCCAGTTTGGGATATCTTATTCCGGATCAACAAAGTACAAAAACAGCTGGGAAATTGCTGTCGTTGATATTAAATTTGAGGATGTAGGTACAGAAACTTCTGCCAAACTCGTGGAATCAGCTGCTCAGGAAGCAACGCAATATCCGGCATTTCTAAAAGGGGTTTTTGGGGTAGATGAGGCCCTTTGGAATACTCTCAGTGCTCAGGAACGGGAAAGGGTGATCGAAGGCTTCAATAAGCGGAAAGAGATGGAGCTGGTCAATCGGCAAAAACGGGAAGAAAAAGAGCTCGAAAATCAGCGGCATAGGCAAACTGATGTAGGCCGCCGGACCCTCGTTGTGGGAAGTACCGAGTTGGAAATTTCCCCCTTTCCAGGGATGAGTGAAGCTTGGGTGAAGGGGCAAAGGGCCAAGCTGAGAAAGAACGACGAGAGTCTCATGTACCCAATCCAGATCGAGAACCTCGATAACGGGGAGACGGTTTCGGGGAAGAAGGCCAGGACTAAGGCTTAACTCCGTTAGTATATACGGTCTTTAACATAACATGTATTATCAGACGTTCAGAATGGGGTAAAGAAGGGTCCCCTCAAAGCATCCGCGGATCATTTTTTTTAGCTCTTTTACTTCGGATTTTTTCAAGGATTGACTTTTTTATTTTAAATTTGTTATCGGGAGAATTAATCAACTAGAGAAGTAGAAATGGTTCATTTTCCAGGAAATATATTAATTATTGGTTGTGGAGCTGTTGGAAAATGTTTCCTTTCTCTTCTTTTTAAACACTTCGAGATAAACCCTAGACAAATTACTATTTTAGAAGCTATCGATAATCGGGAATCCATTGCAGAATGGATCCGAGCAGGCGTTTGTTTTATCCAACAAAAAGTGAGCTCCGATAACATGCCCATCTTATTGAGCAAGTATGTCCGAGCTAAGGACACTGTTATCGATTTAGCTTATGGGATTAATAGCTGTGAAATGGCTTTATGGTGCCATTCTCATGGCGCTTTTTATTTAGGATCCTATCTCGTTACATCGAATCATAATGATGTTAGCCAATATGAAGACCAAGTAAAGTTAAAGAAACTCATCGAATATATTAACTATCAAGGACCTACTTCGGTCTTTCAACATGGGGCGAACCCTGGGCTTGTTTCCCACTTTTTGAAGGCCGGGCTTATAGATTTGGCAACAAAACTTTTGGAAACGGGAATGGGAAGAAAGGAATTAGAAACCCATCTAACCGAAGAGAATTTTCCTCTCTTAGCGCAAGCCATGGACATTCAAGTCATTCAGATCACCGAATACGATACCCAATCGTTGAAACGGCCGAAAGAAGAGGGGGAATTTGTCAGCTCTTTTTCTGTGCCTGCTTTTTGCGAAGAGGCAAATGGGCAACCTGAATTGAGTTGGGGAACACATGAAAGGAGACAAATTCCCAACTTCTGGTACTTTTCCGATGAGATTTACAGCCAAGTATATTTGAAACAGCGAGGGCGGGATACCCGCGTGAAATCTTGGACTCCTTCAGGAAGCATGATCGCTCGGCTCATACGACATGAAGAGCCCTTTACCATTGCTGAGCACCTTGCAATTTATCGGTATAACAAATTGATCTACAGACCCACTGTCTATTTTGCTTATCGTCCTTCCGAGGTGGCTCTGTTATCTCTGGAAGAATGCGACTTAAATCAGGGCGCCTTGCATGAAAAGCATACGGTTATGACGGATGATATCTCCCATGGAGCAGATGAATTGGGAATTCTCCTGATGGGACACCCTTTAAAATCTTGGTGGATGGGCAGTATTCTAAGTATCGATGATGCACGCAAATGCGTGCCGAACAGCAATACCACTATTTTGCAAACAGCCATTCCGCTCATCGCTGCGCTGATTTGGATCTTTAAGAATCCAAATCGAGGATTTAATAACCCCGAAGATCTTCCTTATAAAGAAATATTGGAGATCACTAGACCGTACTTAGGAAAAATCGTCTCCTGCCCTGTCGATTGGAGCCCGAATAACAATAACGATTGGCAATTTAGTTCCTTTCTCCTATAAATAAATGGACCATGATTACTCTGCAAAAAGTAGTTTTTCTTAAGTCCATGCCTCTTTTTAAAGATGTAAAAGAAGAGGTGTTATTGGCTGTTGCCTCGATTGTGGAAGAGCACCTTGTCCCGAACAATACACCCATCATACTCAAAGGAGAGCTGGGGGATACCATGTTCATAATCGCAAGAGGAAAGGTGCAAGTTCATGACGGAGAGCGCAACCTAGCTCAAATGGGAGAAGGTGATGTGGTTGGAGAATTATCGGCCTTAGTTCCCGACAAAAGGAATGCCGACGTCACAACTATTGAAGAGACTCTTTTTCTAACAGTGAGTCACGCAGTTCTCTATGAATTGATGGAACAGAACTTTGGCCTCTCTAAAGGGATAATTTACGTCCTCTGTCAACGCCTCCGCAAGTTAGAAAAACTGTGAAAGGGTCCATTTCTTTGTCTCTTCCAATAAAGGATCTGATTGATCAGCTTGTTCCTGGACAAAATTTAAAAGTTCTTTAAGTTTCAACACTCCAATCACATAAATAACAACAGAGGGGATCTCTTTTAGAGTGCAGCTTGAGGCATAATGAAACACCTCTAAAAGGAGAGGAGCCTCCGATTGCGTTGAAGATATGGGCTCTTCATAAGGATTCAGAGAAAGAAGAGGGATCAATTCTTTATCCTTGGAACTCAGGAGGTGAATTAAGGCCTCTGTTCCATAACCGGTTAAGTCTTCATCGCGCGTCATGATCTTTTCTTGAATAATGAGAATGGGATCCTCTGAATAGATTATGGAAAGAAGAGAAAACAAACATTCTTGAGAGATTTCCAACTCTCTGAGCAAGAAATTCCGCAGAATATTTTCAGGCATTCGCAGAATGATTTGTCGCAAGTTTTGAAAATGTTGTTTTTCTGATAGCAATCGTTTCCTTGCTTCTAATTTTTCTTCTTGTGTAACAGTTTGTTTGGAGTGATGCCCTATTAAAACGCGCTTCGACAAAGCATGCAAAAGCTCTTTCAAATATCCCTTTTTAATGATAGGCAGGAGGAGAAGATGGGCAGCGGAAAAAATGAGAATAAGACAGGTAAAAGTACCCAGATTGAGCCCCCAAATCGCATCTGTTCCCAGTAAAATAAGACCGGCCACTACAGTGGCAATCGGGTTGATGACCATTTCTCCCTGAATCTGAACCCAAGAACGAAAAACAGGTTTTAGGGGCTGATAGAGCAAAAAATAGGAATCTTCAATGATGGTGATTTCAAAAATCTCAAGAAAAAGACGAGAGAGAACAATGATTCCAAAAACAATGAGAGTGGTATCTGGGAACCAGGAAGCCAAAAAAGCAAGTAAAAATAGGGGGGCTGCTGTGAGCGGCATGAGAGCAATAGCAGCAATGACGCCAAATTTTTCTAAGATGATTCTTAAAAGAATGCCGCTGAAAATGAGATTCAGTACGTCAGAAGCAGCAAAAAAAACTCCCAAAAAACTGGCCATGGCAGCTTCATTATCTAAATAGTATTTCTGAATCTCCTTGTTAAAAATCAGATCTAACGAAAAGTACTCTAAAGTTGTAATGCCAAGCAATAAAAATATAAATAAAATGTATCTTTTTTTAACAGCTTCCTTATAAGAGATTTTTGCAGCTGATTCGAATACAGCCAGGTCTTCTTCCCCTTTTTCTAAGCGAAAACTAAAAGCTCCTTTAAAACAAAAAAAAAGCACAAGGGCAATAGCAAGACAACCGCTAATCATTAAGATCGTATTTTGAGTTCCGATCCAATAGACCAATCCGGGCAATGCAAGTCCCGCTAAAATTCCCCCGATTGAAAGCCCTGCAGCGAGGATTCCGAGCAACCGTTTTCCTTGTTGCAGGGTAAAAAGGCGATTTCCGAGAATTCCAAAGATTAAAACGATGAAAGTTTCGAGAGCGAAGCCCCAAATTAGGAAAGCGATTGGCAGCCAAGCAAAAGGGGTGGAATAGAACAACGCCCAAAATAAAGTCGTCATAGCTATTAGAAAAACGAGCATGCTGCTTATAGCGAGGTGGAAAGAAACTCTTTTCTGAAGAAAGGAGAAAGCGCCTCCTATTGCTAAAGCAACAAGGGCTGTGCTCATATAAAGATAGGGTAACAATTGGCTCTGGAAGCGGCCTAAGAAAATAGCGAGAGGAACTGCTGCCGTAAAACTATAAGCTGCGCCGAGGAAGAGAGACATTAAAAAAGAGAGACTTACGAGCTTTTCTTCGCTGGGATCGATATGTAAAATTTCGAGTATTCGCTTCATTTGGATTGTCTAGTTCGTTAGCATCGGACTTTATCCCAACTCGAGGATTTGCTCAAGATTCAATTGAGATTACCCAAGAGATTTTAGGTGCTCTATCCCCTATCGAACGCATCATATCAACCGATTCGGAGATTATACCTTGTTGTTGCAATAAAGTATTACCCCCCTGATTTTTAGCGGGATATATGGACGGGGATGTGGCGATGACAAGTTATTGTTTTAGTAGTTATTAATATTTAATTTTGATACAATACTTAAAATAAACAAAATTATTCATGAACAGTTATGACAACAACACTCAGAACCTTCCCCCATCCTACTGACCGCACTCTGGAACGGGTGACCTATGGCCCTTGGACCTATGTGCGACACTTCAATACACGTAAGCATAATCAGGAATATAGGACGCATTTGCAACCCACTGATATTTGTCCCGTGGACCTCGGATTGTTAAACGGTCGAGCTGTGATCTACCACGACCCAAAACACCCGATATCAGCAAGGAGTTTCGGTAATTGGGTGCGTACCCCAGGTGCGCCTCTCACGTGCCCTCAATGTCGCAAAGACATTGATCTTTATGATTTTGGGGCAGCGGCTATTTCAAAGTCGATTGGCGATCGTGTTGCCGGCGGTTTAGTGAAATGCTGTGCTATTATGTCCTGTTTTATTCCTATTTCCTATTTGATTGCCTATTCCTTAATCAAGACACAAGACCATTCAGATCCAATAATAAAAAATTTGGAAATAATAAACGGAATTACGCATCAACACTTTGCTATATTTGGTACGGGCCTGTTAATACAACTTGCCTGCACAATAATGGGTCGGGTTGAAAATAGGGTAGCAGTGATGATTTTTTTTGGTGGGTTTATAATGTCTATGTCCAGTATTCCCCTCCTGTACGTGGACGCAGTCAATGCAGCCTATTATTCTGCCAATTACCTCATTCCAAAAGCCATCGAACATCTCCCCTCCTCTGTAGCCACAGCCGCTACAACGGTCAGCAGCTGCATCGGAGCCGTCAAAGGGTTCTTTGGTTGGTAAAAACTCAACCCTGGTCGATCTTTCAAGTTATTTCGGTATAGCACGATATTGAGCTTTACAGCATTTTTTATTCACGTTTTTTGCAATTATCTGATATAATATACGAGAATTAAATTAAGGAAAATATTATTTATGGCATCTTCTATCCCACAATCCGGTATTTATATAACAGAGGCTCCGCAACCGGGGAACCCCCGTAACCAGCAGCTGCCCGGTCTCCCGGCTCCTGCTGCTCCTAGCGTCTCAAGGCAATGCTATACGTTCGGTTTACCCAGAGACTTTGGAGGTAAACTTGCAAGACCCGTCGACCCCTTGATTGCGAAAATGAATGAGTGGTTAAAAACCAAGTTTCTGCCTCGCCGAAGAGAGCTCAGGGCGCGTTTCCCGCAGGCGGGCGGAGGTTTGACTGTCGCACAGGTGGAAGCACATTTAAGTGGAAAGCCTATTCCTGGACCTAATGTGGTGAACATTCGGCCCAATCCTAAGTACCCGGAAGAGGAGCCACTGCATTTGCAGGCAGCTCGAGAGAAGACGCGAGAACTTCAGGAGAAAGCCCTGCTAGCGATAGCGGAAAAAGAAGTACAAAATCAAAACCCGAATCCCAAACGCCGAAGAGTGACTTTTAACATCTAAAAATCAACTTCAGGGCGCCTCCTTGCCATATTCCCGATTCTTCAAGTAGTTTCGGTATAATTTGCAGATAGGCTCATTATCCCAATAACATTACTTGGATTAGTTTGTTTTGTTAAATGAAACATATTTTGCTATAATAAAAATAGGAAATAGGGTGTTTTTATGATTGTTTCGTTGGGTAATGCTAGTATTGCAGAGAAAATTGGCTTCCTTGTGAATGAAATCGAGGAAGACCTAAAGGCTGCCAAGAAAGAGGAAGCGAAAACGATCTCCAAGCGAGTAGAGTCCCTTTTGATCCAATACATTTTGGCTCAAATGGCAGGCGATACTAAAGCAGCAGAGGCAGCGGGCAGTGAGATTGGGTCCCTAATCCAGACCTACGGCCACGACATGCAAAAAGCCGATCATTTGAACGCGCAATTGCAATCCATTGCAAAAGATCCCGCGGATCAAACGGCCCAAGAGCTGGCCTCGCTCGAAGCGCTGCTCGCACTCGTCCAGGGCGATGTAAAATCGGGGAATCTAAGCAACCTCCCGGGAACGGGATAAGGATGGTGAATATGACTGAAGTACTTAAATTGTATATTAGTGTTCCAAGTAAAGCGGAATTGCAAGAAGACATTGGACAAATGAAGCAAGACGCGCAAGCACATCCGGATGAGGCGGCGTATTTTGCTGTCAAGGAAGAGATCTTTGAGAGAGATTTAGCTGTGTTAAACGATCCAAATAACGAAAATGTAGATCCCAATAGTCGTGCTGGCGCTGAAAATCTTCTCAATCAGATGCAGCAGGCTACGCAGGGATTGCATCAAGAAACAGAGGGTTTCTTACGAGCAGACCCTAGCCTTATGCAATATGGTTGGTCGATGCAGGCCAGACATTGGATTCCTGCTTAAAAAGAGCGATATATACCGAAACAACCTGAACAATCGGTTTCTGGCTCCGCCCCTTCCCCAATTATCGAGGCGATAATTAGGGACCCCTGGGCTTGCGTCGGACAGCCACTGAATTTGAGATCCGCCTGCATCGCTAAACTTTTTAAGTTTAGCTGCTTCGGCGCCGCTTCGCTGACTCAAATTCAAGGCGCCTCCTTGCCATATTCCCGATTCTTCAAGTAGTTTCGGTATAGCATTTGTATAATAACGTTGAGATTCGCCTCGAAATTCTCCTGGCTCGCCATCATTTTTTCAAAACTTTTATTTTCAATGTGATTTAATTTGTTTCTGTCCGGAGATCCCTTTCCGAAAATTTTGGGGGAATTTTTTCTAGAGATTGGGATCAATATTGACCTTCCTCTCTTTCGCTTCTCTAGAGCCCTTCTAAATATTGGAATAAAACATCTGAAATTTCCTAGCCAACAATAAATATTTGCCTAAAATCGCTGGCAGACTCGAGGAGGTAGAGCATGTCATTTACTTTAAAAACAGGGGCGAAGGCTCCCGACTTTCACCTGAAGGGGACTGATGGGAAAACTTATTCGCTGAAAAATTTTGCAGATAAGCCTTATTTGGTTATTTTCTTCACATGCAACCACTGCCCCTACGTCGTTGCGTCCGATCCGATCACGAAGCTGACGGCAGAAAAATTTGGCAAACATGGAGTTGCCTTTGTCGCGATCAATTCAAACAGTCCCAAAACCTACTCTGAGGATTCTTTTGATCACATGGTGGAAAGGATGCGCGAGCACCATTTTCCGTGGATCTATTTGTGGGATGCAACGCAAGATGTCGCTAGGAGCTATGGAGCTCTTCGCACGCCCCATTTCTACGTTTTCGACAAAGAGAGAAAACTTGTGTACACGGGACGCGGCGTCGACAGTCCCCGCTTCCCAGAGAAAATCAAAGTAAACGATTTGGATAGGACTCTTTCTGAACTTACCTCAGGAAAGCCAGTCTCAATCACGGTTACTAATCCAGTCGGCTGCAATGTCAAATGGGATGGAAAAGATCCCCATTGGATGCCCCCGGAAGCTAAGAATTTGATTTAAAAGATAAATGCGCCTACCTGATGTTAAAAAAAATTATTTATATTAGTGTGATACATTCATTGAGATTTTTATTTACATATAAAAACCAATTGTTGAATTTAATGTTCACATACATTATAATACTTTCAATACATAAATAGGACAGCCATGGCAGCCGTTTCGCCAATCAGTGGCATCACAAAACTGCAAGCAGCATGTCGAGGACGCATCGTTCGTAAGCCGTTCAATCGATTTATCCGAGAAAATCATGCCTTTTTTGCTCACTGCATTGTTTCGGAAGCTGGCGCCCAAAGAATTTTAAGAGAAGATGGAAGGCGCCGCTCTTCTGAAGAAAGATTTCGCTTAGGAAAAAAAGTCACCCATGAAAACGTAATGGCTGGATGCAGTCGAACGGACTATTTCCCTGCGCAACAGGTCTTTGACCAATTAGGAGTCGAACGCTTTCAAAGACTCCCTCTTCCTGGGCTATTATTGAAATATCCTAAAATGATCCAGGAAGCTGAAAGGGACGTGGAATTTTTCAAATGGGATCGTTACCGTCTTAGTAAGCATTGCAAACCAAAGCTAGAGAAGCTGCAAAAAGAATGGAAGATGGCCGAAACCATAGGGCTGGTCACCTTCCCGCAAGAAGGAATCGCCCAAAGATATCAAGACTTGCAACGCGATTTAGAACGCTTTGATTTTGTTCGCGAATACGACCAGGACAAAGAATACTTCTCGCTCAACTTACTCATTGATTTAGCCAACACCCAAATTGGATCTTCTCTCGACCAACAAATCGCTCGCTATTTGCAATCCCATGACGAAATCAGGGGAGAAAATGCAGCGCATCTATACAATTTGCGCACCAAGGTTTTCGGCCTAGCAGCCAGCGGCCTTCGATCTGAGCTCCGATATAGAAGAAATACAATGGACTTTCGCTATGGGAGCACAGCAATCCTTGCCCCAATGAAAGTTCTAGGAAGCCACCATGAAGAAAATGATTGCTTTGGAAAACCCCCCTTTGAAAACGGCGGGGAATTCTATTCTTTGGACTTAAGAGATCGAGGTATTGTGATTTTAGGAAAAGAAGCCGTCGTAGGGCCTTTTAAGAAGAAGTATCCAAATATAGTGACATACGACGAACTAACCGAAGCCCAAAAACGTTCATTCGCCATCCCTTCCGAATATCTCGACGAGGGAGTACAGAGAAAAATTAAGCGATCCAGGGAACCCCTTGCCCCAGACAACTTCGTGGTAAGAAAAACGGCTGAATATCACGATCTTCCTAAACCCGTCTAAATATAGCCTGAAGATTTCGGCTTTCTAATGCTGGGCCTTCCGCTTCTTCCAGAGCATCAAAGGGGCCCATTGGACGTAAGGTCCGAACAGAAAAAACATTGGATAAAAAACAAGCAAACGGCCTGCCCCACCCCCCGAAACTTATCCCTTAAACCGCCCTATTTATAGGTTGATTCAATTTATTAATTAATATATAATTAACTCAAAAAAAGTTAAATTATGCCAAGAGTACAACCAGCCCCTAGAAATCAACCTCCTCGCTTAGAAGAACCAAAGCCTCGCTGTTCATTGCTGCGCATTCTTGCGGTAGCTACTGTCGGTGTAGGGATTCTTCTGGGTGGGATGGCGAAATGGGGCCAAAAGCCGGTCGCTGAGGAAATTTCACGAGGTCAATTGCCCCCTAATTCCTTTGATTGCACCCCCGGGTTATTGCAGCCTTACCAGATCGCTGCCAGAGTGCTTGGCTCCCCTGTTCCCCACCCATCCTATCCTTCTAGGATGCTGCACCCCGGAATCGTAACATTGGGCGATGGAGGCATGGCGTATATACCCGATCCGCGAGAGGAGAAATTCAGACAAGAACATCCCCGACGAGCTGCGCTAACGCAATGGGTTGATGTTCAAGCGAAGAATTATTCTGAGGTTGAGGCATTTAGAAAAAAAGAGTCAGCTGAAGACAATAAAGGATTTGAACTCGGCTTACCCGCCGAAGGCCAAATAGAGCGCTACCTTGTAGCTTTAAATCCATTAAAGGTAGCCAATCATAAAATTGCCACCCAGAAAGTAGAAACTTTGGTCGCCAAATTAGGCGATCTATCAGAGGGGGAAATTTGTCAAAGCCTCCGTGACATTCACTCTGCCCTGTTGAAGGGAATCAAAGGTGCAGCGCCCGGAAAGTATCGGAATCGGCAAGGCGTCGTTTTCAAAGATACAAAAGAGGATCAAGACCGGAGCTATGCAGGGCTAGTCAAATTGATTCGCGACCGCTCCCCTAATGGGGAAAAGAATCGAAATGTCGAGATCCTAGAAAAGCGGATTTTCCCCAAGCTTGCGAATGGAGAGACATTGAATGCCAAGGAAACTGTTGTGGCGAGTCTCTTAGGATATATTCCTCCTTCCCATCAGGACATCCCAAGATTAATGCGGGTATATGCAAGGAATCTTAGGTCGATGTCCAACCAGATGAGACAATGCTCTAATTTCGACCCGCTTGCCTTTGCCTCCTTTGCACATCAAGAATTTGGAAGAATCCATCCATTCGTAGATGGGAATGGCCGTATGGCTAGACTGATCATGAATGCCATTTTAACGAATGCGGGGTACCCACCTGTAGTCTTTCCATCGGATGAAAAATATACCGAAGCGGTCACGTCAGATGCAAAAATCCCTGGCAGTTTCTCACAATTTCTAACCGGTGCTTTGAATTGGACTAAAGAACAATTTGGACTCCCCTGCTTAGCTGAATTGTCCTGCGATTAATTTTAATGCGAGAGGGCCGCTTCTCCAATTTGGGGTCAGCAAATTCGATCCATTAGGCAATTGAAGAATACACTGACGCGGTTAACTCGGATGCCGAAACTCCTGGCGTCTTCGCACGGCTTCTCTTAAACGGAACCCGTTGGACTCAAAGACAGCTGGGGAGACACCTCCCCTGCTTAACCGAGTTATCCTGCGATTAAAAAAAGATCCTAAATGACCTTTACTTCTATAGCTTCAGGACCTTTCCTTCCTGTGCCCTCTACAAATTCTACTTTTTGCCCTTCACGCAAAGATTTAGGATCGCCCTGAACATTGTTTGCATGGACGAAAAGATCTTTTCCGCCATTGTCAGGCGTAATAAATCCGAAACCTTTTTGTGCGTTGAAAAACTTGATTGTACCCTTTAACTTTGTCATAGTGCTCCTATAATTCCGTACATTATTGCATATTTGGCTTTTTTCTGAAAAGGGGGAAAGATGGATAGCATGTCAGATTTAGCCCCTTCCTCGGGGTTGAATTAATTCCTTGACTTTGAATAAATGTACGCCATCCGGACGTCCCTTGCCCAAGGTGAATGGGAATTGGATATGCCTACTCTTCCATCCGATATTGCCCGGTGATTTTAAGCTTTTCAAGTCGATATCCTGTTTCCGGCGTCTACATCAATCACTTAGTCGCATAGGCAATGAGATACCAACCCAGCCATGGCTCTAAGTATTTTTCAAGAAATCGAGGCACCAAGCAGCCTAATTTCAAAAAATGCTCTCGATTAAATTGCGCTACCTTAAATTCAACTTTTGAGAAATCTCCTAACATATGTTTCAATTGTACTTTTCGATATGTCTTGACTAGCGGCTTTATGTTTATTCCATCAGCGCCCTGTTCAATTGTGGAAAGCAACCCTTTGTATCCTAACTTCGAGAGCTTTCCCTTGTAAATGCCTTCAATCAACAGCTTTGCAACTAAGTGGAACCCGCTAAAGGTACGATACATTGAAAATATCAGCTGACCTCCCGGTCGGAGTACTCTATATGCTTCAGAAATGCAACGCACTGTATCAGGAGTATGATGTAATACACCATTGGAATATACGATGTCAAAAAACTCGTTAGGAAAAGGAATGTTTGCTGCATCAGCCAGTTGCAGATTCGCTTTTTCTTTATGAACTTCAAAATTCAGTTGAGCTAACCGGTAATGTTCAGGAGTGATATCGATACCATAGACTTCTGCCCCTTCTAGCCGCCAAGTTAACAAATCAGTCCCCATTCCATAACCGATTTCTAGGACTTTTTTTCCCTTACCAGTATGAAAAGGGATCTTTTCTTTCATCCACCGCTCGGTGATTTCATAACGGCTTTTGCGAACGACCTGAAAATATGCCAATGAACCCTTTTCAAATTCTGTTTCTAAACTCCCGCAAGGGTTCGCGTTCCATTGCTTTTGCGCTGCTTTTTTATCTTCATGCATAAATTTCCCTTTTGTTCAATTAAATTTACTCAAGGAGAGAGATATTGTCAAAAACATTGAGGTGGAATATCCTCCATCCCATGACTCATCGAATCAATCAATTTGAGAAACCATAATTTTGAGATTAACACTTGACCTGCCCAACATCACCTAAAGTCGAGAGTCGAAGACTGCAAGACAAAGCTCTTCTGGGAGTCTTTTTAATGATTATTGGCCTTGCTTTGTACCCACTTTCGGATGCATTTGTAAAACATCTGATAGCCACCTACACAGTCCCTCAAACCACTTTTTTGCGAGCTTTTACCCGTTTTATTCCGCTTATGGCAGTTGTCTTTTTTCAAGGAAGCATCAAGACGGTTTTTGGAACGCAACATCCTCAACGCCATCTTTTTCGACTCATTGTGAACTTGGTTTATACTTTTTCATTTATGTACGCTTACTCCAAAGCATCTCTTACTTCTATTTATACTCTGAGCTACACCTCTCCTTTTTTCATGATTATTTTAAGCTCCATTCTGTTGAAGGAGTCAGTAAAGCTTGAAAAATGGATTGCTGTCTTCATCGGAATGATAGGAGTCCTCATTGCTATGAGGCCTGGATCGGACCTTTTTGATAGTGTTTCGTTTGTTGTTCTGTTTGCCACTTTTTTAGGAGCTTTGAATAAGATTTTGATGCGACGTTTGGCAGCAACAGAGCATAGCCTTGCCATAGCCATTTATCCGAATCTATTCATGATGTTGGCCCTTAGCCCCTATCTTTATTTGTTTGATCACTGGCAAGCGATGCCTTGGTCTCACTGGGGACTTTTTGCCGTAGTCGGAGTGATTACTGCCGCGGGTCAATATGCGATTGCTCAAGCTCTCCGTTTTGCACAGAGCTCTTTTCTAGCTCCCGTAGATTATTCGTCATTTTTTTGGGTTGTTATGCTTGATCTGCTCTGGTGGGATAAATCTCCTGATCGATTCATTCTTGCAGGAGCTGCAATCATCGTAATGAGCAATCTCTTCATTCTTTATCGAGCCCGCCGCGAACAAGTGGTAAATTAATTTCGCCAAAAATGGGATCGATTTGCTATCATTAAGCGAGAAAAATTTCACACAGATGGAGTAGTGAGTGAAAATATCGGTCATCGGTTTAGGCAAATTAGGATCTCCGCTAGCTGCTGTTTTAGCTAGCAAAGGACATAAAATCATTGGCGTGGACATCAACCCCCTTTCCGTCTCCAATATCAACCAGGGAATAGCCCCCGTTTCTGAACCTGGACTTCAAGAACTGATTTCCAAGTTCAAGAAAAATTTGTCTGCCACACTCAGTGTTGAAGAGGCTGTCCTCAATTCCGATGCGACCTTTCTGATCCTACCCACTCCTAGCAATTCTGATGGATTTTTTTCGAATCAACTTCTCATTTCCGCTCTCGATCAAATAGGCAAAGCCCTCAAGAAGAAAAACAGCTACCACTTAGTTGTGATTACAAGCACAGTGATGCCAGGTTCCTCTCAAGGAGTCCTCAAAGATCAATTGGAATCCTCTTCACAAAAAAAAGTGGGAATCGATATTGGGCTTTGTTACAACCCAGAATTCATTGCATTGGGAAGCGTCATTCGCAATATGCAATTTCCCGATATGATTTTAATCGGAGAATCGGACAAAAAAGCAGGAGATCTTTTGGAGTCCATTTGTCTTTCTATCTGCGAGAAAAATCCCCCTGTAAGACGAATGAATTTGGTCAATGCTGAATTGACTAAAATTTCCATAAACACTTATGTAACAACCAAAATTTCCTACGCAAATATGCTATCAGACTTATGTGATCGAATTCCTAATGCAGATGTAGACGTAGTGACAGATGCGCTAGGGTTAGATTCTCGTATTGGGCCTAAATATTTAAAAGCGGCTACCTCTTTCGGAGGTCCCTGTTTTCCACGCGATAATATTGCATTCGCGGCTCTGGCAAAATCTTTAGAAGCCCGTGCAGATCTGGCCATTGCTACCCAGGAGATCAATGACTATCAAATTCATCGATTGTATAGAGCGGTAAAGAAGCACACCCATATCAAGAAAATCGGCATTCTTGGGTTGTCGTACAAAGCGGCTACTCATGTAGTTGAAGAAAGTCCAGGGATTCGGATCGCCAATCAGTTGGTCCAGGAGGACTACGAAGTCTTTGCCCATGATCCCATAGCATTGTCGGAAGCTAAAAAGTGCCTCGACCCAAGAATCAGCCTGCAAACAGACCTCTCTGATTGTATTGAGAATGTCGATGCTTTAGTATTTATGATCCCTTGGCCAGACTATAAAAAAATGGAACGAAGCCTGTTAAAAAACAAAGTAGTCATCGATTTCTGGCGACTATTCTCATCCCCTGAACTAGAAACCTTATGCACCCTTGTTCACCCTGGGTGTTCCAATGAAACACTCACTTTAGTTTAAGGATTTTTGTGGACAAAGATGATTTAATTCTCATTGCTGGCGCCGGCGGGTTTATTGGCGGACATCTTGTAGCCGATCTCATAAAAAAAGGTTTTCGACGACTTAGATCTGTCGATATCAAGCCCTTAGATTCCTGGTATCAAACCTTTCCCGAAGTTGAAAACTTGCAACAAGACCTCAAGGACAAATCGGCATGCGAAAGGGTTTGTCAAAATGTGCGCTACGTATACAACCTGGCCGCTGACATGGGGGGAATGGGGTTTATTGAAACCCATAAAGCTGAATGCATGCTTTCTGTATTAATTAACACTCACTTATTGCTAGCAGCTAAGGCTTGTGGTGTTAAACGTTTCTTTTTCGCCTCATCGGCCTGTGTTTACGCAGCGGACAAACAAAAAACAACCCAAGTATTGCCTTTGGCTGAACCTGATGCTTACCCTGCTATGCCAGAAGATGGTTATGGTTGGGAAAAGCTATTTAGCGAACGGATGTGCCGCCACTTCATGGAAGATTACCAATTCATTACCCGCGTAGCCCGTTACCACAATGTCTATGGCCCCCACGGAACCTATCAAGGAGGACGCGAAAAAGCGCCAGCGGCTATATGCAGAAAGATCATCGAGGCTAAACTCTCCAATAACCTTAAAATCAATATCTGGGGCGATGGCAATCAAACCCGCAGTTTTATGTACATTGATGACTGTATCTGGGGAACTCATGCTATTTTACAGAGCAACATTCAATATCCGATTAATTTAGGGAGTAATGAATTAGTCAGCATCAATCAACTCGTAGACATTATTGAAGAAATAGCTGGCATAAAAGTGAAAAGAGAATATCAGTTAGACGCTCCCTTAGGAGTTCGGGGGAGAAATAGCGACAATACCCTGATTCGAAAAGAGTTGGGATGGGCGCCCTCTATTTCTTTGAAAGTAGGACTCGAGAAAACATATCGATGGATTTACGACCAAATGGCAGTGTATGCAGGGAGCCGGTAATGGCTGACCCTCAAAAAAGACCCCACTTAAGCATTGTTGCAACCACCCGCAATGATAATCATGGAGAAAAGCTCTTTTTCCGGATGCAACATTTTGTCAGTGGATTCATTGAGCAATGCAAGCGTCATCATTTGAATGCGGAACTCGTTCTCGTGGAGTGGAATCCTCCTGAAGAAACGCCCCCCTTATCTAAAGCCTTAAAATTCCCACAAGACAAAGGGCCCTGTTCAGTTCGTATCGTGCGAGTCCCAAAAGAGGTACATCAAACTCTCAAACACTCGAAGAACCTCCCCTTATTTCAAATGATCGGGAAAAATGTTGGAATCCGCCGGGCCAAGGCAAAGTTCGTCTTAGCAACAAATATTGATATTTTATTTTCAGATCCATTGATTAAACACCTAAAAACCAATCTCAAAGAAGGTTTTCTATATCGCGTAGATCGAATTGACGTAGATTCAAATCTGCCTCCACCAGAAACGCCTTTCGCTCAGATTTTATCTTTCTGCTCAAAAAACATCATAAGGATTAATACTACCCATGGACCGGTAGAAAATTTAAAGCTAAAGCAAAAACCAACAGCATTAATAACAACTGTAAAAAGCTTGTTACATGTAAGAACACTTTGTGCCTATTACGATTTCAAAAAATTCATCGGATGTACTCATCCTTTACCGGTGGACCGATTTGGTCTGCATACGAATGGTTGCGGGGACTTTACTCTTCTTTCAGCGGAAGATTGGAATTCTCTGAGAGGGTATCCCGAATGGAATTATTATTCATGGAATCTGGATGGATTATTGCTTCACCAAGCCAATCAACACGGCATTCCATTTAAATGTTTACCTCGCAGCAAATCTATTTATCATATTGAGCATGGGGCTGGATTCTCACAAGAAGATGCAGCCCGATTATTTCGAAATTTAGAGGCAAAAGGGATTGAATATTTTACAAATTCTGAATTTGACAAGCTCGTAGATAACTTACAAAAACCTCAAGATAAAGTCACTTTTAATGACGCAAATTGGGGAATGAATCATCTATCCTTCGAAGAGATCGTAATCTAATCGATTCATATGAGCATTGAGTAGGTAACTTAAAAATCCTTGCCCATCTCAAAAATGCCCTGATGGGACTGGTATTTAGATCCAAACGCGCCTTGATAGCTGAGTTCAAAGTAAGGGATGCTGCGGTTTGTTGGCTTAAAGAGGACAGAAAATTCCGCCACGCCTAAATTTTGCGCGTCAACGAGCGTACTGACGGTAAAGGAGCCCGGAGCGCCAACGAGAAAGGCCGTGACGGTACCGGTGTGGAACATTTTCTGGTAGGCATACGAACCTTTTTCTTGGAACACTAAGATCCCGCAGTCGTAGACGAGAACTTCCTGAAAGCGAAGACCCGTTTCCCCGCGGAAAAGAGAGCAGAACTTCCCCTTTTGATGTGCGTTGAGCCCATCTGCGCCGTGCTCAGAAAAACTATGTTCCCAGGTGGGGACCCAATCTGCTAGCAAAAAGGGGCGAACGCCGAAGAGGTGTTTTTTAGGGCCGATGTTTGAAAAATCGCCGGCGTAGCCCACTTCAAAATGGGGCGCGAGCTGCCATCCGTGGGTGGTTGAGTGGGCGGTTGCGTCGAATAAGGGGAATGAGATGTGTCGATGATTATTTGTATGATAATAGCCACCCCAGAGCCCTAGATTGAAATACCACTTATCTACATGCAGTGTGCTATAGACGCCTAAAAATCCTTGATTGACATGGGCGTGCCCCATGTTGTCTTTTTCATGGACGTGAGTGTAGACATAAGAGCCTCCCAATCCAATGGCATCGTCATTGACGCAGTTATAATCCATCCCTAAGACAGCGCCGCCTAAAGAGGCGGTGAATTCGGGGGTCTGCTGCTGCTGCTTTTTTTCACGCGCATATTCGCCAAAAGCGCCGAGCCATAGAGTGTAGAAATCGTGGTCAGGTGTTTGAGCTTTGTCACACGGTTTTCGTATATCGATGCGACCGGTCGAATGTTTCTCGTAAGACATAGAAGCGAGGAGGTCCTCCTCAGAAAGGGTTGCTTCGCTCATTTTGGCATTGCCATTACTTTCGATTTTCTTCTGGCGAGCAAACCGTTTTTGATACAAGTGGTCTGTAACGACTTGGGCGGAAGCCAAGTAGCCATTTTGAGCGGCAAACGTTGCAAATCCAAGACGGGCAGGCATAGCGGCCTTGAGCGCATCGGTCAGAGTGGATCCAGTCCGCTGATTAAACAGGTTGAGTGTAGATAAAGGCGCATCGGCGTTGAGATAATTGGCGAATTTCAAAATATTGCCAGAGAGGCCTTGTGTTGAGATGACTGGGTAGATGCCTAATCCAAATAGTTCGCCAGCACTTCCGGGAACCGGGCTTGGGGTTACAAGAGATACACTTCCAGTTTGTAGATCAATTGCATAGACATTGTTGTTTGATGAATCAGCAGAGTACGCAAGATTTTCATTTACTATCGCTAGATCAGTGGGATTAGCGCCCGGAGGTACTGTTGTCAATAGAGAAGAATGACCAGTAGTCAAGTCAACAGAAAAAACTCTCCCTGAATCGTAGTCAATAACATAAGCAGTCTCATTCAAAAGATCAATCCCAGAAAGACCTGTTGTTGCTGTTAAGGGAGGCGAAGGGACTAAAGTGGTGTATGTGCCATTTGTCTGATTAACTGCAAAAATATTTTTAGAATCGAAGCCAACTACGTAGGCAATATCGCCCCTCAATGCAACGGCGCTTAGGTTTGGATTACCGGCAATAGTCGTGATAGGCGCAGTGGAACCTGTTATTAGATTAAGAGAGTATACAGTTTGACTCGATTGGCTTAACACATACGCTGTTGTGCTGTTTTTCAATGCTAGGTCAGAAGGCTCTGTTATAGTTGGCGAGCTTGTGATTCGAGAGAAGGAGCCAGTTTCTAAATTCACATTATAGACGTGTCCATCTTCAAAACCTATTGTGTAGGCCGACGTTCTGCTCGCTAGCTGGATGCTTTCTAATGCAGGATTTCCTGATATTACCGCCACAAAAGTAGAGCCCCCCGTCATCGGATCGACGCGGTAAATTGTATCGTCTGCGAAATTCGTCACATAAATGGGCTCTGGAGATGCCCCAAAAACGGTAAATGGAAGTACGCAGAGGATCAATGAAAGATAAGACAAAATACGTTTTGTTGTCATGGTTGTTGCCGTTCTTAATAAGAATCTGTTCTGAGTCATAACAAAATGTATTTTTTTTTGTCTCAATAAAAAAATGTTAAACCCTTTCGAGGGAACTTATTTTTTTGGAGCTCAGAACTCCTGAAAGGCCACCCTCCTCTGCCTCATGGCCTTCGCCCTCCTCATCCTCATAGGCGAAGTCATTCAGCAATTGGTTTGATGCATGGCTAAAGACCCCAAGATCATTATAGAGCCTCCATAAAAGGGCCATTGAATTTCCTATCCTTCTTGAAAACTTCAACGAGAAAAAAGTCGAAGTCTTGAAAGTCAATTAAAAATCGAGGCGCAGATCGGCAGTGAGCCCTTGCAAGATTAAGTCGTTCATATGCGTACCTGTTTCATGGTCAAGGATTTGGTACTGATTGAACCAGTCTTCGATTTCATAGCCTAGCTTCATTCCAAAATGAGATTGCTGGCAGCTTACATCAAAATCCCATCCGATCCCCATCAAGGCTTTCACCATCAGAGATCCAAACGTTCTATTTCCAACCGATGTCGTAACTGTAGTTAATAGGCTATCAATGAATTTATCTCTAATCTTCCAATTCCCCCACATGTAGGCGGCTCCAAAATCTCCAAAAAAACTAAATGTATGGCACCGAATATTTCCTAAAACCCATTTGGTGTTCAAGCCCCCCGATGGGCCTCCTCCAAAAAAATGATTCTTCAAATTTTCCCTGGCAGAAAGCGGTATGGTCGTAACTAAAAAATTAAAACTGGGATTTTGCCATCTCGTATGGATTGTTTGATGGATCCATCCCCATTTAACACCAATAAATGGGCGAAAAAGTAACTCATGGCTCACTAGAAAATTTCTACCCACATCCCAATCGAACATATTGAAATGGAGTTTCCAGCTCATTTGTGCCGATTGAAAGTCTCCGACATCCGCAATCAAAGGACCCAAAAATTGCGATACGATATTTCCAGAACCCCTGTCGATATGATCCGTTGTATGTGCATCAAACCAGGTATAATAAAGCTGCGTATCCCATTGGTCATGCTCCATATTGTAACCGACGCCGACCCTAAAACCAGGAGCCCAATCAAAGGAGACTGTTTTAAAAGTGACCGTTTCTGAAGTCCCACTCGGTAAAAGAATGAGCGCCCAATCGGCCGTTTCACTCGGAAACCAATAGAGAGCGGTCGCAAAAATATCTACATTTGAGCATTGATTTAAAGGACGGGAAGAGAGATTCGGCAAGCCACAATCCCCCATTAACACCACTGACTGCGCTGCAAATAAGAATAAAAAAACTTTTTTCATGTTAAAAATCCAACCGGCAATTGAATGTTCCGCCCTGTAACGTTAAATCGCCATGCAAGAGCAACTGCTGCAAAGTAGGGATCCTGAGTTGATTGATCCATATTTGCGTCTCGAACCCCGCACGGGTAGAAAAATGAGACCCGTTATTAAAATCAACATCCCATCCAATTCCCATGAAGCCTCTAAGCATTAAGGAGCCGAGAGACATCGGTTCCAAGTTGAGAGAAATCGTTGTTGGCAATGGATTATGATACACATCTTTGCATTTCCAAGTTCCCCACATCGTTGCGGCGGAAAAATCGCCAAAAAGGTTCAGGAAACTAACTGAAGAACTGCCTAAATTCCATTTGGTATTGATCCCTCCGCTTGGACCCACTCCCCAAAAATCGTTTTTCAAATCCTCTGTGGCTTTGAAGTCGGCGAGGTCCCATCTTGAATGAATCGTTTGATTGATCCAGCCACCCTTTAGACCGATAAACGGACGGAGCGACAGCCCTCTACTTACCCAATAACTGCGGCCCAACTCCCAATCGAACATGTTGTAGTCAAGGTCCCACTTAATGCTTGCGCTTCTCGCCGTATCGCCATTAATAAAACCATTAAAAAACTCTGGGATTATCGTGGTGATCAGCGCAGGCGGTCCATCGGGAATGCTCTTTTGCGCTTTCGTCTGAAACCACGAATCATACAACTGTGTATCCCATTGATCGTATTCCATATGATAACCAACGCCAGCCCTAAACCCGTAATCCCAATCAAAGGCAATGAGTTGTTCATCAACAACATCGACAAAAGTGAGGACTTGGGTAATCGACGTTTTAAAGACATTAGCCCATGTTGCAGATGTCTCTTCAGAAGCATACCAAACCAAAAAATCTCCAAAAACATCCCAACTACCACAAGTTGGCTGAGAAACATTCGGCAAGCCACATTCAATAGGATAAGAAGTCTCGTCTGCAAAAGACGACAGCATCAGCGCAATACAAAGGGATCCAAATCGTTTAGAAATCGAGGCGGAAATCAATCGATCCTCCTTGCAATGTCAATTCGTGTGACAGTCTACCCATCGGCGATGAGTAAAATTGGAGCTGATCTAACCAAAATTGCATTTCATAACCCAATCTCAGCGAAAAAAAATTGACATCCCATGCAAACCCCGTAAAAGTCCTTAGCATGGAAGCTCCGCCGTTTAATTCCGCATTCACGACAGAAACTTCTAGTGGCAGCTCATTTTTATAAACATCGCCAAAGGTCCAATGTCCCCACATAATCGCCCCTGAGAAATCTCCAAATAAGCTAAAAACATGTCTATTAAAATCTCCTAATTTCCACTTGGTATTTAGACCTACACATGGACCCAAGCCCCAAAAATCGTTTTTTAAGTTTTCCGTTGCAACGCCTAATGCACTCGGGTTCAAAACTCTTGCACTTGCTAAAGGATTCAGCCATGTGGAATCAATTCTTTGATCAATCCATCCTCCCTTCAGCCCCATAAATGGACGCAAAGCCAACCCAGAGCTAACCCAATAACTGCGCCCCAATTCCCAGTCGAAGATATTGAAGTTGATCTTCCATTTGATGCTCGCATTATGATAAGTGGCACCGGTCAAGCCTAGGGCATCTGGATTACCCACAAAAATATTCCCAAAAAACGCAGAGACGATTTCCCCTCCGCTCGTACTAGCATGATCTTTTCCTTCCGTTCGGAACCAGGTATAAACCAAAGATGTATCCCACCGGTCATGTGCCATGCCATAATCAACCCCGACTCTAAAACCGACATCCCAGCCGAAGGAGACTTGCAAAATGTCGATATCCACATTTGGAGCTTGGACAGCCGTGCTTCTAAAAAGCTGCGCCCAGTTTTCAGTGGCGCTTTCTTTAGCGCACCAGACAAGAACATCGGCAATCACATCGAAGCTTCTATCCGCGCATCGCGTCGAAATATTGGGCAAACCGCAGCCATACTCTTGCCAATCGCATGGCTCAACTGCACACAAACCAGCAGATAATGCAAACACTGCGCAAAAGGAACGTATCTTCAATGCAGACCTTTATCCAAAAAAATAAGGGCAATGCTAAGCAAATACTTGATATCCGTCAAACGAAAGGACTAATTACTGCAAATGAAAAGACCTACCTCTTTGAACATAGGCTCTTTAAGCTGGCGATACTTCTTGCCGTCGCAGTTTGCCTCAATGACAGCCCTTTTCTTCATTTCTGCGTAGCGGCGAGCATCATCTGGATGAGATCTCAGATAGTCCCTAAATCCGATCAATCCTTTCCAGTCAGCGCTTTCAGGATAGGTCAAATGGACGTGGTACCGCCGCATTCCCTCTTCGGGATCGGGCAAGTCCATCCTGAAAAACCACCGATCGTCAGTGCTGCCGGTCGCCCTAAAATCGTAACCCAGGCTTTGCAGCTGCCCTTTGGCTGACTTCCAATCCCCTCTATCGACGGCAATGGCGATGTCTATGATGCCCTTCCCGCCTAGCCCGACAACGGCTGTGCTTCCCACATGCTCGATGGCCCACGCTGGATTAACCCGGCCCGCCAACCGCTCTTTTTCTCTGTCAAAGAGGTGAGGAAAAATTTTGCTGTAAGGCTTGAATACGTATTTGTCCATGGCGTCCTATTTTATAGCAATTTTCGGTAATATACCGAAACAACCTGAACAATCGGTTTCTGGCTCCGCCCCTTCCCCAATTATCGAGGCGTGAATTGGGGAAAAGGCGTGGGCAGAACCCAGCTCTTGAGTTTACTTGGGTATAGGGCTGCTTCTCCAATTTGGCGGCCCATAGTTTTTCCGGCGTGTACATCGATGGGAAAATGGAGGCCCGCTTGAACTCTTGATAGATCCAATTCGGCGAGCTTTTGTAGCCAATCTTCTTTTTGTTCGGGAAAAAAGGCGGAAAGCAGAGTAACGGCCGCCGAGCCTAAACCGCAGTGAGCACAGGGATAGCTGGGATGGTTAGGGTCAGCCACAGCAATATTTAGTTGCGGATCGAGCTGATAGGGGCGTCTGACTAAATAGGTATATTTCGAATCCCAAAGCGTGATGTAGGTGTCGCAAAGCGTTGCCGCCAGTTTAGCCCTAACTTCTATCCGTTTTTGTATGGGAATATTTGCATTAGCCATAAATTCGTTGGCAATTTGCTTCCAATCGCTGTTGTCCCAATGTAAAATCAGATACTTTTGGGCGTCTGTAGCCTCTCCCATTTCCTGTTTCACTTGAGCCAATTGTTTGTTCCAAAAGGCTTCATCTGAAGGCGGCGGCGGCTGGGGCGCTCGAAACTCTTCTGCGGACTTTATAAACCAGGTCTTCATGGTAGGTGCATAGATCCCAAAGTAGGGTTTAGTACCTGTCCAAGAATTTGGGAAAAAGGCTAATTTCACTGGATGAATGTGCTTGCTTTCCCAATGGAAGCGTTCATCGAAGGGGGCCTTGATCGACTCGGTGACTTCTTGCGAAACGGCATCAAAAGATTGTTGATTCCGGTATTTGGGAAAGAAGAGCCGAAGGATATGCAAGCTGATAGGTCCAATGTCCCCTTTTCCTTTCGAAGCATCAGAAAAGGCCTTTTGAGCCTGATAGAGATAGGCAAACAACCGATGCACATTCCCATCGATAATCGAGTTTTGCCCCACAAGCGTATAGGCAACCTCGTCCCAATGGAGCAGCTGATCAAAAGAAATGTCCTCCTCTTGAGCAAGCCCCAAAAGGGGGATGCAGGCAATAAAAAACTTCAATAGAGCGCGCATACCCCCAATTAACGAAAAAGACCCATTTTACGCAACCTTAGCGACAATTAGATGTCGAGCCAATGGTCGTTATTTTGAGGTCGGGCTCGCTTTCTTAGCAAATTCGCAGTTGTTTGCGATATGACTTTTGATTTAAATAGACTTTTAAGTCGCTCAACACGGGTCGATGATCTGAAGGGTAAAGCTCCTTCTGAAAATGGGTATCCCACACCCGATCGTCGATAATTCCATGCTGGGCAACTTCTATAGAGTCGTGCGTAAATATGAAATCATACTTAGAATAGCCTTCCCTTTGTTTGTAAATATCATAATCCCACCCCATCCAACTTCCAGGTACGCCAAATGAGAGATGAGCTATATTCCCAGAATCCTTGATCTGAGGGGAATGAGTGCATAAAAGTTGATATAATTCTGCGCCTCCCAATTGAGGAAAACAGTTAAAGTCCCCAGTGATTATTGCAGGAGCATCTAACCGTTCAGCCAAACTCATGACAATCTCAGCGCTCTCCTGACGCGCTCTGATTCCCAGATGGTCAAAATGGGTCGTCATAAACCAAAATTCATTTCCAGCTGAGAGATTTTTAAATTTTGCATAAATTACATATCGTTCGTAATTAGATCCATCCCAAGCTGGGCCATTGGGGTGTGTCTTTGTCTCATTGAGCCAGATAGTATGCAGATCTGAAATCAAGAGGAATTTTTCTGAGTTGTAAATGATCCCAAGGCCCGATTCTATCGGTTTCCTTGAAGGATATTTACCGAGGACTTTATAAGGCAAACTGCAAGAGCTGCTTACGAGCGAGTTCATCTGATAAAGGGAAACCTCCTGGACACCGATGATATCAGGTTTATACTGTTCAATAATCATATTGATTTTAGGAAGCCGGTACATCCAGGCATTTTCTGTAGCTTCATCTTCAGCGCAAGGAGCCATCCGAATGTTATAACTCATAGCCCGGATCATTTCGACGCCTTTTAAGGGATCCACATGCTGTTTAATGATCAGCTTTGAATCAATCTCGGAAAGAAAAATCCTTCTCAATTCTTCTACGGATTGAGAAAGGTGGTCATTGACAACTTTATAATCAAAAGAATCCTGCTGTTTGAGTTCGCTTTGAGCGTTTTCAAGGCGAATTTCTAGAGCGGATTCATTTTCTGTGCTTCTTTGAGAAAGCCTCTCTTTTAGAGCATCAAAAGAAGGGGGAGCGATGAAAATAGTCACAACTTTCCCACCAAAGATATTTTTTAAATTCTTTGCCGCCTCAGTATTCAGACTGCACACGATATCGTATCCCGCTTGAAATTCCATTTTAAGCCATTCTCTTGAAATTCCGTACCAATTTCCGTGGACCAAAGTAGACATAATAAATTCATTCTTCTGTTCTCTTTGTTTATATTCAGCTGGGTCGATAAAGAAATAATCTCTTCCGTCTTCCTCTCCAGCTCGTTTAGGGCGAGTTGTATAAGAGACCAACTCATGGAACGGAAGCCCCTTTTCCTTCAGTTGACTGATTAGGGTCGATTTTCCGACACCAGAAGGCCCAACCAGAACAAAAACTTCAGCATTGACTTGACCCATAAAACACACACACTCATTAAAGCTCGGTGTTCCCGGCGGATAAAATTTATCGTGCCATTGCCCCCATTTGAGTCACGCGCTCGCTATTCAGAATCTCCTTTGCTGCTCTTAGGCCTGATAGGTAGGCGCCGTGGGTCGTGCCACTGTAGGAAGAGGTGGCCTCTCCGGCGAAATGGAGCCTCCCTTGCGGTGTAGCCAGAGTGTCGTAATCCTCCATCGTTGAAAACGGAGGCGAATAAGCATAGGAGCCGTAACTGAAAGGATCTTGCCCCCACCGAGTAATAACCCAATCGATGGGATCGGGAATCGCATCGCCATAGATCGCCCTCAGCGAGCCCATAAAGCTTTCGATGACCTCGTCGTCCGACTTCGTCTCGATATACTTAGCGGCGGCCTCGCCCGCATTGAAAGCTACGAGCATGGGCCTACCTGAGAAAGGAAAGTAGTCGATGTTCTCCACCCACTCCCCTTCTGATGGAGGAATCCGGTCGATCCGGTTCTTTGAAGAGTCCCAAAATATGGAGGGAAAAAGGAGGACAGCTTTATCCAAAAGACCCATTTTGAGGCGATTGATCGCCTCCCGCATTTTTTCGGTAAGGGGCGGGGTGAATTGGACGGTGTCCTGTTGGATCACGCCCAGAGGGACCGTGCAGATCACATAATCGGCGGTGTAGGTGGTTCCGTTGGCAATCACCTCTACACCACTATCTGAATGGGTGATCTGGCTCACAAACTGTTCCAAATGAATCCGGTTTTCATCCATTAGTGAGGCTGCAAGGCCGTTGATCAGAGGTTGGTAGCCGTCGATCATCAGATTGTCAGGTCCGCCGAAAGTGTCGTCATCATTGTAATATAGAAGAGAGAGTTGGCTGCAGTCAGCGGCATATTCTTGCTCAATATCGCATGCCAGGATATACCAGATTGCATCCTGCTTTTTTTGCGAAAAAGTGGCTATCCACGGCTCCAAACCTTCAGCCAGGGACATCTCCTTTTTCTTGGCCTGCAACTCTTCGATCTTATCATCAATCTGATCCCTAAGTTCATCGATAGGATCGCTATCCAGTGGATGCAGAGGAGGGGTTTGGAAAGGGGGTGAACAGTCAAAATAGTCGACCGAATCGTCATCGAAAAGTTGATTGCGCGCGCCATATTTTTCAGCCAAAGGAATCAAAGGATTGTTGTGGGTTTCCTGAATCCAGGCGGCACCCAAATCCACGCCAATGGATGGATGGTTTGGGAAAAATGAGGTGTGGGCCCTCCCCCCGATATGGTTGCGCGCCTCCAGCACGAGCACATCGAGACCCGCTTCATGAAGCTCTTTTGCCGCGGCAATGCCCGAAATCCCCGCTCCAACAACGATGACGTCGTAAGAATGAGCCCAAAAGCACAAAGGGCTTAAAAGCAAAGCAAGAAAAATCCGTTTCATAAACACCTTCCTCCTCAATGAGCCACACGCTCGTTATTCAGTATGTCTTTCGCTGCTTTAAGGCCTGATAGGTAAGCGCCGTGGGCTGTGGCGAAGTACCTCGAGGTGGCCTCCCCAGCGAAATAGAGCCGCCCCTGCGACTTGGCCATGGTATCGAAGTCATCAATCGTTGCGAACGTAGGCAAATAGGAATAAGAGCCGTAACTGAAGGGATCTTCCCCCCACCGTGTAATGACCCAATCGACTGGGTTCGGAATCCCATCGCCATAAATGGCCCGCAGCGAGTCCATAACGCTTTGGATAACTTCATCGTCCGACTGCGTCTCAATATACTTAGAGGCAGCAGAGTCGGCATTGAAGGCGACGAGCATGGGCCTTCCCGAAAAGGGAAAGTAGTCGATGTTCTCCACCCACTCCCCTTCCGCGGGAGGAATCCGATCGATCAAGTTCTTCGAGGAATCCCAGAAGACAGAAGGAAAGAGGAGGACAGCTTTGTCCAAAAGACCCATTTTGAGGCGATTGACCGCCTCCCGCTTCTCTTCGGTAAGGGGCGGGGTGAATTGGATAGTGTCGTGTTGGATTACGCCGAGAGGGACCGTGCAGATCACATAATCGGCCGAGTAGGTGGTCCCGTTGGCCGTCACCTGCACTCCGCTGTCTGAATGGGTGATCTGTGTCACAAAGTGTTCCAATTGAATCCGGTCGTCCTGCAATAAAGAGGCTGCCAGGCCATTGATCAGCGGCTGGTAACCATCGATCATGAGATTATTGCCGCCGCCAAAAGTGTCGTCGTCATCATAATGGAGAAGAGAGAGTTTGCTGCAATCGGCGCCATATTCTTGCTCAATGTCAGAGGCGAGGATGTACCAGATCTCTGCTTGCTGTTTTTGCGAAAAGGTGGCTATCCACGGCTCCAACCCTTCCGCCAGAGACATCTCCTTATTGTTCTTTCGCGCCTCTTTGATCTGTTTGTAGATTTGATCCTCAAGATCATCGAGAGGAGCGCTATCCATTGGGTGCAGAGGAGGGGCTTGGAATGGGGGTGAACAATCAAAATAGTCGGCCGAATCGTAATCGCAAACTTGATTGCGCGCGCCATATTTTTCTGCCAGAGGGATCAAGGGATTGTTATTGGTTTCTTGGATCCAGGCGGCGCCCAAATCAACACCAATGGAAGGATGGTTGGGGAAAAACGAGGTGTGGGTTCGCCCCCCGATATGGTTGCGCGCCTCCAGCACGAGCACGTCGAGACCCGCCGCCTGAAGCTCTTGAGCGGCGGCAATGCCCGAAATCCCCGCGCCAACGACGATCACATCATAAGAATGGGCCCAAAAGCATACAGGGCTTAGGAGTAAAGCAAAAAAAATCCGTTTCATAGACACCTCATTTGAAGAGTGGAGAGGATAAATGGGAAGATATTTTGCGTAAATAGGAATTTTTGCTAGAGTTACATAACATGAGCAGGCAAAGTTTAAGAGTCAAATATCGGGGGTCTCTGTTCTGGCTGATCTTCTGGATCATCTTTTTCTTCCCCATTGCGCTGGTCCTTTTCTTCACAGCGACCGACTTCATCAAAAATGAGGCGACGTACCGTCTGCACTATGATGGCTCCCGCTTTTGGCTCTGCTTTTGGGTACTCATCTTCTTCCCCATCGCGTTTCTCCTCTTCTTCTTAAACGGGTTTTCCATTCAAACAGACGACGGTTATTCGTAGTCGTATTTTTCACAGTTTTGACAGACAGGATATTGGGAAAGTTCATTGGTTTGATGCGCGAGAATGAATTGGAAATATTCAGGACTGCTGAAAATCTCTTCTAAAGTTTGAGTTTGTAAATTGCCAAAAGGGATCGATGCATTGAAATCAAAACAACAGGGAATGACTTTAAGATCCCAGGTGATGTTCAGAATGTTTTTTCTCAACCCTTCCACAACAGGACACATCCGTTCGCTTGGAGGATTGTACTTGCGCCCATCTCCAAAATTGTGAACGTAGGGCATTTCTCCAATTTCGACGTTCAACGATTGCAGCCACTGGATAAAGGGGCGCCGTTCATCCGCCATCGGCAAAGAAGAAAAGACATTTTTAGCTGGTATTTTTACAACGAGCGAGAGCGAATCGCCTCTCATTTTACTCAATGTCTCTAGATTTTGTTTGGCCCTCTCAAAGCCATTCACGCCATGCACATTTTGATACGATTCTTTGGAAAAACCGTAGAAGCTCACAATCGCAATATCCAAGCCCGCATCGACAAGCCTCTGCAAATAGCCGGGAGAGTGCGTCACTCCCAAAGTCGTGATGATCTGGGTGGTCGCTTTAGGGAGCCTGGTCTTAATAAGCTCGATTTTTTCAGGCAATTTCCGGTCTAAAAGAGGTTCTCCAAAACCGTGTAAGTGGAAGTGTCCCTCAAAAGGTCCTATCCGGTCCAAAATCGTATTTACATCTTCGAGGGGCATGTAGCCGATTTGCCGGGTCTGCTTGTCCCGCGGGCACATGACGCATTTATAGCCGCAGGAATTGGTATTTTCAATGTGGATTTCTACAAAAGAGGGAACCATATTTTTGGAAAAATATCATAAATTCAGGTTTTTACCAATAGTTGAAGTTTTGATCATTTTCCTCTTGCTGCATCCGCTCTGCATCGCGGTCGTAGCAATCGACATGATCTTCTTCAGACTTTTGCTTCACGCTGGAATAGTAGTCCATGGTCATCCCAGCTAGGACGCCATTTTTAAAGGTAAGCGGCGCAGAGTCGTAAAACCAAACATCATAGACATCTTGATGGATTTGAAATGTCTCGTTACGGGCAGGAACGCCTAAAAGATTCGTCACTTCCGCTTCTGTCATCCCCATTCCGACCTTGGAGAGTTGGTTTTTCTGGATCATCCCCAAAGATTCAGAGACTGTGGTCATTTCAGAGGCAGAGGCCGGCTGCGGCGTATTCAAGCAATCGACCTTTGCTTTCACATCGAAGAATTCTTCTTCTGTAATCCCTACAAGAAAGGCATTTTTGAAGGTCAGAGGGGTGATGTTTTGGGGCAAGGTCGTGATCCTACCTGTCTTCGATGGTACGGTTTCATAGAACCAAATGTCGTAAACATCGCCGCCCATTTCGTAGGTGCTGTGGTTGATCGGCTCTCCCATCACACTGAAGACCTGGGTTTCGGTCATTCCCCGCGCAACTCGAGACAATCTCCGGTCTTGACAAAGGGCCGGCCCTTGAGCGTGCAAAACCGGTGGGCTCTGCGCCTTAGGCGGAGCGGGCACTTGCTGTTGTGCGGCTGGCTGGGGGGCTGCGGGTGGTTGCGATTGGGGCGCTGCGGTCTGTGCAGGCATTGATGCTGACTGCGGAGCCGCGGGCGGTTGCATGGGTTGCGTTGGGGGTTGGGAAGACTGCGGGGGCGTGTGGGATCTTAGCGTCCTTTCAAACTCAGCATCTTCCTCTGCCTGTGTTTTGGGACGGGGCGGAGGTGGATTTAGATCGTTGATTTCTCTCGCTTGCTCTTTCATGGCATAGTAATACCAAGGATAGCCGGTCCCGACGAGAACGCCGTTTTTGAAAGTCAGCGGGGTTAAGTTTTGAGGTACCATGCGGGTCTGATCGAGCCCCGTCATGCGAGTGACATAAAACCAAACATCATAAATATCCTCGTCAACTTGGAAAGTCTCATAGCTGTATGGTTTATGCATAATAAAAAGCACTTCTTTTTCACTCATGCCCTTTCTGACTCGAGCCAAATGGTACCAATTCGTTTCCGACATTGCTTCGTATTGCAGACCATTGCTAGCCACACAGCCAGCTAGAATTAGACTCGATAGCATGAACCAATAGCTCTTCATAGAAGACCCCTTCTAATCAGAGCAATACTGAAATTTCAGGAGGATGTCAAGAATTGTTCCGCTCTTCTTCGTCGCCGCGGAACCAAAACCCTTTCCGCTTTTTCTTTTTACGGGCGGGGGTGAGCTGCCGCGACACGGAAACAAATGGGACTGCGGGCAGAGAGGTTTTTTCGGGAGGAGAATCTGGCTTCTGGATTTGCCTCTTTTCAACAGGGGTCGAGGGCGAAGTCTTAACTTCTTGATTTGGATTGGAAGTGGAAGATTTTTTTTCGGAAGATTTCTTGTCTGGCCTCTTTTCTAAGTCATTGTGAACCAGATCTGTATCGGAGGCCCTTTTGATCTCATGGGGACGGATTTTTGGTTTTTGGCTCTCATCATTTTCGGGAAAAGGGATGAGTTTTTTCAGAATGTTTTCTCTTGGAGATCGAGGCAAGGCAAACCGAAATTGGGGCAGCCCCTCATCTGCGGTATGCAGCTCTTCATGAGCGACCTCTTCAATAATCCGCCGGATGCCGGGTTGCAATCTCTTCAAAGCTTCCCGCAACGGCTCTTCTTTCGGATCTTTAAGATGGGTCGATTGGCAAAGCTTGCCAATGGCGTCTTGGACCTGATCGATCAATCTCTTCGCCTGTCTAGAAAGGGGGGGAGTTTTTTCGGGTTTTTCGCCCATCTGTTTTTGCTGCACCGGATTCGATTCAGCCGGTTTTGCCTCTGTTGGAGATTCCGGAACTTCCCGACTCCCCTCAATCATCTCTTCCACTTGTTTCTGCACAGAGTGAAGAGTTGTTAAAAGACGAACGGGATGGCGGGAGCGAAAAAAAGTTGTGTCATCGCCCATTGAGGGCGGAATAAAGAATCGCTTGTTGAGAAAAAACGAAACCGAAGCTTCTCTTTCAGCTAGCGGAGAAAGGATCTGAACTAACTTGATTAGAAGATCTTGCGCGCGCGACCAATCTAAACGATTTAAGTCCATATAGTTTAAAATTCGTTGTTGACAATATCATAATTGATAACCAAATTGAAAACAAAAGGTTTCGATGCACCTCGAATTTATAGTTTTTTTATTTGTCATTTTGGGCCTGGCCAGCGGCGTTTTAGCGGGGTTAATTGGCATTGGCGGCGGCGTAATCACGGTTCCGATCCTCTATTTTATTTTTAACTACACAGGGATGTTAGAGGAGCGGATCATGCAAGTGGCAGTGGGCACCTCATTGGCTGCTGGGTTTATCACTTCATCGGTTTCCACTTTTTTTCAATATAGAAAGAGGGCCATCCATTTTTCTGTAGTCAAGATGGTTGTTCCAGGTCTTGTCATCGGTTGCGTTGTTGGATCCATCATCGCCCACTATCTGCCCAGTTATTATTTGCGGGAAATCTTTGGAGGCGTAGCGATTCTTTTGGGCCTCTATTTCTTTTTCCCCCACCTGCCTCCCCTTCACATCAGTTCAAAGCCGAATCACACACTCTCTCTATTTGGGTTAGCGATCGGATGTCTTTCAAGCATGTTGGGCATAGGTGGAGGCTCATTGACTTTTCCGGTCCTACTTGGCTATCAAGTTCCTGTGAAAAACAGTTCGGCAACTTCTTCGGCTTCGACTCTCGTAACCACGCTTGTCGGTTCATTGACCTATCTTTTGATCGCCTGGCGCAAGCCGGAGCTGCCTGCCACTTTTGGATACATTGAGCTCCCCGCCTTTATCGCCATCAGCCTAGGGTCTGTCGTAACAACGCCTTGGGGGGTGAAGCTGTCTCACGTTTTGGACGTCACGCTCATTAAGCGGATTTTCGGCTGCTCGCTCGCCCTGATCGGCGTTTCGATGTTTGTCCTCTAGAGAATGGGAGGGGTGAAAATAGTAGGCAAACGTGTGTGAGGACTTGGAGTCTAATTTTCTTTCATCAGCGCAGAGATAAGAACTAGAGATAGAGAGGCCGAAAGGGGAAACCAATTTTTTCGCTGCCGCGAAAAAAAGATAATCATTCGCTTTTAGTGTGCATCTGTCTCTTTCAGTGTTGAAATAATGTTGCGCTCAATCCTGATACATGGCTTCTTTTTTCGCGGTAGCGAAAAAACTATTCCCCCGCCCCTCTCGTCCTCTCTATCTCTAGTTCTTATCTCTGCGCTGATAAAAAAAACTGGAGTCCAAGTCCTCGCACACGCCTGCCCACTTTTCCAACCCTCTCATCAAAGGTCCATCCTAGCAAAGCTCTAGTCCCAGCGGCGGTGCCGTTTTTTAGCTCTCTCTTTCTCTTTTACCTGAAAATCGAGCTCCGCATCATCAAACCAAGAAACAAGCGCTTGATAGGCCGACTTCCCCTTCTCGATAACCAATTGATCATGGCCCGAAGTCATCACCCAAACATAGGCGCCGAAAAGGAGGATCATCCAGAGTAGTTTTCTCATCATTTCGAAGCGTAATAAATCGCGATTTAATTTGCTTCATAAATGAGCCTACTGTACGGTTGTTCCATGATTCTCACCAACTTCCAAATGATAAGGCCCCCTTTTGAAACGGCCCAAGAAGAGGCGCTCGATTGGTTTGTAGAAGCGCACGCAAAATCGGAATCCTTTAAAAATCAAGATCCTGCCTTTCGCCAAGCGATCAAAGAAAAAATCTGGCATGTGGGTTGCAAACCCGACCACATTGCCAAAAGAGGCCACGTTTTAGACGATTTTCTCCATCGAGATTGGGACAAGATGAAGATCTATCGCCTGAGTGAATCGCCCTCGGGGAAGCATTTATCGGACCGAGCCAATGTCTTTGAAGAGGAGGCCGATCGCGTTTTCGATCAATATTATCCCGAAGACGCTTCTCCTCCTGATGATCTAATCCATGTGACCTGCACCGGCTATGTCTCCCCCAGCGGAGCGCAGAAGATCGTCTCCAAGAGGAATTGGGGCCATTGCACCACGGTCACTCACGCCTATCACATGGGATGCTACGGGTCGATTCCCGCTATCCGCATGGGAACGGGTTTTCTCAATAGTTCATCAGAAAAACAGCAGGTGGACATTGTCCATACAGAAATTTGCTCCATCCACTCCAACACATCGCTTCATCAATTGGACCAGTTGGTTTCACAAAGCCTTTTTGCCGACGGCTTCATGAAATATTCGATGGTTCGGCAAACGTCCCAACCCCATTTAAAAGTGCTCTCTGTCAAAGAGGAGATCATACCCAACTCTTTGAAAGCGATGAGCTGGAAAGTCGTCGACTGGGGTTTCCAAATGTACTTGGCCAAAGAGGTCCCCGTTTTCATCACCCGCCATCTAACCGGATATCTCGACCGCCTCTGCAAGGCAATTCCTAAAAATGCTCTCTTTGCTGTCCATCCAGGAGGCCCCAAAATTCTCCTTCATGTGCAAAAGTTGTTGGGCCTTTCGGACGAGCAGATGCAATTCAGTTTTCAAATTTTAAAAGAATATGGCAACATGTCTTCCGCGACACTGCCCCATATCTGGCAGAGAATCTTGAAAGACCCAAATGTGCCTGAGTCGACGCCCATTATCAGCCTCGCCTTTGGCCCCGGCTTAAGCATCGCCGGCGCATTGATGGAAAAAACATGTGGATATTAGCCCTACTCCCTTTTGCTATTCAAGCATTGGGGATGTTTTTTGATGAAGGCTATTTTCACATCCGCCGCGGACTTCCGAAATGGGAGAGGATCGGCCACCCCATCGACACCTCGAGCGTTCTGGCGTGCCTTGCCTTTGTACTTTTTGTCCCCTATTCCACCACCGCTTTAACCCTCTACATTCTCCTGGCCATTTTCTCTTGCGTCCTGGTCACGAAAGACGAGTTTGTTCATAAAGAGCACTGCCCCGCTGCAGAAAACTGGCTCCATGCCATCCTCTTTACGCTCCATCCGATTACCCTCACCTGCGCAGGATTTATCTGGCCTGTTGTTCAAGACGTTGAAGTCACACCCTGGATTGCTCACTGGCTAAGCGAAAAAGAGAGCCTTCGCCTCTTTTTACAAATGCAATTGGGAACCACCTCCCTTTTCTTTCTTTATCAAATCATCTTCTGGAACATCATATGGAAAAACAAGCCCGTTCTAAAACAATAAACAATGAGTTCTACGACGATCTTGCGGAAGGGTGGTACACTTCCTACGACCATCCGATCGCCCTCCTCCGCGCAGAGAATACCTTGCGAGTTCCTTGGATTATCGAACAAATCGGCAAAAACAAAATTGTGCTCGACATCGGCTGCGGCGCTGGCATCCTCACCAACGCTCTGGCCCAAGCGGGACACACCACTTTTGGGATCGACCTCTCTGCAAACAGCCTAACCATCGCCCGAAAGCAGGACGCCACCCATTCTGTCTCCTATCAAGTGGCCAATGCCTACTCACTTCCCTACCCCGACCACTCTTTCGAAGTTGTCTGCGCCATGGACATCCTCGAACACGTTGAAGAGCCCTCACTCCTCATTTCGGAAGCCAGCCGCGTTCTCAAACCGGGAGGCCTCTTCTTTTTTCACACCTTCAACCGCAACCTCCTCAGCTATCTCCTCGTCATCAAAGGAGTCGAATGGTGCGTTCGAAACACACCCAAAAATATGCACATCTATCCCCTCTTCATCAAACCCGAAGAGCTCCATGAACTCTGCCTCGAGAAAGATCTCAGCATAAAAAAGCTCCTCGGTTTTCGCCCCAAAATCTTCTCCACTCCCTTTTTGAAAATGGTCTTCACAAGAAAAGTACCGCCCGACTTCTCCTTTTGCTTTTCAAAAAGCCTCGCAACCGGTTACTGTGGTTACGCACAAAAAAATTGAAGGTGTTTTATGGCGCAAGTCACATTAAAAGGAAAACCGGTCCACACAACTGGGGATCTTCCCAAAGTTCACACAAAGGCTCCCGACTTCGTCCTGATCGACAAAGATCTGAAGGAGCATACCCTCCACGAATTCCAGGGAAAGAAAAAAATCCTGACGACCGTTCCCAGTCTTGATACGGGCACTTGCAGCATCATGACCAAACACTTCAATGAAATTGCCAAAAAACACCCCAACGTTGCCATCATCACCATCTCGGCCGATCTTCCTTTCGCGCAAAAGCGGTTCTGTGAAGCTGAAGGGGTGCATAACCTGCTCACGCTATCCATGATGCGGGGCAAAGAGTTTGGTCAGGCCTACGGCCTCCTCATTAAGGACGGTCCCCTTGCCGGCATCCTGGCCCGAGCCGTCCTCGTACTCGACGAAAAGGATCACGTTCTCTACACGGAGCTTGTCCCAGAAATCACACAAGAGCCCAACTACCACAAAGCCGCCGAACATCTAGGCAAATAAGATTATTGGGACTATATTGTATAATCTTTGTAAAAAAACCAACCATAGATGTAATTATGTTAGCCATTTGCGAAGAAGTCACTCAAAAAGTACTAAACATTTTTTCAACTCCTGAGACGTTATTTCCGTTAGGTGCGGGCGTTGCGGGGCTTGCCTGTGCTGGACCTGTCGCCGGTCTGTTTGCTGCGGTACTCTCAAAAGGTGCAATTTATTGGTGTAATGGTAGAAAGGCCTCGATGCCCCCGGCTGCTCACCTCCCTGCCGGCCCTGCTGAACAAAGAGTGGCTACTGCTGTCGGTGCCTTGCAAGGGTTTGCCGGCTCATTTGAAAGCTGGCTTGGAGAGAATCAAAAGTTTTTCAGTCCTGTAGGATTCAGTCTTGTTCTTCAAGCGTACCAGGGTTGCTGCACAAGGGATCAGTATGGAAATTACCACCTAACAAATCAGAAGAAATTTGAAGTAGAAATGAATGAACTCGTAAGAAACTGCGACATCACCGAAGGCAATAGACGGCGTATTTTTGAGAAACTTGGAATTCAAGCGGGAAGTTCTTCATCTGGCGACCGATTTGAAAGTTGGCTTAAAAAGGCTGAAGGAAAGGGCCATTTCTCACCTCAAATAGCCGAAGATATTTTAAATATATCCCTGACACAAGATCCCCAGCAGTTTCCACTAGTAATTAGGAACATGGCATCCCGGAACCTCATCACTGAAGGTAATTTAAACCACATTTTTAGAGTATTAGGCGTTATCCAATTTTATGATCACACGGACCCGAGCACGGAATGGTTAGGAAATTTCTACGAAATTCCAGTAGCATTTGGTGGAAGAAGGTTCCAAAACTCCGAGGCGGCCTTTCAAGCGCAGAAATTCATCCATCATCCCAAAATCATGGGTGAGTTTACATCTCTTTCGGGTGATGAAGCTTTTCGCAAAGCACAAGATAACTCCCAGCTCATACGATCTGATTGGATGGATGTAAATGTTCAAGTGATGAGAGAAGTGCTGCAGGCGAAAATCGATCAGAATCCTCGTATTGCGAGCTTGCTTGTGGCTACAGGAAATGGCCCCCTTGTAGAACATAATCCTGTAAGGGGAAGAGATACATATTGGAGCGATAATAATGATGGAACCGGCCAGAACATGCTAGGGCGGTTGTGGATGGAGCTCCGAAAGGAACGCCTCGGGCGTTAAATACCGAAACTACTTGAAGAATCGGGAATATGGCAAGGAGGCGCCCTGAAT
>CAYWKW010000006.1:0-38885 GCA_964458995.1 uncultured bacterium | reverse complement strand
TGGCCTTAGGGGCCCGTTGAACGTCCTCCTGGGACTTGACGCGCATCAGCATCGTCAGCGTCTCGAAGGTGGACTCGGTTATCTTGCACGTCAGCCGGTTCTGGATGTGGCACACGTCGTGCAACAGAAATCCCAGCCCCCGGATGGTGTGATAGCGGAAGGGCGCCACCGCGGACAAGTCCGCAAACTGGAAGGAAATCAATTCCGACTTGTTTTCGGCGTAAATCTGGTCGCCGGGATTAAACAGGAAATCCTCCTTGCCCTCGTATTTTTCGTAGAGACTGCCCTTGCGCCGCCCCATGGCGACGTTGCCCCCGGCGCTGGACGGAGTCCCCCACACGTCCAAAATCATGCGCCGTTTCCAGCCGGACTCCGAACCGGTGTCGTCCCAGTAGTAAAAGTCGTACACCTCGATCATGGGCACAGAATCGCCCCAGTACGCCCCGCCCTCCTTGATTCGTTCCTCCTGCTTCTCGGGACTCCATTGCGCCGGCCAGTTGTTGCCGAGCAGCGTCTTGGTTTCCTGGTCAATCCATTTGATGCACTCCTCGACCATCGGCAGGTTCCAGCCCTTGTGCACGTTCGGCCCCCGGGTGAGCTTGATAAGCTGCGGCCCGGTCAGACTCTTGTGCATGGCGAACCACGGCAAGTCCTCCATCGGCAACCCCGACGCCTCGCCCGACGGGCTTACCCCGTCCCCCAATCCAAGTTTGCCCGCCCACCCCCAAAACCCCCCGCCCCCGCCCCTTACCCCTACCGAATGCGGCCCCCGCCCCATGTGCTGCAAGCCGTGCAAGCCCGCCAGCATGAACTGCCCGCCCCAGCTTCCCTGCTGCAACCCTTGCGACTGCATTTTCGACTACTACGATCCGCTTGTCTTCAATGGATGGAACCTCTCCGTTGAGTGGCTCTATTTGAAAGTCCAGCAAAAAGCCTCCACTTTCGCCCTCACGCCCAGCGGCCGCCACCAACCCTTCCCCCAAACCACAATTGCCGATGCCATTGGAAAATACCAGTCGGCGAAATTTGATTGGAACCCCGGCGTCCGGGCCACTCTCGATTACACCTTTGTGCGCGATGCGTGGAACTTTTCAGGCGAGTACGTCTATTATGGTACCACGGGTCATAATCAAGCCATTCGCCCTTCCGATCCAACCCTTTATTTGGAGGCGACCAATCGGGGAATCGATCTCCTCTCGCCATCCGACGGTGTGGACAAGCTGGTTAGCAAAACTTTCTTTCGCTACCAAGAGTTGGACCTCCTCCTTTCGCGCCGATTTATTGCTGGCTGCCAAGTCATCCTCGATTTCTTTGCTGGCGCTACTGGGGCCTTCATTCATGAAAAATGGGACATAACGGGCCTTTATACCGTTGGGTTGGCATCGCCCGTCACAACAGAAACTCAAAACCATTGGCGTTTCAACGGAGGGGGAATCCGGCTCGGAATCACAGCCGACTGGCACATGGGCTGCGGTCTTGGCCTCTATAATCAATTTTCTTTTGCAAACTTAGCGGGCGCCTACACCAATCGCCGAACAACCCATTTTATCCCCCCGGCTCAAATCGAATCTGAGTTACCCGTCTTCAATCCCGTGCGCGACACTACAGAGAAAACGACCTGGGTTGTTCCCAACACGCAAATCGCCTTCGGGGCCTCTTGGAACCACCGGTTTGATACAGTTTCAATGAGAATTTTGGCCGGGTTTGAAGTGAACACCTGGTATAGCCTGCATCTCTTACATCAAGATGCCACAAATCCCTCATTTCCCAATAACGACCGCCTCGACATCCAAAACACCAGTCCGGTCAGCCTCTGGGGCCTCAACCTGGGCCTTGAATTTAGCTTCTAGACAAGATCGCCCTTTTCCGCTATCTTGTCATGATTCATAGAAATAGGTTCCCATGGAAAAGCAAAAAAAATGGCAGTTATTTCTCATCCTCGCAGTCGTCGCACTGACCCTCTACAACATCCTCCCAACCATCTTCTACTACTGCAGGCCCCTAAAAAGCCCCATCACTGAATCCAGAGGACTGGAAATCGCCTCTTCCATCGTGAAGCGAGTCGATTGCCTCGAGTCAGATGCCAAAGAATGGCTCTCCTCCTTCTGCGAACTCATCCATGTAAAGCCGCTTTACATTCAATCCGACGCCCAGAACATGACAATCGCTTTTGCGAAATCTGAAGAGGCTGCCCGCTTTAGAAATATGGTGCCCCGCGCAGGTTCGCTGATCCCTTTCGTGCCGGCTCAATTGAGCCTTGCGCCGCAAAATGAAAGCACCAAAGAGGTGATCGTTCAAAGACATGTGCCGGTCCATTTAGAGAAGGACGACTTCTCCTTCGCAGCGAAAAATTCCCCTCTTTACCGCGAAGTGATTATCGATCGCGCCGCCCAAGTGGCCTACGCCCTGGCAGGCCCCAGCGAGTCGGCCTTTGCTTTGGCAAGCGGGGATCCGCGCCATCTGGAGACGTTGGCGCTTCAGATCAATTTCATCGCGGAGCTCTCTGAAACGCACAAGCCGGCCGCCAACCGCTACGCCTCCGCCTTTACACAGGGGCCGTTTTCCAATCGACCAGGCGCAATCCAGGCGCTGATAGGAGCTTTTGAACAGCTGCGCGATCAGATGAAGAAAGATCCCACATTCGAAAAGAAAGAGACCACCTTCATCAAAGCGGAAAGCTTCCTCAAAAAACATGAGGCGCTCTTCGCTTCAGGATCAGATCCATGGGACATCGAAACAATAAAAAGCGCCTTGGAAAAAGGAACTTTGATCATTGGGAATAGGAATCCCCTTTTCTCAGAATTGTCGATCGATTGGGCGGGTCAGCAAATCGTGTTGAAACTCCATCCCGATGTGACGGGGTTGCAGCAGCCTCTCATGAATGAAGCGGCCAAAGTGACCCACCTGACCAACGAAACACTAGCGGCGGTGGAGGGAAATTATTCGATCGCCCTTCACAACCTTTCCGATCCATCTGGCTATCTCGTCCTCAATTTGGAAAAGCTCGGTCGTTCCCAAGCGGAAAAAATCCAAACGGTTTTGAAAACAGATTGGACGCCTAAACATCCCGACCTGCAAAGCTTGAGTATCGTTGATGCAAAGACCTACGAAAGTCTTCCCGCCGAACAAAAGGCGTTGAGCCTCGTCGTCCATTCGGGACAGAGGTTGCGCATCGCAGCCCACGGAATCGATCGCATCCTCCAAAATTATGAGGCGTTTCCCAATTCTGAACCGGCGCAAGCATTTAGCGCCGATTTCCGCTCTCTGGCTGCTTTACTGCAACAAAATGGGTTCCAAGCTTTCCGAGGACCTAGAAATGAACTGATCTTCGAACAAGCCGACTTCAATCGCAATCTCGTTGCTGCAACTAGGGAAGATTTTGCCATCAAGGGGACGCAAAAATATGCGATTCTCGAGCTATCGAATTTAGAGCAGCGCATTTTAGTCGATAACCGGATCGATACCAAAATCCACGAAGATCTCATCAAATGGAGAGACGAATTCAATGCGGCCCAAGTCAATCTGCAGCCCGGCGCCCGTTTCGATGTTCCCAAACCGACGAAAAGCGTTTTCCTCAGCAATTTAGCCCTCTCCTGGACGAAATTTTTCCGCGGCGATGAGCGGAAAGTGATCCGCTGGGGCCTCGATCTATCAGGCGGAAAAACAGTGCAGATCGAACTGCGCGACGCCAATAACCACATCGTGAAAAATGATGACGATTTGAAGCAGGGCATCAACGAGCTCTATAATCGCGTCAATAAAATGGGTGTCTCCGAAGTGGCTATCCGGCAATTGGGGAACAATATCGTTCTCGATTTCCCCGGATCGCAATCTTTGTCCGCATCGGAATTGATTCGCGCCTCATCGATGTATTTCCATGTGGTGAATGAGAAATTTTCTTCGCCCCACGCCCCACTTGCAGGGCATGTAAATCGATTTTTAACGGAAGTTTGGAACGAGGCGGTTGTGACCCACCGCAAAGATGCGCAAAACATCAATGCCATTGCCTGGAAGCACCTGCATGGGGAGGTCGTTTCTGAAAGCGCCCGCATCTTGTTGGAAAATGGCTTTGTACTTCAATCGCCTCAAGATCCTGGGATGGATAGCGCGATCGATGATCCCGTTTCTAAAATCGCCCTGATCCGCGGCGAGGAGTGGTATGGACAAACCCATCCGCTTCTGGTCGTCTTCCGCAACTTCACCATGGAAGGCTCGCAGCTCGAAAATATCCACTCCAATTACGACCCGCAAAAAGGGAACTACCTCACCTTCGATGTGCAAAAGGGAGAAGCCCGCAATCACATTCAAGCTTGGACCGGCAAATATTCCAAAGAGAGAGTTTCCGGGACGGCGCTTGAAGACTTTTCGAAAGGAAGAGGCTGGAGAATGGCTGTCATTCTCAATGATACCGTGATCAGCGCGCCTACTTTAGATGGCGTTCTTCGCGACAGCGCCTCGATCAGCGGCAGTTTTTCTCAAAGAGAGGTCAATCAATTGGCTGCCGACCTGAAGGCCGGCTCGCTCACCTTCACTCCGCACATCCTTTCAGAGAAGAATGTCAGCCCAGAACTGGGCCAAAAAGACCGGAATCAAGGAATCTTGGCCACAGTGGTCGCTTTGGTTCTCGTGATAGGCTCAATGGTTGCTTACTATCGCTACGCAGGCCTTGTTGCCTCAGTTGCCGTTTTGTTCAATCTCCTAATTCTGTGGGCCACATTGCAAAATATTGGCGCGACATTGTCTTTGGCGGGAATTGCAGGGATCATTTTGACCGTGGGCATGGCAGTCGATGCCAACGTGCTCGTTTTCGAAAGGTTTAAAGAGGAATTTGCCATCTCAGGGCGCGTCGCCTCGGCGATTGCTGCCGGGTACAAAAAGGCCTATAGCGCGATTGTCGATTCCAACGTAACCACCGTCATCGCAGCACTGATCCTCCTCAATTTTGATGCAGGCCCCATTAAAGGCTTTGCCATCACACTGATTATTGGAATTGTCTCTTCCATGTTTACAGCCCTTTTCATGACCCGATACTATTTCACCGGGTGGGTCGCCAATCCAAAGCATCAAGTCCTCAAAATGGCCGACTGGATTCAAACCAAATCGGTCGACTTTTTAAAACAAGCCAAACTCGCCTTTGCCGTCGCCGCCGCAATCATTGTTATCGGAGGCTATTTTGTCTATGCGCAGAGAGCGACGATCTTTGGAATGGACTTTACCGGCGGCTTTTCACTCCATCTGGAAGTGGAACCGAAGGCTGAGGGAAGTTACATTCAACCGATTGAGGGAGCTCTCATTAAAAATGGGGCCTCTAATCACGACTTCCAAATTCGGGAACTCAATCCGACCCACCATTTGCGGGTCTTGTTTGGAACCAGTATGGAGCAGCCCGGGAAACCATTCTATGGCATGCCTCTTGAAGTTGAGAATAAGGATGCGCACTTTGCCTACGAAACCAATCCCCGGATTGTGTGGGTTGTGCAAGCTCTGCAAACCAACGGCCTTCAGTTGACCGAAAATTCGTTAGCCCATTTGGAAACCAATTGGACTGCCATGAGCGGGCAGATGTCTGACAGCATGCGCAATAACGCCCTCATTGGTCTCTTAATTTCCTTTGTTTGCATTTTCATCTACATTGCCTTCCGGTTTGAGTACAAATTTGCAGCGGCGTCCATTATCTGCCTCCTCCACGACGTTCTCATTACGCTGGGATTGATGGGACTTCTCCACGCGCTGGGAGTGCCGGTGCAAATCGATCTCAACACCGTGGCGGCCATCATGACGATTGTCGGCTACTCGCTCAACGATACCATCATCATCTTCGACCGCATTCGCGAAGAGATGCGCCTCACAAGAAACAAACCGCTCCCCTTCATCGTCAACAGCGCCCTCAATGCTACATTGAGCCGCACGACGATCACCTCGGGAACGACTCTTCTTGTCCTCATTGCCCTCGTGGCCCTCGGCGGCTCTTCGATCTTTAGCTTTGCGCTAGTGATGACCATCGGTGTCTTCTTTGGAACCCTCTCTTCATGGTACATAGCGTCTCCTCTCATGCTTTTCTTCCATGGACGCGAAGAGAGAGGCCTTGCAGAGCAGTCGTGATGGTGTTGCAACGCGGCGGGAACGGATCGGAAACTGAGAACGCAAACGTTCACGGATAGCGAACCGTTTTTTCTGGAGGGGGCGCCGACCTTCTGCTTTAATTTTTTTTGAAAAAATGCGACCTTTCTAAAAATAGGGAGGATCTATAGACTCCAGGAGAAACCGTCTCGGGGATATATGCCATCGCTTACGACAAATCTGCACGAGCCCACATGGATCTATCCCGAGAAGAATCCGGCTCTTTTTCAATCGATTATTTCTGAATTCAATATCCACCCTGTGACAGCCCAAATTCTCATCTCACGAGGGTTTAAAACTTTGGAGGAGATCCACGAATTCCTCTATGCAAAATTGCCCAATCTTTACGATCCCGACCTCTTTCCCGACATGGATAAAGCGGTGGAGCGAATCATCACGGCGATCCATCAAAAAGAGTCCATTCTCGTTTATGGAGACAATGACGTAGATGGGATGACCGCGGCGACCCTTCTCACCGAATTTTTACGCGCGGTGGGAGCTAAAGTCTTTTTTGACATTCCAAATCGGGCGAGTTTGAAAAAAAGTCTCATCGGCGATGCCCTCGAATTTGCCATCAAACACCAGTGCGCCCTCATGATCACGGTCGATTGCGGCATCACAGCGGCCAAAGAAATTCAGGGAGTCGTCCAAAAAGGGATCGACGTCATCGTCACCGACCACCATGAGCCCACTTCCAAAATCCCCAACTGCGTTGCGACTCTCAATCCCAAATTGATCAATAGCACCTACCCCAACCGGGAACTGACAGGAGTTGGCGTCGCTTTTAAATTAGCGCACGCGATTACCAATCAGCTCATCGAAAATGAAGAGATCAGTCCCACCAAAATCGACCTTAAGAATTATCTCGATCTCGTCGCCCTCGGCACCATTGCCGACATGGGCGCCTTGAAGGGAGAAAACCGGATACTGGTTCGCTATGGTCTGAAGCAAATGCGCAAGATGAAGCGGGTAGGCCTCGCCAAACTCTTCCAAGTGAGCGATATGCAGCAGGGGGACCTCTCTCCCATCGACATCGCCTCTAAGGTCGCGCCCCGCCTCAACAGCCTCGGCCGCATTGCCGACCCCATTAAGGGCGTGGAACTGCTCCTCATCCGCGACAGTCAGGAAGGGGAAGCTTTAGCCAAGGAACTCGATCTCCACAATCTGGAGCGGCAAAAAATTGAACGGGAGGCCTCCGATGACATCGAAGAGTTCATCTTCCAGCACCCTGAAGTGTTGCTAGAAAAGGCCATTATCCTCGCATCGGAAAAATGGCACCCGGGCATCATTCCCATCATCTCTGCGCGCATCGCCAAACAATACAGCCGCCCCACCCTCATCATTTCCATTGAGCAGGGCATCGGCAAAGGCTCCATCCGCACCATCCCCGAATTTCCCCTCCTCCCCATCCTCAAGCAAAATGAGGATCTCCTCATCAACTACGGCGGCCACGATTACGCTGCCGGGCTCACGATCAAAAAAGAGAATATCCCCGCCTTCAGAAAGCGATTCATCGAGGCGGCAGATCAAGCGCTCAAAGAGCAAGATGTCGTCGCAAAGCTCTATCTCGATGCCAAAATCAACTTCAACGATCTCACCTTTGATTTCATGGAATCGCTCAATCTTCTCGAGCCGTTTGGCAACGAGAACCCCCACCCCATTCTCTACTGCGATGCGATGCAAGTTTGGCCGCCTAAAATCGTCGGCAAATACCACCTCAAACTCTTCCTCGAGCAAGGAGACCGCATGCTGGAAGGGATTGCCTTCGGCCTAGCTGATCGAAAAGAGCAGATCCGTAAAAAAAACATCCCTTTGCGCATCGCCTTTACGCCTCACGTGAACCTCTTCCTCAACAAAGCGAGCATCCAGCTCCAGATCAAAGACTTCCAGCTCATCAACAACTAAGAGGGAAGTATACCGAAACAACCTATAAATTGATGATGACTTGCATGCCGATGGCCAAGGCGTTGGGGATGGTCCCTAGCCCTTTTGGGTTGATGATGTACTGAATGTCGGGTGTAATGACCATCCAAGAATTGACCCAAGCCCAATAGTTCAGTTCCAAGACCGTCTCTGATGTCTCCTTCGGCCGCAAAAATTGGCTGTAGGAACCATGGGCAACTCCCACAGAGAGGTTGTCCTTGCCTCTGCCCGGAATGATCCCTTTGCACACCATTCCAGCCGTCAGGAAAAAGGGGAATTTATTCTCGTCGGATGGCGCGGCAAACAAAAGTGCGGTAAAGGGGGCGATCTCGGTGGGTCCGCTTTTATAAATCATCTGATCGAGCAAAAAATAGTATCCATAATTGCCTACGGTACTGCCTCCTGTGATTTTGGGGACCCGTCCAGTCACATAATAGGCGCCCGCTTTGTAATGACCTGCCAACTCTCTGTCCAACGTATAGACCCATTCGGTAATGAACGTGACTCCTTGTGTGCTCTTCAATCGAAAATAGACTCCATGATACTTGTTTTTAAAGATGTTCTTATTGTTGTTATAGCAGGCGAATTTCATCAAAAAATTGCATGAGGGTTTGACGTGAAAATAGGCGGCCCAAGTTGCGAAAGGAAAAGCGGTAAATAGCGTGTTGAAAAAGATGCTAATGGGGTTGCCGCAAAAGGCATTGTTGACAAACTTGCCATAGAGTGGCGAGGAGAGAAAATCGTTGCCTCCACTCATCTTTCCTGCTTTGAACAGGAATAAGTCGCACATCAAGGCTTTGGATAAATACAATTCGCTCAAGCCATACGTTTCCCTGCCGAACAATTGCTGCACGGGAAATTGGTTGCCGATTTTGGTCGCTGATAAATTGTTTCCATGCCTAAAACAAAAAGAGGAAAATAGAATCGTATCTTCAAATCGCCCAAACATCTTTTCCAAATCCATGGAACAAAAAACATTGAGCGATCCTGCGTTGGCAAACCCTCTGTGCCTGCCTCCTACAGGATTGCCCATCAAATCATTCGAATAAGATCCCGTGATTTCAACGCCTTTTTCCCGAGCGCGTTCTCTATAACCCTTCCAATCGCCCGTCATTTGAGCTAATAGCGACACATTCAGACATAAGAAAAGCCAAATCCTCATAGAACCTGTTTTAAAAGACCATTGATTTGCTGTCATCATCTAAGATACTATCCATTTTAAGAGTTATGAAAGTGAAATACTTCCCCTTTGTCTTTTTACTTCCGGTGGGAGTTGCTTTTTCAGTGGCAACCAACGCAATTTGGCAAGGCCCCAGCGGGTCCAACTGGAATGCGGGGGGAAGCTGGGTAGGAGGAACTCCTCCTACAGCGGCTGGCGATAGCGCCACGTTCAATAACGTCGGCGGAGGAGGCACAGTCAATGTCAACGTGAACGAAAATGTGGGTGTAATCAATATTGATTTCAATGTGATTTACACGATTGCAACAACAGGCGGAACTCTCAATCTATTGCAAGCTCCCGCTACCTCTCAGGCGCTCATCAATGTGACAACAGTGAATGGGGCCGCTGCCCACGTCATCTCCTCAAATCTCACTTTGGGAAGTCCGTTGACTGTGACTCAAAATTCTTCCTCCGCTTTCACAATTTCAGGATCCATTAGCGAAGCGCAGGTATTAACGCTGACGGGCACGGGCACTCTGGTCTTATCAGCTGGAGGCGGCGGAAATAGTTATTCATTGGGAACAGCGATTGCGAGCGGGATTTTAAGCGTCAATAATGAAAACCAACTGGGTACCGGAAACATCACTATTGGCTCAGGTACTCTCCGATATACAGCCAGCAATACTTTGGCCCATAGTATCCAGGTCGTAGGCGCAGCTGTTATTGATACGAGTGGGGGTGGAACCACTTTAACAATGAACTCTTCGAGTTTTACCATTTCTGGCGGCGGATCTTTGACCAAAGTAGGTTCAGGAACTTTGGCAATGAATGGGACCAACGTAAATACCTATACCGGAGGTACAAATATCTCTGCGGGAACCTTAAGCATTACCAATAACAATCAATTGGGAGGATCTACAGGCACCTTGACGATCGGCACAGCGACTTTGGAAACGGTGAACGGGATCACCTCAACTCGCTCGGGTTCTTTCACTGGGGCGCCGTCAGTCATCAATACGATGGGCAATATCGACACCTTTTCTGGCAATTTTGGCGGCGGCGGTTCATTGAGTATCATCGGCGGCGGCGCGGTTATTTTTACCGGGTCCAACGACTACACCGGTCCCACAACCGTCACTTCAAGCACGCTCCAAGGTACGACGAGCGGCATTCAGGGGAATATCGCTCTAGGCGGTGCCGGTACCTTTTTAACTTTTGTGCAAGCCACCACCGGAACGTATAGCGGCTCCATCTCCAGCGTGGCTGCCGGAAATGGGACGCTCTCTCTGCAAGGTTCCGGCGTAATCACATTCACGGGCAATAGCTCCGGATTTTCGGGTCCAACGAACTTAATTGGCGGTACGCTGATCATGAATGGGAATTTGGCAAACTCCATTCTGACAACTTCAACCAATACGATATTAGGCGGAACTGGCACGCTTGGACAAACTTCAAATAGTGGAACCATCAAGCCAGGACCCGGAGGCACTTCTACGGGGAGCCTCTCCATCGCCGGCCCCCTAACGCTAAATCCCAGTTCCGATGTGACCATCAATGTGACCCCTACATCGAATAGTTCCATTGCTGTTTCGGGAAATGCAACCATCAACGGCAGCTTAACTGTCAATCCAGCTCCCGGATTTTATGGTTTCGATATCTCCTATACGATTCTCACATCCACTGGACTTCTCAACGTCCCTCCCGGGTTTTCCTCTGTGACTTCAACAAGCCCCTTTTTTAATCCGAGCGTGCTCTACAATTCGCCAGCTTTGGGCAGCATCCTTCTTCAGTTGAGCGTCACGCTCCCTTTTGCCATTTTCCCCTTTTCCAATGAAAATACGAGAGCCGTGGGAAGAAATCTCGATGCCCTGTTTGTTGCAGGACAGTTAACTGGAGATCTGTTCAATGTCATCCAATCTTTTGCAGGAGGAACCAACGCCGCGATCAATGAAGCCCTCGATCAGATGCATCCAGCTCCTTATAGCGCATTTACAGAGATGCTGGCGGAAACAGATTCGCAGCTCATCTCTCTGTTCCACAGGTTGCCATACCTTCCCTGCTATTGCGGTTCATCTAACCGCGTTTGGATAGAGGGGTTTGCCAATAGCCTTACTCTAAAAACACATGGAATCCAATTTGGCGCCCAATCCAATTCAGGGGGCATCGCTTTGGGTTTAGACGGAGAGTTTCTAGAAAACCTCTTTGTTGGCATTGGCGGAGCTTGGAGCAACTCTGTTTTGCGATGGCATGACCATCATGGACATGGCGAGATCAACGGATTTTACGGCGCTTTCTATGCGGATTACCAAATTGGCGCTTTTTATCTGGGCGGAGCCGTCATGACAGGAATCGATTTCTACGATACGGAGCGCCATTTGCGGTTCCTTGGCGTCAACCGGAAAGCGAAAGCGCAGTTCCCTGCTCTGGATGTGGTGGGACAGATCCAAACAGCCTACCTTTTCGGCTCTCCTCTAGCCTATTTTTATCCCTATATTAATTTTGATTTTCTTTACCTAAAGACGAGGAAGTTCCAAGAGCATGGCGCAGTGGGGCTCGATCTGGACGTGTTTGCGCACACCGATTCGACGCTCCGTACAGAGATGGGATTGGCCCTACAGGTGGAGGATACCAATGCGGCCGAAACCATGTGTATATCCCCCTTTGTGTCGCTTGGATGGGTCAATATGTACCCCGTTGAGAGGGAGGGCTACCACGCCCATTTTGTGGGCACTACGATCCCTTTTACCACGCATGGCTGGGATATCACCTGGAACCTGTTGGACGTGAATTTTGGCCTCACCTTTACGTTCCGGTGCCTTTCTGTGGCCTTTGATTACGATGTCGAGATTGCCCCCGACCAACACACTATTTTCTTTAATCAACATGGAAACGCCCGGCTGGCCTTCAAGTTTTAGAGGGCCAGACGGGAATATTTTCGGGACAAGGAATTTTTTGAACGGAAGGAAAAAAAATCGCCTATCTCGAGGTTAGGCGATTATGAAATAAATTTAACCGACTTTGGGTCTGCGGTTCAGATAGTTTTCTTGGTAGCCTTTAATGTCATCAGTGTGAATAACCCATGCAGCGCCTTTTCTATGCGCTTTTAAAAGACCCACGCGCGTTGCGTAATAAATCTTCTGAGCTGGTACACCTAATAATTTTGCGGCTTGATTTACAGAATAATACCCTTTTCGATTGTCAAATAAGAGTTCGCCGTCGAACATAGATTTTGTACGAGAATACTTATTTCTTCTGTACTCCTCTAAGTCATCCAAATGGATTGTCCAACGAGTCGAATCTTTCGTCGCCCTAAGCTTCTTTTGCTTAATCGCAACATAAATGGCCTGACGAGTGACATTATTGATTCGAGCGGCTTCAGTAATCGAAACTACTTTCGCCGAATCTTTAGCTTGTCCCTGGTTCTGGCCCCATGTTGTTTCCGAGTTCATGGTTCCTTCCTCCTAAAAAATATTTTTTCTTCTTTTAAGTCTTAGCTTTTAAACACTTAGCCCCCATTCCAAAAACTGTTTTATAAATGGGCTTATTTTTTCGTATTTATTTTAGTTTCCGTTCTTTAAGTAATGATTATTTCATAATATCGAGTATAAATCAAACGTTTTCTCGTTTTATATTCGGACTATTATTGGGACGGGTATAAGAAATTTATAAATATTTAATGTTCAATGATTTGATTTCAAAATTTTCCATTGGCGCCAAAGTATATCTTTTCGGTATATTCAATTTCTTGAGTGATTGACGGAGTGTCATGAATTTTTATACCACTATTCCAAGCTCATAAAAATCAAGGGTTTATGATCAAAAAGGCTCTTTTTCTCTGGATTCTCATTTTTACCGCCATTTGCGAGGCAAAAGCACCCCAATTGAGCTCTCGCGATGTGAAGACCAAAGTCGAGGAAATCTTAAAGGCGCACGTGTGCCATAAAAGCCTGACTCCCGAGTTAATGGAACGGACGCTCCAAAATTTTTTAGAGGAGCTCGATCCCACTAAAACCTACTTTATCGAAGATGATGTCACCCAGTGGACCCACCCTTCTGAAACCCTCCTTCAAAGGGCCTTGGCTGGTTTTAAAAACAACGACTTCTCCCTTTTCCAGGAAATTCATGAAGCTTTCACTGCGTGCATCGAGAGGCGCAATGCGATTGAAACGGATATTGACCAGAGGGAGCTTCCCACCGGAGTCAAGAGCGAAGAATTCAAAGACCTCGCTTGGCCGCTTTGCCATGAAGATTTAGTCAACCGCCTGTTACGAATTAAAGCGCTCCAATTGGAAGCGACGCAGAAATTGGGAAATGAGAGTCAGAGCCGGTTCATTCAACGCCTTTTAAAACGGCGCCTCAACCGCGAGCAAGAGTTGATCGGCGCCAACCCGGAAGAGCGCTACAAGCTCACCCTCTCCTACGTGTTAAAAGCCTCCTCTTCTGCGCTCGATTCCCACACGAATTATTTCACGCCGACAGAAGCCAACCAATTCATGATCCAAGTGCAGCAGCGTCTCTTTGGCATTGGAGCGCAATTGCGCGACGACCTCGATGGCCTCTCTGTGGTCCGGATCATTGAGAACAGCCCTGCAAGCCTCAACAACAAGCTCAAAATCAACGACAAAATCATCGCTGTCGATCACGAGCCCGTTGTGGGAATGGAGATCAGCGAAGCGGTGGAGCTCATTCGCGGAGAGAAAGAGACCCCCGTTCTCCTCACGATCCTGCGCGAAACCGGGGAAGGGGAGAACCGTCAAACAGAGAAGTTTGAAATCGAGCTGATCCGCAATGAAGTCGTTTTAGAGGAGACTCGCCTAGAGTCCAATCTCGAACCGTATGGCAATGGAGTCATCGCGACACTCAAGCTCTTTTCCTTCTACCAAGATCAGAAAAGTTCCTCAGCATCCGATATTCGTAAAGCCGTTGAGCAGATCAAAAAAGACCACAAGTTGAAGGGAGTCATTCTCGATTTGCGCAGCAATGCAGGCGGCCTTCTCACGCAAGCCGTCAGCGTTACGGGACTTTTCATCAACAAAGGGATCGTCGTCTCGATCAAAGACAACACGGGAAAAGTGCAGCATCTGCGCGAAATTGATGGCAAACCCGTTTGGGAAGGCCCCCTCTTTGTCCTCGTCAATCGCGCCTCCGCCTCGGCCGCAGAAATCGTCGCGCAAACGTTGCAAGACTATGGCAGAGCCCTCATTCTTGGCGACGACCACACATTTGGAAAAGGCTCCTTCCAAACCTTCACACTCGATCCCGTCAACAATCCTAAGATCAATCCGCAAGGGGAATACAAAGTGACGCGCGGCCGCTACTACACCGTTTCCGGCAAGAGCCCGCAACTCAAAGGAGTCATCTCCGACATCGAGATCCCCGGACTCCTCTCCCGACTCGACATCGGCGAAAAATTTGCCAAATTCCCTCTGGAAAATGATGAAATTGAACCCCATTTTGATGACGATCTTTCCGACATCTCTCCGTTCCACCGCATCCAGCTTGGACCTATGTACAAATACAATTTGCAAACGCAGCTCTCCACCTATCTTCCCTATGCTGACGTCTTGAAAAAAAATTCGGGCCTCCGCATTGACACCAACAAAAATTACCAAAATTTCTTAACAGAGCTCGACAAGAAAAATTTTGACTCGGAGACGATCGACATCTTTGGCCAGAGCGATCTGCAGCTCATTGAGTCTCTCAACGTCATGAAAGACCTGATTTTCCTCATGAGCATAGAGAGCCGTTGAGATTAACTCGAGAGATTGCCACAATAGAGAACGATTTTTTCGAGGACTATTATGACTGTACGCGTTCGCATTGCCCCCTCTCCTACCGGCGATCCCCATGTAGGAACGGCCTATATCGCCCTTTTTAACCTCATTTTCGCCCGCCATTTCGGGGGGCAGTTTATCCTTCGCATTGAGGATACCGACCAGACGCGGAGCCGCCCCGAATATGAAAAAAATATTTTCGAAGCGCTCAATTGGTGCAACATCTTCTGGGACGAAGGCCCCGACGTCGGCGGCCCCTACGCCCCCTACCGCCAATCGGAAAGAACCGAAATCTATCGCGAACACGCCTCCAAGCTTTTAGAACGTGGGCAAGCCTATAAATGTTTTGCCACGGCTGAAGAGCTGGCCGAAATGCGCGAAGTGGCCGCCAAGCAAGGCAAGCGCATCGGCTATGATCGCCGCTATCGCAATTTAAGCCCTGAAGAAGTGCGGCAAAGAGAAGAAGCCGGCCAACCCTTCGTCATCCGCTTGAAGATCCCTCTGACTGGCGAATGTGTTTACGAAGACCAAATCAAAGGGCGCATCACGGCTCCGTGGGCCGATATTGACGATCAAGTTCTCTTAAAATCGGATGGCTTTCCCACTTACCATCTCGCCAACGTCGTCGATGACCATCTCATGAAAATCACCCACGTCATCCGCGGCGATGAGTGGATGAGCTCGACGCCCAAGCACATTTTCCTCTACGAAGCCTTTGGATGGACGCCCCCTGTTTTCATGCACATGCCTCTTCTTCTCGGAAAAGATGGAAAAAAACTCTCCAAACGAAAAAACCCCACCACGATTTTCTATTTCCGCGACAGCGGCTATCTCCCGGAGGCTTTGGTCAACTTCCTCACCTTGATGGGCTACAGCATGCCCGGAGATAAAGAGATTTATACCCTCGATGAGATCATCCAAGAATTTGACCCAAAACGGATAGGGATTTCGGGCGCCTTTTTTGACATTCAAAAACTCAATTGGGTCAATCAAAAGCGGATCATTGAGACTATTCCGGAAGAGCAACTTTGGCAGCGGTTGCAAGATTGGCAATTCAATGAGACGTTCATGCGCAAGCTCATGCCCCTCATTCACACCCGCGTCAAGACCTTTGGCGACTTTATGCAACTCTGCGACTTTTTCTTCATCAATGAGCTGAAAACCACGCCCGAGATGCTCTGTCCTAAAGGGACCTCTCCTGAAGCGATGAGCTGCCTTTTGCAATCGCTGATTTGGAGCATGGACGAGCAAGAAAATTGGGCAGGACCCGCCTTTGAAAAGGCGTCGCATGAAGCAGCAGAAGCCTTTGGCCTCCACCATAAGAAAATCGTGATTCCGGCCCTATTTGCAACCATTATGGGCAAAATGCAAGGGCCTCCTCTGTTCGATTCGGTGACGCTCTTAGGAAAAGATCGCACTCGGGTACGCATGATGGCAGCAATTGAGCTTCTAGGCGGGATTTCGAATAAAAAGATGGATCAACTGAAAAAGGGTTGGGAAAAGAAAAATTGCAAGGATCTAGTTACTCAGCCTGTGGCTCAGTAACGGTTTCTGCCTCTGCAGCGGTTTCCTGCGATTTAGAAATGACGTACGTGCGATGATTATAATCTCCCGAGTTGCACGCATTGAGTAGGAAAACTAACAGAAACAGCAGCCGCATGAGAAGAAACTCCCTTTTACCCGAATGTAAATCATTTTAAAAATGTACTCAAGAACGAATCCCTACATCGCCCGCATAAAAGACCGTTTTCTTCTCACCGGTCCCGCCTCAACGAAGAAGACCTACCATATCTCTCTCGATATCGCAGACTCCCAGCTCCCGTTCCGAGTGGGCGACAGCATCGGCGTTCTCCCCACCAACGACCCCCTCCTCATCGACCAGATTCTCCACAAACTCTCTGCCACTGGCCTCGAGGAGATCCTCGATCCCCGCTCCAAGACCACCTTCACCCTCCGCGACTTTCTCCTTCACAAGGCCAACATCAACAAACTCCCCAAAACGCCCCAAACGCTCCTTGAATTCGCCGACAACAAGCCCTCGCCCGCGGAACTCGCCAAGCTCCTCCTCCCCCTTCTGCCCCGTTTCTACTCCATCGCCTCCTCGCCCAAAGTCTTTCCCGACGAAATCCACCTCACCGTGGCCCATCTCCGCTACCTCGCCAACGGCCAAACCTACTTTGGCGTCGGCAGCCATTTCCTCTGCGAGCGCGCCGAACCTGAGTCGACCCCCATCCCCATCTACGTGCAACCCTCGCACCATTTCACCCTCCCGAACCCCGAAGCCCCCATCATCCTCATCGGCCCCGGCACAGGCATCGCCCCCTTCCGCGCCTTCCTCCAAGAGCGGCTCGCCACCCAAGCCCCTGGCCTCAACTGGCTCTTCTTTGGCGAGCGAAACCGCGCATCCGACTTTTATTACTCCGATTTCTTTCTCGAGCTTGAAAAGCAAAACCGCCTCCGGCTCGATCTCGCTTTTTCCCGTGATCAAGCTGAAAAAATCTACGTCCAGCACAAGATGCTTGAACACAAAAAGAGTTTTTGGGACTGGATCCAGCGAGGTTGTTACATTTACGTTTGCGGCGATGCGGAAGAGATGGCTAAAGATGTCGACGCGGCCCTGCAGCGCATTGTCCACGAAGAGGGGCACCTGCCCGAAGAAGAGGCCCGCAAATTCGTCAAAGCCCTCCGCCTCGAAAAACGGTACCTCCTAGACGTTTATTAGGCACCCGTTTTGGATAAGGAACCGACTCGCATGCGAGCCGTCATCCTTAGGCTTGCGCAGCAAGTCGTTATCCTGTTCCTTTCTTTGTCTAGCGAGCCGTTATCCTGTTTTTTTGATTTCTTCGCAGCTTCCGCCCCAAAAGCGTGCGCTCATTTCGTAAACGTGTGCGTGCCCCTGCCCGATTTTTTTTAAGCGCCGGCTGCGGCTTGCGCACGGGGAACAAACAGGGCATTCATGACGGGCGTTTCCATTTTTGGCGCCCCCACGGACTGAACTGGACAAAGGCCATCTCAAGAACTTCTTGAGGTACCATCGAGTATAATATCCCGTCTTTTAATTCTGATGTGTGACCCATTCTACTGATCTTCGGCGGTGGTCATCATGCAGAAGCATTGGAGGCCGTCGCCGCAGCCGAAGTCGGTGAGCCCGTCGCCCGATGTTGCAGTGATACCAACCGCTGTCGGCTGGATCTTGAGAACTGTGGCGATTTTCTTCTTCATCTGCTCGATCTTTTCTTCAAAATAGGGGCGTTTACCCTCGATGGAGAGCGCAATATGCACGATCTTTTGCTTTCCCAACGTTTGCAAGGCGCTTTCGAGATAGACCTGGCTGTCGGTGATGCCATCTTTGCGGCAAAGATCACGAGCAATGCCGCCTAAAATCGGCACGCCAGAGAGAGAGGTGATCGCATTGCAGATAGCGTGATAGACAATATCGCCATCTGAATCGGCATCTAAACCTGGCACACCATCGAAGATCACTCCGCCAATGATGCACGGCTTGGACGAATCTGCGGACAAGAAGCGGTGGCTGTCTTGACCAATTCCAGTACGATAAATAGAGGCTGCTGTTTGCATAATGAAGCCATTATGGCATAAATGTTGTTAAATGTCGCGACTTCACATCTGCAATACATTTTTTGAAAGGGAACTGGAGGTCCCCTCCAACAGATCCCTTTTCGACTGGATGCACGCCCATCCCCCCATCCTCCAACTTCAATTTTTGCCTTTACTCTACGCCGCCCCCGACGACCAGATCTTGGTCACAGCTCTCCCCGACAACCCCGACCCCCGCCTCCGCCTAACCGCCCCTGACAACGCCCTTCCTATCGAACACTGGGGCCCCTCGCTAGCCATCGCCGCCTGGGCCCATCAACACCACCTTCCCTACACCATCCCCGACTGGGAAACCGTGCGCAAGATCAACTCCAAGGTCTTTTCTTTCACAGAGTCGCCCAAACTCCCCGGCGCCAAATTGCTCAACTCCCAAGAAGAGGTCATTGAATGGATCCTCACCACCCCTGGCCCCAAAGTCCTAAAAACCCCCTTTGGCACCGCCGGCTCCGGCCATCTGAAACCAAATGTAAAGCAGCAATACACAACCCCAAAAATCGCGACCGATTTTAGGGGGCCCCAAAGTACAAATGTAAAGCGGCTTTACATTACACCCCTCATTGGAGAACCGTGGGTTGAAAGGGTGCTTGATTTCAGCACGCAGTGGGAGAAGGGGCAATTGATAGGCACGACACTTTTTGAAAATGAGCCGAACGGGACCTATAAGGGCACTCACGTTGGCGATGTGGAGTCTTGGGCGCTGGAAGAGCACTTGGCAATTGCGAAGCCCCTGGTCGAAAGAATTGTGCGGATGGGTTACATGGGCAACCTGGGCATTGATGCGTTTATCTACCTTTGGGAGGGGAAAAAGCGGCTTCATCCAATTGTTGAGATCAATGCGAGGAAGACAATGAGCTGGGCCGCATTGCAACTGCCCAGCAAGTCTCTCTATTACACGAAAAACAAAGCGGGGCTGCTTCCCAGCCGATTGGGCAAAACTGAATTCACCAGAAACATCGTACTCAAATTGCCATCTTAAGCTCTGTTTAGGCAAACCAAAATCTTTTATCTGTATTTACGCATCAAATCATAGACTCGCGGTCCGGTGAAAATCCCTCTCAGACTATGCAAGGCAGCATTCACTGTTTTGCCTGCCCCAAAGGCAAGATCTAATCGAATAATCAACGAACTCTCTCTTGTTCCTTTTTCAAAAACGAAACTAGGGAAACAATCTTTGTACGTTTGAAAAAAATGCCTGCACTTTGCATCGGTTGTAAAAGCGACCTCGAGGAAGTCGGGCATAACAATTTTACCATCGTCGCTTAGGAATGGAACGCGAATATCAACGAGGTCTTTAGGTGATAGTTTAGGTGCTCGAGGTGCTGCTGCGGCGGCGGCGGCCATATTTTACTCCATTGTTAATTCCCATTTTTTGGGAGGGATACGCTAGCATAGACACGGAAAAAATAGCAACGGCGGCCCAATTTTACTTGTAGCGGGCCAGCTCTTGCCTGATCTCTTCGAGAAGCGATTCCATCCAACGCACCTGCGTGAACTCCTTTTTCAGATCTTGGAACACCTCTCTCTTCGCCTCTTCAAAAGTTTTGACTTTCTCTTTTTTGTAGTAGTAGCTCCAGAAAAGAATCGACACTTTGAGATGGCCCCTCATGGCCAATTTAAACTCCCGTTGGAATCGGGTGAGCTCTTCGTCCAGCGGCGGCGGCGGCTCCTTTTTTTCAGGACGAGATAAATAGAGACAGGTGATCATTCCAATCGCGCTTGCAAATGCAATGATGGCCCAGATTTCCCAACGCATGGGAAAAAATTCGTAGGGAATGTACGTTAAACTGTATCCGAGAATGAGCGCAAAAATCAGCGCTAGAATTGTTTTATGCATATTCAGTACTGTGTAAAAAATGTCCTAAAATTTCAAGATCGGTATAAGATAGCAGAGAGGTGCATATGGATGTATTAAAAATAAAAGGCGGCAAATCGCTCGCGGGACAAATCAAAGCAACAGGAGCGAAAAATGCGATGACAAAATTGCTCGTAGCGTCGCTTCTCTCTGATAAAAAATGTACTTTTTACAACGTTCCCAACATCGGCGATGTCGAAATCACCGTCAATCTGTGCAAAGAAATTGGCTCGGAGATCAAATGGGACAAAAAAAATAAAATTCTCGAGATCGTTACGCCCGACTTGAAGACATCGTATGTGCCGCAAAGATATTCTGGATCGAACCGCATTCCGATTTTAATGATCGGCGCCCTGCTGGGAAGAACCGATGAAGATATCATCGTTCCCACCATCGGGGGAGATCTCATCGGTTCAAGACCGGTCGATTTGCACATCCACGCCCTCCAAAAATTGGGAGCCCGCATTGAGTATCGAGAAATGAAAAAAGAGGGCGCTTATTTTGCCCAGGCGCACCAAGGTTTAAAAGGGGCGATCATCACGCTCAATTATCCTTCCGTCGGCGCCACTGAAAACACCATTTTGGCCGCTGTTCGCGCCAAAGGGACAACCCTCATCAAGAATGCAGCGATTGAGCCCGAAATCATCGATCTGATCCTTTTCCTACAAAAACTGGGCGCAAACATCATGGTCGATGTCGATCGGACCATTTGCATCCAGCAGGCCTTGCAATTTCAAGAGGTGGAACACACCGTTTTGGCCGATCGAAACGAGGTCGCTTCCTACGCCATGGCTGCGATCAGCACAAAAGGGCGGGTTTTTATCGAAGGGGCTGAGCACCTGAACATGATTGCCTTCCTAAACAAATTGCGAGAAATGGGAGGTGGGTTCCATGTGAAGCCGAATGGAATCGAATTCTTCTATGAAAAAGAGCTCAAGGGGGGCCTTCATCTCGAAACGGACGTCCACCCCGGTTTCATGACCGACTGGCAGCAACCTTTCGTCGTCCTCATGACGCAAGCCTCGGGCTCCTCCGTCATCCACGAAACCGTCTATGAAAACCGCTTTGGCTACACCCACACTCTCAAAGAGATGGGGGCTGACATCGAGCTCTTTACGCAATGCCTGGGTGGCAAGCAATGCCGCTTTGCCTCGAGCGACCATCACCACAGTTTAGTGATCAAAGGCCCTACGCCCTTAAAAGCCAAAGACATCTCCATTCCCGACTTACGCGCCGGCTTTGCCTACGTCATGGCCGCTCTCCTCGTTCCCGAGGTAAGCACGATTTCCAATGTCGACTTTCTCGATCGGGGCTATGAGGACCTGGTCGCCAAACTCACTTCACTGGGAGCCGACATCACCCGTGTCACCAAAAAAGGGACCGACAAAGGCAAAGTAGCTCTCCAAACTCTTCTAACAGAGGCCAAAGCCTGACCGCCAAGGGCCTCCCGGCGGGCCAAAGAACAGGCTATCCTGTTCCTTTCTTAAGGCACGTAGGCGTTTAATTCTAATTTGTTTTATAATTATGTTATGGCAAACTTGTTAATTATTGTTCTTATTTTGTCAATTTTGCAAGTCGATCATTTTAAAGCAGCTGCCTTTTTTAATAAACCATTAGAAAGAATGGTGAAAAATTGGGAAATTGCCTCTATTGCAAAATATGGGCTACTTAAGCGGCTCACTTACGGAGGATTAGGATTAGTTAACACGATCCCTTCCCTCTCTTCTGCAAGTACCGGTGTGGTCTTGCGCAGCTTAGGCATCATTTTTCAAAAGCTCCCCTTCACTTATCTGAAAGGTTCCGCTGTTGAAATCTCCCATCCCTCTTCAGTTTCAGCGCTTTGCTGGAATGTTTGCTGCTTCCCTATGGGCGATTCGATCCTCTACGGCTTGAGGCCTTGGCACGAGCGGATGGAGGGGATTTTGAACAAGATCGTCGAAATGGATGCAGATGTTCTTTGCCTTCAAGAGGTTTTCGATTTGGAAGCGGCCTACATCTTGCACTCCCATCTCCAAAACCGCTATTCCCATTTTTATCTCAATATCGCACCCCGTGCAGCCGGAGTGGGCTCCGGTTTATTCATCGCTAGCCGCTATGAAATACAAGATCCCCAATTCACCCCGTTTGACAATCTCAAGGGACAAGAAGCCATCTCAAATAAAGGGTTTTTTGATTTTAAGATCCTGAATCAAGGCAAACCGATCGCCCATATCATGAATACCCACTTTCTTTCTCTTGAAGGGGAGAAATGCGCCCAAATCAGAAGAGAACATTTGGATCAAATGGCCGCTCGAATCGGATCTCTTCCCACACTCATCCTAGGCGATCTCAACATCCACTTTGCAGGAGAAGAATATCGGAGACACGCCCATTTCTTCAGCCGCTTTAACGACCTTTTTACCGAAAAACAGCCCACCTACTCCTCCTTTTTTGAGAAGGGGAGGAAAGAATTTTTTATTTACGACTACGCTCTTCTATCTGGTGGCGACTATCCAAATTCCAAAGCAGTCTGCATTCCCGTATACAACCTAGAGAAACCTCTTGAAGCTCTTTCCGATCACAACGCTCTTTTTATCCGTTTGGAAAATTGAGAAATACTGTAAACTAGTCCCCTTATGACCGTCCTTTGCAAAACAGAAACCATCCCCCTTTGGCGCCAAATCCAAAGAAATAATTTCACCAAGATTGATTCTCTTCTTGATTACTTGGAGATGGAAGAGCCGTTGAGGAAAAAGGTTCTGTCGCGGCCCCGATTCACACTCAATGTCCCGAGGCGAATGGCCGAAAAAATGGCTAAGAACACCTTGGAAGACCCGATCCTCAGGCAATTTGTTCCCCTCGAAGAAGAGCTGAAGAGAAGCGAAGGGTTTTTTGTCGATCCTGTACAAGACCAGCGATTCCAAAAAACGAAGAAAATTTTGCACAAGTATCAGGGAAGGGCCCTCATCGTGGTCACAAGCGCCTGCGCCATGCATTGCCGCTACTGCTTCCGCCAAAACTTCCCTTACGAAACAGAGGAAAAAAGTTTTGCGCAAGAAGTCGTCTACATTGAACGGGATTCGTCGATTACCGAAGTTGTGTTAAGTGGAGGCGATCCTCTCTCCTTGAATGACGGGGCTTTAGCGAACTTGTTTCAGTCGCTCGATTTGATTCCCCACCTGAAGAGGATCCGCTTCCATACCCGTTTTCCCATCGGCATACCGGAGAGGATCGATGCCTCTTTTCTCGATCTATTGGCCTCCTCAAGCAAACAGATTTTTTTCATTGTCCACATCAACCATCCAAAGGAAATCGATCAAGATGTGGCTTTGGCGCTGAAGAAAATCCAAATGTTGGGCATCCCAGTCCTGAACCAATCGGTCTTATTAAAGGGAGTCAATGATAATGAAAAGACCCTCTTGGCCCTTTCTGAGGCCTTGGTTGATAACGGGATTATCCCTTATTACCTCCACGCCTTAGACCTCGTTGAAGGCACATCCCATTTCGCCCTCCCCGAAGAGAGAGGACCCGAATTGATCCGGTTTGTTCAAGAGAATTTGTCCGGCTTCGGGGTCCCCCGATTGGTGAGGGAAGAGCCCGGCTTGCCAAGCAAAACCTTCCTAACTCCTTAAGAAAGGAACAGGATAAACACGATGAAAAGGATGGGGAGGAAGGGATTTTCTATTTTTGTTTCCTTCCCATCATTCCTATCCTGTTCATCCTGTCCCTTGGCTCGCTGGGAGGCCCATTCTGGCGTTTTTACATTCTGTCGACGGTTTCTAGGCCTAAGATTTCTAGCCCTTTTTTCAAGATGCGTGCAGTGAGCTCGCAAAGGACCAGACGAGAGCCCTCTTCAGGGGTCCCTTCTACGCGGCAATCGCGGAAGAAGCCATTGAACTTTTCAGCCAGCTCATAGAGATAATCGGTGAGACGGTTGGGAAGTAGATCGCGGGCCACCATCTCCAGGACTTCGCCAAAACGGCGCAGATGGACGCCGAGAGAAATTTCCGATGGATGCTGAACGGCGATTTGATTTGCAGCGAGAACTTGCCCCATGTCTGCATGGGTCTTTCTTTTGATGCCGTTGATGCGGACATAGGCGTAGAGGAGAAAGACGGCCGTATTCCCATCAAATCGGAGCATCCGCTCGTAACTGAAGGTGTAATCTTTGGTGCGCAGGGAGGAGAGGTCGGCATACTTTACGGCGCCAATGCCGAGAACGTTGGCCAAATGCTCAATTTCCCGTTTGTCGCTGCTGGGAAGTCTTTCGACGAGAATTTCGCGCGCTTTATCGACCGCTTCTGTGAGAAGGTCGATGAGTCTCTCAGTTTCGCCAGAACGGGTTTTAAATTTTTTCCCATCGGGGCCGAGAACAAGGCCAAAGCCCACATGCTCAGCTTGCACTTTGGCGGGGTCGAGCCAGCCCGCTTTTTTCGCTGCCGCAAAAACCATTTGAAAGTGGAGCGATTGGCCCAAATCAACTACGTAAATGATCCGGTCAGCTTTGTCGACGAGAATGCGATAGCGAATAGCCGCCAGGTCGGTGGTATCGTAATTGTAGCCCCCATCCGATTTTTGGATCATGAGGGGGATTTCAAATCCGTCGAGGAAAATGCACTTAGCCCCTTCTGAAAGGGTGACTAATCCTTTGCGTTCGAGTTCTGCGACCACTTCCTTCAAAAAGGGATTGTAAAACGATTCTCCCCGCTCCGTAATGCGCACGTGCATGAGATCGTAAATTTCTTGGAACCCTTTACGCGAAACGTCGCAGATGAGTTTCCAAGCATGCATAGCCTCCTTTTCGCCGGCTTGCAGGCGGACGACCTCTTTTTGGGCGCGGGTTTTAAACTCTGCATCTTCATCAAACCGTTTTTTGGCTGCCCTGTACCATTTCATGAGCGATTCGAGATGGGTCGGCTCGTCGCCACTTAAAACGGCAGGACAATGGTCCTTCATGTAGGCAATCAACATGCCAAACTGGGTGCCCCAATCGCCGAGGTGGTTTAGACGGAGCACATCTTGGTCTAAAAATTCAAAAAGGCGGGCCAAGCAATCGCCAATAATCGTGGAGCGAATGTGGCCTACATGCAGCTCTTTTGCAATATTGGGTCCAGAAAATTCGACAATGATTGTTTGCCTCTGTTTTGGGGGGCAGGCTCCTAAAAAACGGTCGTTGAGTTGTTCTTGGAGTTGATGAGATAAAAAACGGGAAGAGAGGGTGAAATTGATGAAGCCAGGTCCCGCAATTTCGACTTTTGAGCATATATCCGACTCAAAATGATCGACGATTTTTTGCGCAACGGCGCGCGGATTTTGCTTGAGAATCTTGGAGAGTCTGAGGGCGCTATTGCATTGATAGTGGCCAAACTCCTCCTGCATACAGGGAGCCATATCGGCAACCCTCTCATCAGGCGACAGCGCATCTCCAAAAGCTTTGGCAATCGAATCGGTGACTTTCTTTCGAAAAGTCGCTAAAAGTGTTTCCATACAACTAGGATATGCGAATCCTAGAATTCTGCGCTATGGTGGAATGTGGGAGGAATGACCCTTTTGCTGATTGCATACTTAATTCGGTAGTCAGCCAGAGAGAGGGCCGCGTTGTGCGTCGATTCCCGATTCTTATCGGCAATTTCATAGATCGCTAAGAGAGTGTCGTAAATGTGGTGGATCTTGTAGCGGGGCGTCGATGGATTGTACCCTGCATCTTCAAGCTCCTCGGCCACATTGAGAAGACCTCCGGCGTTAATGACAAAATCGGGTGCGTAGAGAATGCCGCGATCCCTCAGAGCTTGCGCATGGAAATCGCGCAGGAGCTGATTGTTGGCGCATCCGGCAATGGCTTTGCAACGGAACTCAGGAATCGTCAGGTCATTAATAATGCCGCCCGCTGCACAGGGAGCCAATACATCGCAATCGACTTTTAAAATTTGGTCCACGGGTACGGTTTTCGCATTGTATTTGGCCGCCAATCTTTGCAGCTTGACTGGATCGGTGTCGGCTAAAATCAGCTCAGCCCCCGCCCAGAAAAGATGCTCGATCAAATGACTGCCCACATTTCCTAAGCCTTGCACAGCAACTCGTTTACCTTCAAGGTTTTCGCTATTGTAAAGCCGCTTTACAACAGACTGAATGCCCCTAAAAGTACCCCAAGCTGTAAAGGGCCCTGGATCTCCGCTGCTCTTGCTATGGGGCAACCCGACTACATATTTTGTGGCATTGCGAATGATTCTGACGTCATCCGTCGTACAACCCATATCCTCGGCGCAGATATAGATTCCGCCCAGTTTTTCCACTGCAGCTCCAAAGGCCATCAACATTTCTGGGGTTTTTTGTTTCTTCGGGTCGGCGATGATGACGCTTTTGCCGCCGCCGAAGCCCACTTCAGCAATGGCCGACTTATAGGTCATTCCCTTGGAGAGGCGGAGGGCATCTTCTAGAGCCGCTTCAAAAGATGCGTAGGGCTGGATGCGTATCCCGCCCAAAGCAGGCCCGAGCGTGGTATTATGAATGGCAATGACGGCCGTCAGGCCGGCTCTCTTGTCGGTCACCTTGACGACCCGTTCGTATCCCTTCACAACAATTTTTTCAAATTGCAAACTTTTTTGGGCTTCTTGAACTAAGGATGCCAATCGTTTTTTTGGATTTTCCAAAAGTTGGTTACTCATTGCCTGCCTCACCAGAAATTTTTTGTGGGAACTATAACATGGTCGACTTCCAAAATCAAGAAGCGATGAAGAAAAGAAAAATAAATGTTTATGACAGCCAACCGTAGATGAATTCTTGAATATAATGAGTCTTTATTGTACCTTAGCTGTCTAAGATTTTTGAGGATATCATGACAACTGCGCTCAGCATCACCGCGGAACAAAAAAATGAGCTACTGAAATTTTTAAAGAAGAACCGCAGCGCCGACTTAGTGACTGTTTATTTGGCTTTTGTGGAGGAAAAATATCGCTTACACCCCGTTTTGTTTCCTCGCGACAAGACCATTTACCAAAGCTTGGAGAGCCTGATCGATCACTTAGAGACACAAGGCAAGCTTTGGCGCGAAACGGAGATCACGATCCAGTTCGGCCAACAGAGTGTCAATGAAGATACAAAAAAGATTTACATCTGCCCTTTCACGGGGAAGGTTTTCGGAGATAACACGTGTCCAAATCCGCAAGATGCGATCTATGATTGGGTTTCCAAATGCCCAGAAAACAAAGAGCGCATTGGCGGACTTCCTGTGAAACGATTTTTTGTTTCCGAAGATCCTGAAGTGATTAAAAACTACATCAGCCAGCGCAAAGCTTCGATGAAAAAAGTTGTTTACTCATCAGCGGTTACGGGCAAGCTCTTCAATAGCAAAGCGGCGGTTATCGACGACTTTAAAAAGAACCATGTAAAACCGCTGACGCTTCTGGAAGTGCAAAACCAAAACCGTTTTCAGATTGAAGAGCAGTTCCTGGCCTTCATTCAGAAGCACCTTACGGAAGATAAAATTGCCGGATTTGTTGAAGCTTTGGCCCAACATCCTGAATTCGGGACTTATCTCGAAAAATGGGTCGAATCGGATTGATAGTTTCCCTCTCTTCAGCAGAGCAAACACTTGCATTTGGCCAGGAGATGGCTGCGCTCCTCTCTCCAAATGCCATTCTCGCCCTTTCTGGAGATCTCGGCGCGGGGCAAACCACTTTTGTTCAAGGGTTGGCCTTGGGCCTAGGAATTCATGAGCCTGTTCAAAGTCCCACTTTTGTGCTCTTAAATGACTATGGGCGTCTCTACCATTTCGATCTCTACCGGCTTAAAAGAGGGGCCGATTTTACCACTCTTGGGTTTGAAGAATATTTTCAAAAAGGGGGCATTTGCGCCATTGAATGGCCCGAACGGATTCAGGAGCTTCTCCCTCCAGATACGATCCACATCCACTTCTCCTACAAAGAAGAGGGGCGCCTAGCCGAGGTGAAATCATGAAAGCCCGCTACCTCCTCTCTACATTGACCGAATTCCCAACGCTGAAGGACCCTCGCGGCCATCTTCTCCCAGAAATCGTCCTCGCCGGTAAATCCAATGTAGGGAAATCGAGCCTCATCAACCATCTTCTAGGTCAAAAAAAATTGGCAAAAACGTCGGCGACACCGGGGAAAACGCAGCTTTTGAATTTCTTTCTCGTCGATGAAAAATTTCTACTCGTCGATTTACCAGGTTACGGCTTTGCAAAAGCGCCTCCCGGCGCCATTGAAAAGTGGTCCCATGCCATCGATTCGTACATCAATCAGCGGCCCACCCTTAAGTTGATGTTGCTTCTCATCGATTGCCGCAGAGGTTTTAGCGAGGAAGATTTCTCTCTGATGGCCTGGGCAGCTCAAAAACCACTTCCCCTTTTGGTGATTTATACAAAAACTGATAAACTCTCTTCCGCAGAAAAAAGCACGCTCCTAAAAAAGGATCCAGGAGCGATTCATTACTCCGTTATGAATAACGACTCGCGACACATTCTTGAAAAGAGGATCGAACAGATTTTATGGGGTTAATCCACCAGGATATTTTTGTATGTCTTGATTGCGAATCGACAGGACTCGATCCCGATAAAGACCGGATGATTGAAATTGCGGCTGCCCGCTTTACCTTCGAGCGGATCATTCAAAAATTTGAAACTCTGATTGATCCCGAATGTGAAATTCCCCGCGTCTCTCAGGATATCCACAAAATCTCGATTGAAATGTTGGAAGGTAAACCGAAAGTGAAGCAGATCCTTCCGGAAGTTTTGAAAATGATCGACGGCCATATCTTAGTCGGCCACGGCATTGGATTTGATATCGCCCTCATAGCAGCTGAAGCCAAGCGGAGCCAAATTCCAACACAGATCGAAAAGCAGCCCTTCATCGACACGCTGCGCATGGCGCGCCTTTACGGAGAGAGCCCCATCAATTCCCTGGAAAGGCTTCGCCAACACTTCAACATCGAAGCAGAAGGGGCCCATCGCGCTATGAGCGATGTAACAGTCAACATCGATGTTTTTAAATTCCTTGCCAGATCGTATCAAACGACGGAGCAGTTATTCAAAGCGCTAGAAAAGCCGATCAAACTCAAAACGATGCCTCTTGGGAAACACAAAGGGCGCCGTTTTGATGAGATTCCCATCGAGTATCTTCTCTGGGCGGAGAGGAAGGATTTCGATCAAGATCTTCTCTTTTCCATCCGTTCCGAACTGCGCAATCGCAAGCGCGGCGGCGGATTCGAGCAATCGGCCAGCCCCTTTTCCGATCTCTAATATTTGACTAAATTTTTTTTGGCGGCTAGGATCGAGTCATGAAGCTCTCTTTGAAAGATCTTTCGATTAGGGGAAAACGGGTTTTGATGCGGGTCGATTTCAATGTCCCAATCGAAAAAGGTAAAATCACCGATGATTCACGAATCAAGGCCGCGTTGCCCTCCATCGAATATGTTCTAAAACAGGGCGGCTCCCTGATTCTAATGAGCCACTTAGGAAGACCAAAAGGAAAAGAGGCCGATTTAACTCTAGCTCCCTGCGCAAAAAGATTATCGGATCTTCTAAAAAAACCAGTTCAAATGGCGAGCGATTGCGTGGGGCCCGAAGTTGAGAAGATGGCCTCCGAATTGCAGCCGGGTCAGGTTTTATTGCTGGAGAACTTGCGCTTCCACCCAGAAGAAGAGAAGCCAGAAAATGGATTTGTTCAAAAATTGGCCAAACTAGGCGATTGCTATGTAAACGACGCTTTTGGCACTGCCCACAGAGCCCATGCATCAACGGCTGTCATCGCCAAATTCTTCCCAGGAAAGTCGGCCATGGGGTTCTTGATGGAAAAAGAGGTGGACGAATTGGCCCCCCTTTTAAAAAAGGCTGAAAGACCTTTCTATGCCATCATCGGCGGAGCCAAAATCTCTACCAAAATCGGCGTGATTAAGAAGCTCTTGGATCTTGTCGACGCGCTTTTTATTGGAGGCGGAATGACCTACACCTTTCTGAGAGCACAGGGAATTCCAATCGGAGATTCTCTGAACGAAGAGGCCGAAGTGGTTCGAAGCCCCAAAATCCATCTCCCCGTAGATATTGTGATTGCAGACAGCTTTTCCAATGACGCCAAGCACAAAGTGGTGAGCATTAAAGAGGGAATTCCCGCGGGCTGGCAAGGGATGGATATCGGTCCCGAAACGGTGAAAAAATGGGGCGAGGAATTAAAGACCGCCTCCACCATTTTTTGGAACGGACCCGTTGGGGTTTTTGAAATGCCCAACTTCGCAGAGGGGACCAGAGGCATTGCCGAAATCCTAGCAAAGGCACACGCAAAAACCATCGTCGGAGGCGGAGACTCAGTCGCTGCCGTTCAACAAATGGGCCTGGGCAAAAAAATGACCCACCTGTCAACAGGAGGCGGCGCTTCATTGGAATTTTTAGAGTTCGGCCATCTCCCCGGCATTGACGCTTTAAGTGACAAATAAAACCTTTATTAATTCTTTATTCTTCTCATTTTATTAAATGAGCAAGTATGCCATGCTAGGAGCACAAATTAGGAAGATCAGATGGAAGGATTTGGGAAGTGGCGTTCTTTCTTTTGGCCCATCCACCGGTGGGAACTCAAGAAATTCATCCCCATGTTCTTCATGTTCTTTCTCATTTCCTTCAACTACAATGCCCTTCGGGCCTGCAAAGATTCTTTGGTTGTTACGGCCCCCCATTCAGGCGCGGAGGCCATCCCGTTTATCAAAGTGTGGGCCATTTTGCCTGGAGCCCTCCTTTTAACGTACCTCTTTACCCGCTTAGCCAACCGATTTAGCCGTGAAAAAGTTTTTTACACCATGATGTGTCTCTTTTTGGGCTTTTTCTTGCTGTTTACTTTTGTCCTCTTTCCGGCGCAAGAATATCTCCATCCCAATGGCCTTGCCGACAAGCTGCAAGAGATTCTTCCTTCAGGCTTCAAAGGGCTGATCGCCATGCTGCGCAATTGGACATTCACCCTCTTCTATGTGATGTCTGAACTTTGGGGAACCGCGATTCTAACCGTCCTTTTCTGGGGATTTGCGAATGAGGTGACCAATGTGGGCGAGGCCAAGCGCTATTATGGCCTTCTCATGGTCGGCGCCAACATCGCTGGGATCCTATCGGGTCAGGCCTCCGTCTTGCTTTCCGATACCGTTTACATCCCCCATCTTCCTTACGGGAAATGCAACTGGGACCAATCGATTCTTTTTTTAAACTGCCTCATCATTTTCTCAGGAGTTTTGACGATCGCCATTTTCCGCTGGCTCAATCATAACGTCATTAAACCGAGCGAACACCACGTCGAGCCTGAAAAAATTAAAATGTCGATGAGGAAAAATTTTGCTTATCTGATGAAATCCAAATACCTCGTCTGCATTGCCCTCATCGTTTTGGGCTACAATGTGGCCATCAATCTCATTGAGGTCGTTTGGAAAAACCAAATCAAGCAGCTCTACCCCAATCCGAGCGAATATAATATTTACATGGGCGAAGTCATGACCCTGATGGGAATCATCGCCAGCGTTACCGCCCTCCTCACCGTCTATGCCATGCGCCGATTTTCTTGGACCCTGAATGCGATGATCCCTGCAGCCATCATGCTACTCACCGGACTGATCTTTTTTGCGTTTGTCCTCTTCCCCGATTCTGGCCTCACCTGGTTTGCTGCGGCCATGGGATCGACCCCTCTCGTGCTGAGCGTAGCTCTTGGAGGATTGCAAAACTGTTTGAGCCGCGCCTCCAAATACACCATTTTCGACGCGACAAAAGAAATTGCCTTCATCCCCCTCTCTGCTGAATCGAAGCTGAAAGGGAAGGCGGCGATCGACGGCGTGGGCTCCCGTCTCGGCAAGTCGGGGGGCTCTGTCATCCACCAATCGCTTCTGCTGATCTTCTCCACTGTAGCCGCTAGCACGCCCTATGTAGCAGTTATTTTCCTAGTGATTGTCCTCATATGGGTCGGCGCCATCGCTTCGCTTGGAAAGCAATTTGATTCGCTAACGAAGCCAGCTCCATTAACCCGATGAGCAAACAGGAGGCAACGATCGACTCGGCGAGGCAAAGAAAAATTGACTCTGAGCGAGGAGGAACATTCTTGAATACGAAGGACTCCGAACGAAGATCGATTTTTCAAAGCCGCAGCAAGTCGATTGTCTCATGTTTGGCATTCGGGTTAATATCTTTACAAAAATAAGATTTTCGTATTTGAAAGAAAATAATGGACGCGATTATTCAATTCATCTTCGAGCATGCCCAATATGCCCATTGGATCGTCTTTGGGGCCTTGATGCTAGCTGGCTTAAACATCCCCATCAGTGAAGATTTGATGATCATCTTCAGCGCCGTGCTCGCTGCGACGGTCATTCCTGAAAATACCTATAAACTCTTTCTTGGCGTTTTTTTAGGCTGCTATTTATCTGACTGGGTCTGTTATTGGATCGGGAGACATTTTGGACCCAAGCTTTGGAATATCCGGTGGTTTGCCAAAACTTTTGATCAAAAAAAGATCGATCAAGTCCACCACTATTATGCAAAATATGGGTTTTGGACGCTGCTGGTGGGGAGATTCATCCCTTTTGGAGTGCGAAACGGGCTGTTTCTCACGGCAGGGCTTGGAAGAATGCCCTTTGCCAAGTTCATCCTTAGCGATGGGATTGCCTGCATCTTGTCGAATACCGTCCTTTTTTCTTTAGCCTATACGGTGGGCAAAAATTACGATGCGCTCATCTCCACTCTGAAAACCCTCAATATTTTTCTATTCGCAGCCTTTATGGTCGCGATAATTGCCTTCATTTGGTATAAGAGAAAGAAAAAAGCTGCCACTTAGGCCCCTCTTGTTAAGCGCATCAAATAGTCTATCCTTTATCAGAGCGCCTCTTGCATTCCTATTTTTGCAAGACAACTCCACTTTGCGCTTCACGGCGATCATTCTCGCCATGATCACCGACACGATCGACGGGTATCTGGCCCGCCGGAGCCAATCGGTGAGCAAGTTTGGAGCCATTCTCGACCCGACTATGGATAAATTTTTTGTCTATTTCGCCATGACGGTCCTCTTTCTGGAGAACAAGATGGCTCCCTGGGAAATGGCTGCCATGTTATCGCGCGACTTCTTTCTCTTTCTCTATGGCCTGATCATGCTGGCGACAGGCCGTTGGAAGAGCGTTGTTTTCCGCGCCATCCGCTGGGGCAAAGTGACAACGGCGCTTCAGTTTATCGTCCTCATAGGCCTTGTTTTAGGAACCAGCTTCCCCTGGTATATCTTTGCCTCTTTCATCGTGATGGGGTGGCTTGCCTTCCTCGAACTCTTCCAAGTCCGGACCTCCCCCGCCTGACCAGCAGCAGGATGGGGCTTCCTGTTCCTTGGCCAGCCGGGAAGCCCCTCCTGTTATTGGGTTGGCAGGGCGAGGCCGTCAATTTATCGTGCAATCTCGCCGCGTTTCCGCTAATCTGGTGGTAAATCTACCCGAGGGCTTTTTTCCATGGAAATGCAACGTGAATCCGTATTTATAGCAACTCTCAAAACGTTTTGCCGCATGTTCTTTGGCGTGGTGGCCATCTTGTTGGCTTTCATTTCAATGTCCCTTCTCTACAATTCCGTCTCGACTACCACCATCGAAAGTAAAACAAAAATGAAATATCTCCCCGATGCCGAACAAAAAAAAGAGCTGGTTTCAACCTCGGCCCCCGTCATCTTGCAGATCAACGTCCATGGAGTAATCGGAGACAAAAAGTGTTTAGATACACGGACGGTGGAAAATATTTTAGTGGAATCGCGCACGGGTGACCTCAAAAATAACCGCGTCAAAGGCGTCTTGCTCCACATGAACACCCCCGGCGGCACCGTCGTCGACTCAGACAATATTTACCGGTTGATCAAGGAGTATAAACAGCGCTACAAAGTGCCCGTTTTCGCCTATGTCGATGGCCTCTGCGCATCGGGCGGAATGTACATCATGTGCTCCGCGGATCAGATTTTCGCAGGCCACGCGAGCATCGTCGGCTCGGTCGGCGTCATCATCGGCCCCTTCTTCAACGTTTTCGATACGCTGACCCAACTGGGCATGAAAATGGAGACAATCACCGAAGGTCTAGATAAAGACATGATGACCCCATTCAGACCTTGGAAGGCAGACGAGGATGCGTCGCTAAAGGCCGTCACCGCCTATTTCTATCAGCAGTTTGTCGAGGTCGTCACTTCCAATCGCCCCATCAATAAAACCAAACTCGTTCAGCAATATGGCGCAAAAGTATTTGATCCCATCACAGCACAATCTTACGGATACGTCGACCACATTGGCGCCACTCGCGATTCAGCTCTTCTGGCTCTGCTGAAAGAGGCCAATATCGATCCCGCCAAGGCTTACCAAGTCGTAACCCTTGAACCCAAAAACGAGTGGCTCTCCGATCTTTTCAATGAGCGGAGTTCGACCCTGTTTACTGGCAAAATTGAACACACCTTTGATCTGGGACAACCCAAAATCAAAGATCAGATCGCCTATCTCTACTCACCTTTGGAGAACTAATTTCCGGAACTGATGGATAAAATTTATATCTTCGATGCCGTCAACTACCTCTTCCGCTCCTACTATGCGATTGGCCCCATGCTCAATAACAAGGGCCAATCGACGAGCGCCCTTTTCGGATTCATTCGATCGATTCAAAAGCTGATCCGCGACTTTTCTCCATCCCATTTTATCGCTGTTTTCGACGGCCCCGATAATAAAAAAGCGCGCCAGGCGGTCTATGCCGAATATAAAATGCATCGAAAAGGAGCGCCCGAAGATCTCTTTCCCCAATTTGAATGGGCCTACGAATATTGCCACCTCGCAGGCATTCCCACTCTTTGCGTCGAAGGTGTTGAAGCCGATGACACAATGGCCACCATCGCCCTCTGGGCCGAGAAGAAAAACGCCAAAGTCTACCTCTGCTCCAGCGACAAAGACCTCATGCAGCTCGTCAATGATCAAATCTTCCTCCTCCAACTTCACAAGGACAACCTGATCATCGACTCCGCCAAAGTAAAAGAACTCTATGGCGTGCGCCCCGATCAAATGCTCGATCTCCTCGCCATCATGGGCGACGCCTCCGATAACATTCCAGGCCTTGAAGGCTTCGGCCCCAAAACAGCCTCCTCCCTTCTCCAAGAATTCGGCACTCTCGATAACATCCTCGCCCACCCCGAACGGGTCAAAGGAGAAAAAAAACAGGAAATCCTCCGCACGCAGAAAGCCGAAGCCCTCATGAGCCGCGAACTCGCCACCCTCCACACCCGAGTGGAAATTCCGCAAGAACAGGAATTCTATCGCATCAAAGATACAGACCGCCCCCGCCTCAGCGACTTTTATCAAGAAATGAAATTCAACTCTTTGCAACGTGAACTATCTGCACCCACACCAGAAAAAATTAACCACAGAGAACACAGAGATCACAGAGGCGGGGAAGCCCCGCACCCCAACTTAGAAGTTAAATGTAAAGCAGCTTTACATTTGGACAAGCACACCTATCATCTCGTTGATACTGAACAGGAAATCACTCAGCTCTTAGAGCGTTTGTCCGAAGTCGGGGACGTTGGCATTGACACCGAAACGACCGACACCTCTCCGCTTTTGGCCCATCTTGTTGGCATTGGGTTTGCAATTGCCCCGGGCGAAGCGTGGTATATCCCTCTCAACGGTCAATTAGGGAAAAAGCGGGTCGTTGAGCTACTCAAAAATTTCTTCGCGCAAGCTCCGTGCGCCTTCTTCGGCCACAACATGAAATATGACTATCACATTCTGGCCAACCTGGGCATCGCGATCAAAAAGATCGGTTTTGATACCTTGCTGGCTTCTTATCTCCTCAGTCCGCATAACCGGCGCCACAATCTCGACGACCTTACTTTAGAAATTTTTAAGAAAGTGAAGATCCCCATTGAGAGCTTGATCGGCAAAGGGAAAAAACAGATTTCCATGCGCGACGTGCCGATTGAAAAAGTGAAAGAATATTGCTGCGAAGATATCGATTACACAACGCGGCTCAAAGAATTGTTCCAAGAAGAATTGAAAGAAAAAAAACTCGATCGCATTTTGCACGACATTGAGATACCTCTTTTACCGATTTTAGCCAATATGGAAAGGACCGGAATTTACCTCGATGTGGAACAACTGGCGCAAGAGGGTGAAGTCCTGGTTCGAGAATTGACCAAAGCCCGCTTTAAGATTTTTGAAGAGGTGGGCCAAGAATTCAATCTCAATTCCCCCAAACAGTTGAGCGAAGTGCTCTATCAAAAGATGGGTCTTAAAAGCGGCACCACTTCTACAAGCGCAGATGTTTTGGAAGAACTTGCAGAAGACAATCCCGTTGTTAAGCACATCCTCGATTACCGCACTTTGGAAAAACTCCGTTCGACCTATGTGGAGGCGCTTCCTCAAACGGTCAACCCCATTACAGGGCGCATTCATTGCACATTCAACCAATCAGTCGCGGCGACGGGGCGCCTCTCTTGCCAAGATCCCAATTTGCAAAACATTCCGCTCCATTCCGCTATTCGCTCCTGTTTTAAGCCTGAACAGGGAAGCCGCTTTTTAGGCGCCGACTATTCCCAAATTGAATTGCGTCTGTTGGCTCATTTCAGCGAAGATCCCGAGTTGACAAAGGCGTTCAATACAGGGCGCGATATTCACATCCATACGGCCTCTTTAATTTTTGGCGTTTCTGAAAAAGAGGTCACTTCTCCCATGCGTCAAGCTGCCAAAACAGTCAATTTCGGCATTGTTTATGGACAAAGTGCATTTGGTTTATCCAAACAACTGGGTATCCCGATTAAAGAAGCCTCCGAATTCATTAAAACTTATTTTGCAAGGTATCCAAGGGTTCTCGAGTATCTGGAGCAGAGCAAAGAGCAGGTCAGAAAGTTGGGCTATTCGAAAACGTTGACGGGTAGACAAAGACCTATCCCAGAAATCCACAATCAAAACCCCTCCATTCGACATGCAGCGGAGCGTTTGGCCATCAATACGCCCCTTCAGGGAACGGCGGCAGACCTCATTAAAATAGCCATGATCGATATCGACCGGCTCATTCGAGAGCGCAATCTGAAAGGGAAAATGATCCTCCAAATCCATGACGAATTAATATTTGAAATCCCCGACCGGGAGGTCCCCCTCTTCGAGGCGATCGTCAAAGAGAAAATGGAACACGTCCTGAGGCTCAATGTGCCTATTGAGGTGCATATAGCCATTGGCAAAAATTGGGCCGAATGTTAAAATTAAAGAAAATTGCTATCACGGGTGGGGTAGCAAGCGGAAAAACCTCCGTTTGCCAGTTCCTTAAGGAACTCGGAGCCTATGTGGCCAACGCCGATGCGATTGTCCACCAGCTCTTAAAACCGAACACCGATCTTGGTCAGCAAGTCATCCGACAACTCGGCCCTGAAATCGTTGAAAATGGACAGATTAGTCGAAGGATTGTTGCTGAAAAGGCCTTCAAGGATCCGAAACAGCTCAAGAAGCTAGAAGAGTTGCTTCATCCTGCGGTGCTCCGAAAGATAGAGGAGCTCTACGTCGAGGCCTGCAATAAAGGTTCTTATCTTGCCTTTGTGGTGGAGATCCCTTTATTGTTCGAGATCGAAGCAGAAAAACACTACGACGTGATAGTAGCTGTGCTCTCCGATGAGGCAAAAGCGCAACATCGATTTGAGCAAGCGGGATTTCAAAAAGCGGAATATGATCTACGCATGAGCCGGCAGCTAAAGCCAAAAGAAAAAGCGGCCAAAGCCCATTACACCATTCACAACAATGGTTCTCTTGAAGATCTTCGTCAGGAAGTCATCAAGTTGAGCCGCATCATTCACCAACAATAGACTGGAGTCAACTTTTCCATGAACGATCAGCAAACGCAGCCACAGAATTCTGAAGAGCACCGTCCACCTGCCGATTTCGAAACTGTAACCAAAATCTCCGATTTACAGCGGATGAATATCGACCAGCTGCAAAATTACGCGCGCAATATCGGTCTCAAACATACAGCTTCCCTTCCCAAATCTGCTGTCGTCTTTGAAATTGTAAAAACGATCTCCGAGCGCCCGAATGAAGTCCTCTACGGCGAAGGGGTTCTCGAAGTGCTTCCCGATGGGTTCGGCTTCCTCCGATCTCCCTACTACAACTATCTTCCCTCCACGGAAGACATCTATGTTTCCCCAGCGCAAATCCGCCGTTTTGACCTTCGCAAAGGCGACACTCTCTACGGCTCCATTCGCTCTCCCAAGGACAAAGAGAAGTACTTTGCGATGCTCAAGGTGGAGAGGATCAACGGAAAGACGTTTGAGCAAACACGCGATCGCGTCCTCTTTGAAAACCTCACGCCGCTCTATCCCGACAAGCGCCTCGTCATGGAGACCACTCGCGAAAGGCTTACTACCCGCGTCCTCGATCTCGCCTCTCCCATTGGCAAAGGGCAGCGCGCACTCATCGTAGCTCCTCCCAAATCGGG
>CAYWKW010000005.1:0-39172 GCA_964458995.1 uncultured bacterium | reverse complement strand
GAGAAATCGCAGCGCAGGACCGAGTTCTGTGCTTTGCACGACGAAGGGCCGAGCAAGCGATAGGCCGCATCTATAATCAAAAAAAGCCAGCGGCTTTTTTTGGTGCGGCCGGTTATCGCAGCCGTAATAGCCACCCGGGCAGCGGGAGTGGAGCAGCTTGTCTGCGTAACGCCCCGACTGTCATTCCTAACTTTATTTCTTTACCCTTCCAATTCTTCTATCTTATGTTCGATTTCGGCGATGCTGGCGTTGGCCTTGTCCAGTCGCTCCTTCTCTTGCTCGACGAGTTCGCGATAGTGCATCGCCTTCTCAAAGTCAAGATTGGAGCCGCCAAGAGCCTTGCGATAGGTCTCAAGCTGATCCTTGATCTCCTGACGCCGCTGCTTTCTCTGCTGTAGAACCGTGCGCAGATTCTCAAGAGTCTTCTTGTCATCCTCACTGAGGTTGAGGAGCGAATGCTCTTTCTTGTCTGTGATGAGATCCTTAAGAGGACGAAGAGAGCGCTCAATCTGCTGCTTCTCCATTTTGGAGGCCTCGAGCTGGGCGAGCTGGGTCTCGATTTCTGAGAAAGAGGCCGAGAGCGTGTCGAGATCGAGCTTCTCTGCTTGCTTGAGTAGATGAGAAATCTTCTCCTTGAGCGAATGGATAAGATCCCGCTTTAGACGGAGCTTCTCTCTCTCCGCTTGTTCGAGCTCTCTCGCTTTGTTCTCTTGAGCCGCAAGATGGGGCTCTCGCAGATTGTAGAGCTCGTCGCGAAGATAGCGTACATCATCGCGATGGAGAGAAACATTGCGCATCTCGTTCGAAATGGCTTCAATCTCCTTGTTCAGCTCGGGGAGGGAGAGGCTCTGCGTTTTAAGAGCATCAATTTTAGCTTGAATCGCCGCGCGCTGCTCAGATGAGGCTTGCTTCTTCTCGAGGACCTCTTTCTTGTGCTCTTTTTCAAGCACTTTCACCTTATCCCAACATTCGCTGAGTTTCAGGCGGGTGCGCGTAAAGACGCCGCTATTGAGCGTAAAGAGCTTGGCCATGCTTTGAAGCGCTTTGATCTCTTCGCGGAGGGCATAATAGGGCGCTCCAACGACTTCTTCACCTTTAAAGTACTTAGCAATAAAGTGATCCACGTCTTTCTCAAACTCGTTGCTGACCGCTTCGATAAGCTCTTTGCGCTTGGGGAAGATGTGGTCGCCGAGATCGGAAAGGCGCTTAAAGAATTTGGTCTTAAAGCGGATGCGCATGTCCGTTTTGATGATCTCCTTGCGCAGACTGTTGAGGCGGCTGGCCAGTGTGTTGAGGAGATTGAGCTCGCGCTGGATCTGATTGTAGACGTTCGATTTTTGCCTAATCGTCTGGGATGTTTCTGGAAACACCATTTCGCCAGCTGCAGCTAAGAGCGCCTCGAAGTTGCTCACATCGTTTTCCAGCGCCTTGATCGCCAGGTCGATTTGCTCCATGGCAAAAGCACTTTGCTCTTCGAGAATCTCCTTGAGACGGCGCGCCTCTACAGTGAGTTCAACGTATTCGTTCCAAAGTTTGGACCGGATGGCAGAGCCAAGGTTTTCTTTGAAGAAAGGTAGAACGAGACGTCTCGCTTCCCAAAATTCGCGGAAACGGGGGCTCCCTTCTTGCGAGATGGAACTGCGCATGAAGTGAAGTCCGTGGGCTATTTTCTCCTCCGGTGTTGGAAAGGAGTTCAGCTTTTCCACAAATTCTTTGAAAAGAGGGCTCTCTTCTCTGGGTTCAGGTTGGGTTGTTTGGGGATCAATGTCCGAAGACTCTGGAGAAGAAATCATAGTTTAGCCTTGAAAAAAATAAGAATGCATCAAGCAATTTAATCCAAATGGACTTTTCTTAAAAGACTTTTGTTTTGAGAGGGTTAAATTTCATGGGGACAACTCATTTTTTTATTTACAAAACCCGAGAGCAAGTGGTAAAAATTTGTGGTTTTTGGAGAAAAAGTTGAGATCGTGGATTGGTTTGCTCCTTTGCTGTTGCTTGTTTGCGACGGATTGTCCTGAGCGGGCGGTTCTTGCTTCTGCAAGGCCCTGCGGCGGCGATGGCAAGATCGTTGTCTCGACTTCCTTCCTTTTTTGGCAGGCCAAATTGTGGGGATTGGAATTCGCCGCAAAATCCTTTTTGGGGAATATTCCTGCTTCCAGCGAACAAACTTTCGACCAAAAACTCTTTGTTCCCGATTTTGCTTGGCGCCCGGGAGTTAAGGTGAAGTTGGGTTACAATCTCTGCCATGATTCTTGGGATCTTTTGGGAGATTGGACCTATTACCACGAGGAGTGCACGAGTTTAAAAAAACATTTTGATTCGCAGATTATACCGGAAGGTTTTGGCGTCGTTCCTCTCTGGCACTATCCTTTTGTCGAAATCATCGGTGGAAATGGGGGCAATCCCCTCCGCTACCGCTCCTCCTCGGGAAATTGGAGGATGGATTTCAATTCCTTCGACCTTGAGTTGGGCCGCCCCTTTTTCCCCGTTCAATCGCTGCCGATGCGCTTTAAAATCGGCGCAAAGGGTTCCTATATCCGCCAATTCTATCATGTCGATTACGATGGGGGAATTCCGATCCTGACAACCGAAGGGTTGTTTGAGTTTCTCTCCAGTGAATTTCGGATTGGGACAGATCAATGGGGGCTTGGCCCACGCGTTGGCTTAGAATCGAAATGGAATTTCTGGAGAGGATTTAGTTTCATCGGCAATGGCGCCTTTTCTCTTCTTTGCTCCTTTTTCGACCTCAAAACCGTTTACGATGACACGCTGGTTCCGGCCGTCGACTCCCTTTTTGTGATGGAGGAACATTTCCATGAATTGACGCCCGTCTGCGAGGCGATGATCGGCCTCGATTGGGGGACGTGCTTTTGTAAAAGCCTCTTTTTCGGTATTGCAATCGGTTACGAATGGCAATATTGGTGGTCGATCAACCACGCCAGACGCAACTATGTGCAGACGTTGCCAGGCGAAACATTCGACATGCGCGGCGAATTACAAATGCAAGGATTAAATGCGGCAGTTAAACTCGATTTTTAGAAATCTCCTCCTGATTGCAGCCTCCCTGCTCGCCGCAGATCCTTGCGATTATGGACAGCTCTACCCATCGTCTCCCTGTCTCATTTGTCCCAATGAAATGTTTTGGAACACCGAGATGAGCGTCCTCGCCTGGCAAGCGCGTGAAGAGGGATTGGAATTTGCCTTGAAAAACGGTTCTTTGGTCGACGTTGATTTCAAATGGGAGCCTGGCTTTAAAGTCTCCTTTGGAGCAGATTTCCCTGTGCGTGGTTGGGATGCAATCATTAAATGGACCCATTTCCATTCGGAATCGCACGAATCTGCTTCGGACGAACTGATTCCCATTTGGGTCTTGCCCAACACTCCTCCCGCCTCCTACACTTCCGCAAAAGGAACCTGGACTCTCCTGGTCAATGGATTTGATTTCGAGTTGGGATATCACCCATTTCTCTCCCCTGCAATGGCTCTCAGGTTTCATTTCGACATCAAACTGGAAACGGTGGACCAACATTTTCATATCGACTATTTGAATGGGGCCTCCTCTGCAAGTACGCACATGAGCAACCGGTCTATTGGCGCAGGGCCAAGAATCGGCCTCGATACAAAATGGGTTTTAGGAAAAGGATTTTCCCTTCTGGCCAATTTTGCAGGTTCTCTGCCTTTGTGGCACTACCGGATCCAAAGGAACGATTTAGATGAGGGTCTCACAGGAGACATCACCTCGAACTTTAGACAGCGATTTTGGATCTTTCGCGCCCTCATCGAAACGGCGCTTGGATTGGGATGGGATACGTGTTTAGGTTGCCGGTCCCAGTTTCCATTGGGCATTTCGGCAGCTTACGAATTCCAATACTTTCCAGAGCAAAATATGATGGGAAGATTGGTCAACCCGGGCGTTTTAAACCTGGTTTTTGAGCCGCGAGGCGATCTTCACCTTCATGGAGCTACCTTCAACCTCCACTTTGGATTTTAAAATGAAAAAACTTTTTTCTCTTCTGCTCGCCTCGGTTCTCTATTCGCAGTGCTGCCCTCCCGTTGGAACTTGCGCTCCCAAAACTTGCGCCTATTTACCTTCGGCAAGTGATTGCACTGATTGGAATTTATCGGTCGATTTTCTCTACTGGGAGGCCATGGAGAGAGGGCTAGAGTATGCGGTCCAAAATCGAATTGAAGAGCCTAGTTTCGGCTTTAACCCCGCATTTCGCATAACTCTGGGAACTCATTTGCCCCACGACGCTTGGGATCTCGATTTCTCTTATACGCAATACAACGCGCACACGTCCAAACACACCTCGGGCAGCCTGCAATCGGTTTGGACAAGTCCCTTTTCAGCCGTTTGGTCCGAGGCAAGAGCAAAATGGAAACTGCATACCCACTGCTTGAATCTGCAGCTAAAAAATTGCCTCTTCATGAGCCAGGCCATATCCATAGAACCTGCCTTTGGTTTAAATCTCGCCCTCATTCAGCAGCGCTTTGACGTGCTGTATGAAAACAGCTCCCTTTCTAGCCGTATTGGCATGAAAAACCGCTCTTTCAACTTAGGGCCTATTTTTTCCATGAACAGCTGTTGGTCTCTCTCCAGTCACTTTGATGTTTTGGGAGTTTTTTCTGGATGTTTATTGGCTTCCCGATTTGATGTAGGACGTCATGAATCGGGCGCGGTAGCGGTGATCGAAGGGAACGAATATTGGGCCATGCGCCCTCAAGCGACGGTTGCCTTGGGATTGGGTTGGTCCGATTGCGCAACAAGGTCCAACCGAATGATTCATTATGGTCTAGAAGCTTTCTATGAAGCGCAAGTTTGGTGGAAACAAAACATGCTCTACCGCTTCATCGACCAAACCAATACTGCCATGATCGCCCCCACTCAGGGTGATCTCTTTTTCCATGGATTGACAGTAGAGGGGTACGTCCATTTTTGACGGACCTTCGCAATCAAAGAAAGGATCGGAAGACGCAACCGTTCACGGAATCTAGGAGCTCTTTTCCATTTTTAGTCGCCCTGCTCGAAGTCTTGGAGAATGAGTTCCTTGAGCCGTTCGGGGGGGTGTTCATCGATGTTGAGCCAACGGAAAAGGGGTTCTTTGCGAAACCAGGTGAATTGCCGCTTTGAATAGTGGCGAGAAGCTTTCTTAAACTCAGCGATAAAGTTTTGATGATCCTCGGCCGTTTGGGAACTGGAAAGATATTCGAGCGCTTGCCGATAGCCAATAGCTTGCGAAGCCGATGGATTGTGCCTAAGGCCATCTTTTTCGAGCGCTTTGACTTCGTTGATAAATCCCTTTTGGATCATCTCTTCGCAACGCTGCTCAATCCGCGAATAGAGTCGCTCACGCGGATAGTAGATAAACCAGCAGCGAAAATCATACTCTTGCTCTTGAAGCTTGTCGGGCTTGGGGAAATCGCTGACCCGCTTTTCAGAGAGGGCCATGATCTCGAGGGCGCGGATGATTTTGTGACGGTCAAATTCGGAGATAGTGGCCGCATAGTTGGGGTCAAACATTTGGAGCCGCTCATAGAGAACTTCAGGGCCGAGATCGCGCATCTGCCGGTCGAGCTGCTCGCGCACTTCAGGACTCGAGGGAGGACCGGCGGGAGGGCCATAGAGAAGAGCATGGATGTAGAAGCCCGAACCGCCCACGACGATGGGAACATTTTCCCGGAAAATGATCTGCTTAAAGGCATCTTGGGCGTGTTTATAGAATTCAGCTACATTGAAGGTGGTGTCAATGGAACAAATATCGATGAGATGGTGAGCGATGAGGGCGCGGTCTTCAGGAGGCGCTTTGGCAGTGCCAATGTCCATCCCTTTGTAGACTTGCATCGAGTCGGCGGAAATGATCTCCCCGCCGAGAGCCGAGGCTAACGCGAGGGACAGCTTGGTTTTGCCGGCTGCTGTAGGTCCGGCAATAATAAGCACCCGCTTTTTCTTCCCTGTGGGGAACACTCTCTGCTTTTGCGTGATAGGTTGTCGCGATAAAACAGCTTGTTTCACTTGTGGAACTGCAGGGCTTCCTTTTCCGAGGCGCAGATGTGAAGGATCTTATCAAATCCCGCCATCTTGATGACTTCCCCGACATCTTCGGAGACCGAAAAGAGGATCATTCCCCCTTTTTTCGACTTGAGTTTTTTTGATGCCGACAAGAGCACTCTCATGCCTGCGCTGCTCAAGTAGTCAACCCGGGAAAAATCGAGGATTAAATGGGTATGGTTCTCCTCAATTAAATTGTTGATCTTCCTTTCTAGAATCGGCGCAGATGCGGCGTCTAGCCTTCCATCGATCCGAAGGATCACTCGATGTTCGATCTCCTCTAATTCGATATGCAAACCGACGCCCATGCTAACTCCTTATTGGACGATTTCCAAATGGATCCGTCTGCCGAGTCTCGCGCCAATAGTCATAGCCAAAGTGCGAAGAGAACGGATCACATTTCCCTTCCTTCCTACAATCTTGCCCACATCTTCAGGAGCTACGCGGATTTCGATCAAAAGACCGCTTTGACCTTCCATAGAACGGATATCCACTTTTTCAGGTACATTGACCATGTTTTTTACAAGGTAAGCGACAAATTCTTCCATATGTTTACTCCTATGAGAAGGAGCATAAGAAAACGGCTCTTTGAATTCAATTTCTAAAAAAAGGTTGGCAAAACATTCTTTTGCTTTGCATTTATTTATCCAATCTTTATCATGCTTGCCAATCAAATAAACCCAACTCCATGGAGTTCTTATGACACAACCCGTAACCCCTGGCGCAGGACAACCCGCCGCTCAACAAACCCCTGTCCAAGCAATAGGCAAATTAACCCAACGCGAAGTAGAAGATCTTCAAAAAGCTTGCAATCAACGCCATAAAGAAAAAGGGTACCCTGCAAATACCCTCTTCGCCATTGCTGCTTTAGTTGCAGGCGTATGGGCTGGCGTCGTGATGGGCGGTTTTGCTGGGGTCCTGCTGGCAGTCGCCACCATTATCTTGGGCGTAGCTGTTCTGCGTTCTATCCACGATGCCGTAAGAAATCGAGATTATGTGGATGCAGGCGAGGCTCTAGCCAACACCAGTTTTAAACGCTACGTTCAAGATAATGATTTAGACATATTTGTCGACAACATCGTCGCCGTTCACAAAAAGTATAAGACGGATATGGCGGAACAATCCAGGATAAAGCTTCAAGAAGCCCATATTTAACCCAGAGGTGTACTATGGCAGCAGTCACTCAAGCAACCGCAGTCGCGACACAGCCCGGGGACCCGCCAGCTCTCGCAGGAGCGCCAGATCTCGTGCGCGACCGTTTTACTCAGCTCCAAATGGCCTGCTTTAGCCGGCACGCCGGCAAGGGACAAATCGTTGAAACCCTCCTCGGCCTTGCCGTCGTGGTTGCAGGCCTGTGGTTTGCCGTTATGCTGGGCGGTTTTGCCGGATTCCTTCTCGCATGCGTCATCGTTCCTTTCGGCGGCAGCGGCGTGGGTTACCTCTACAATCGCACTAGAAATCGCGATTACCACGATGCAGCCTGCGCCCTATCGGCACCCAATTTTATCCATTACATTCAAGAAAATAATTTAGGTGTATCCGTCGACAACATCGTCGAGGTGTACAAAAAGTATCAAGCGCATATGGCGCAACAAACAACCCAAGCTTAACTTAAGAGGTATACTATGGCAACAGCCACCCGTTCAACCACAGCCACTCCACTACCCGTGGATGCACAATCTGACGCAGGAAGATCTCTATATGGCAAAATGACCGATTTGCGATGCCACTACCAGCGAAAACACGCAGAAGCTAACAACCCATTTAAAGATCTGTTATTGGGCGTTGCTATAGTTGTCTCTGTGGCCGCAGCTGTATTTTCTAGCTTTGTCGGTATGAGCGCATTTCTCTTTGGCGTTGGCATTTTCGCCATTCTGACGGCAGTTTCCATGCTTCTGGTCCGTTCCTCAAGCTCTAAAATCAATCAGGAAGCGGCAGATGCCCTATTATCGCCCGGCTTCTTTGAGCACATGCAGCAAGAGCAGAAGCAGCTAGCCTCTGCCGAAAAGATCGTGGCAGCCCACAAAGCCTGGCTCGCCGCCTAACCGAGGCTCCTCACCCCTTCTCTACAAAGGCGAGTTGGGGGATGCGCAAGTCGACAATTCGAGGAGCAAACCGCCCACCTGTTTTGATGTCGGCTAGTTGACGGCGGTAGTCCTCCATCATGGTACGGCGAAGCGAAAAGAAGTTGTTGAGCTGCTGCGAGTAGTCTTTTGGAGCTAGGCGGAGAATTTTGGGGAAAATGCAGAGGACTTCGTTAGTTTCTTGACGAAAAGAGAGCTCCTCTTCAGTGAAAAGAACAATCTCTCTTTGGCCAAGGGACGGAGCGAATGCATTCGACACGTCAATCCGCTTGATTCGAAGCCCCTCTTTCCAGGGCGCTGTCTCAAGAAATTGCAGAATTTGGAGCGCCAGATTAAAGGAGGGACTTTTGATATGCCAAGAGGCGGAAGAGGTCAGCCCGAGGTAAATTTCAGGAAGATATTTGGGCGAAAAGAAGGGCGCCACAGGAAAAAGATACCCCTCCTTATCCACAGCCATGTTTTTGTAGTCGGCCAGCCAAGCAACAGGTTTGCGCACTTCATAGTCAATGTAAAGCGTGGCCGGAGGCATCCGCCTGATTTTCGCATGGGCAATGAGCGGGGATGAAAGAAGCTTGGCTTCCGCTTTTTTAAGATCGAGCGCATAGAGCTGCGTGGGATGATCCACGGAGAGGCCAAGAAGCTCCGCGAGATAGACCGTCTTTAGAGCCTCCTTTTCCGGCCCTGTTTGAATGATAGAGGCGATCCGGTACTTTTCACTGCGGAGACGCTCATTGCGATGCTGGTTCCAAAGCGCATACCCAACCAGGCTCACGGTCAAGGTAAAAAGGGTCGACCCAATTAGACAGAAAAGGGCTTGGCGCATGGTCCAGGTATTGGGGTTCATTGTTTCCCTCTTACTTCAGAAAGGCGCCTGCTTCGATGGAAGGCGAGAGCGATCATTTCATCGGTCAATTGGCGCATGGTTTTACCCGTGATCGTCCACATTTTCGGATAGGCGCTCGTATCGGTAAAGCCTGGAAACGGATTGACCTCATTGAGCCAGAAATAGCCCTGCTTGTCGAGAAAGAAATCGATGCGGGCCAAGCCTTTACATCCACAAGCGCGATACATTTTTTCTGCAAGCTCCACTCCAACCATTTTTTCCACTTCGGTGATCGGTGCGGGAACGCGGATTTCCATAGCGCCAGCGCCATATTTTTTATCATAGGCGACAAAGGCGCCATGATTGATGATCTCGCCAGGTAAAGCGACTTGAATATACTCATTCCCAAGGAGAGAAAATTCGATTTGACGCCCCTCGACCTCCTTTTCTACAATGATCACTTCATCGTAGTGGATGGCCAATTCAATCGATCGAACGAGCTGCTCCCGATCGAGGGCGCGGCTCACTCCAATGCTGGAGCCAAGGTGAACCGGCTTGACCCAAACCGGATAGGGCAGCTTCTCTTCAATTTGATGGATGAAGGCTAGAGAATCACGCCGATAGGTAATGGCATCCATTTCCAAAAAAGGGGCCGTGGGGACTCCATGCAGGAGCGCGGCCGTTTTGGTCCAAGCTTTTTGCATGCAAATGGCGCCTGAACGGTAATCGCATCCGGCGTAGGGAATGCATAGAGCATCGAGCAAGCCTCCTATCATCCCATCTTCTCCTTGCGGTCCATGAAAAACGGGAATGCACACATCGCATTTGATGAGTTCTTTAAGAATTTCAGGAGAGATGCGGGGCCCCGCTGTTTTCTTGTCGAGATCAAAACCGGCCACCCACTCCCCTTCTTTGGTAACGCCGAAGAGTTTGATGTGGTAAACGGCAGCGTCGAGGGCATTGATGATATTGCGCGCAGACATGAGGGAAACGGGATGCTCGGCAGAGGTCCCGCCAAATAGGATTCCTACAGTGAGTTTGGGGGCTCTCTGCGCATAGAGATTGAGAATGGGCTCGCCCGCTTTCGTGACGTCGCCTGCGCCGATGGTTAACACGACGTCGAGAGGTTTGAGGGCGGCTGCCACGCCCGATTCGAGGTGGGTGCGCGGCAGAAAATGGAGCTTGGTGCCCAACTTTTCCCGCATTCGCGTGTAGAGAGCGGCGCTCGTGATCCCTTCAAGGGGCGATTCGCCTGCGCTATAAATGTCGGTCATGAAAATTTCATCGGCTTCCGTAAAACAGGTCGTAAATTCGTCAAATAGATCGCGAACACGGGTATAGCGATGGGGCTGAAAAATAGCGATGAGTCGCCTCTCCCGAATGTGATCGCGTAAGGCTTTGAGAGTGACCGCTATTTCGTGCGGATGGTGGCCATAATCATCATAAACGGCAACTTTGTGCTTTTCCCCTTTGCATTCGAGTCTGCGCGCCGTTCCACCAAATTTTTTGAAGGCGCTGCGGATCGTTTTTTCCGGAATATTGAGGGCCAAGCATAGACCAAAAACGGCGGCGCCGTTGAGTGCATTGTGGCGACCGAGGAGAGAGAGTTCAATATCGCAGTAGCCATTGAGATCAAAAACAATCCCCTGTTCTGTTTGCCGGAAGTGGGAAATTTGCAATTCGGCCCTTTCGGAAAAGCCGTAAGATGCCCCTTTTGGATTCATGGCAAAAAGGCGAGAGTCGTCGCAGCACCAAAAGAGGTGCTTGGTTTGCGCTATGAACTGCTGGAAGGCCAAATCGAGCATGCGTGGCGATCCCCAATAATCGAGGTGATCGTTCTCCAAATTGGTCACAATCGCGTATAGCGCCGGTGTCTTTAAAAAAGAGCCGTCGCTCTCATCCGCTTCTGCGACAAAGTAATCCCCTTTTCCCGCTCTGCCGTTGGTGTTTAAAGAGCGGATCACTCCGCCCACAACAAATGAGGGGTCGAAATTCGCTTCCATGAGAACGGAGGCAAGAAGAGCCGTTGTTGTGGTTTTTCCATGAGTCCCCGTCACGAGAAGATTCTTTTTCCCTTTCATCAATTCGTGGAGAAGATCAGATCTGTGAAGCAGGGGCAAATTGCGCTCTTTGGCGTGGATCCACTCGATGTTGTCTTCTTTGATATCGGTGCTGTAGATGACGCATTCGGCTTCATGGAGTCCGTCGGCGCTATGGCCGATCTGCACATGGGCGCCCTCTTTTTGCAGCTCATCTAAAAGGAGGCTAGAGGCTCGATCGCTTCCTTTGACCCTGTGCCCTTTTTGCATCAATATTCGGGCCAAAGCGCTCATCCCAATTCCGCCCAGGCCAATGAAATGGTAGGTCATTTTCTTTCTCCTACGGCCCGCACGAGCGCACCGAAATCAACTGTTTCTGGAAAGGCTATCTGCCTCAAAGCTTTTTTATGCTCCTCCAGATCTTTTTTGAGCATCTCAATTTCCGCCGCTAATCTTTCTGGATTGGCTTCCGACTGCAAAAGCAGGCGAGCTCCCTTTTGCAAGAATTCCCCATTCTTGCGCTGGTGGTCGTACGCGTATGGGTAGGGGATAATCACAGCGGGCTTTTGAAAGCGGATCAACTCGGCTGTCGTCCCCGCCCCACAACGGCAAACTACCAAATCAGCTACCTCATAGGCTGCCGCCATCTCCTCTTCAAAAGGGAGAACGGTTGCAGGAACTGAATATCTTACCTCAGGATCTTCTTTTCCTGTCAAATGAATGACGCGAAAAGGGAATGTGAGCAGTTTGGCAGATTCACAAAAAGTGCGATTGATGAAGGAGGCCCCTTGCGAACCGCCAAAAACTAAAATCGTCGTCCGGTCGCGATCTTTGTGATATTTTTTCGTCCGGGTTTTACTCACCCAAGGCAAAAGAGGGACATAGGCCGATTTTCTGCACTGCACCGGAAATTGTAGGGCGACTTTTTTGGAAAAAGGGGCAAACATTCGATTCACCTTGCCGAGCGAACAATTGGCTTCAAAGAGGAGGATCTTTTTTCTTAAGAGCACCGCTGCCAAAAGAATCGGAAAACTGTGAAAGCTGCCAAATCCAACAACCACATCGGGTTTGAATTTCCAAATGAGGCGTAAGGCTTGCCAAAGCCCTTTGAAAATGGCCATCGGTTTTCTATTGGAAGAGGCAATTTCATGATAGGGAACTTTCCGGTCGAAAAAGGGGGTGCTCTCTAATTTGTGGCCAGCAAAAATCACTTCGCAATCATTGATGATTTCTGTGAGTTGCCGCGCTGGGAAAAGATGGCCTCCCGAGCCGCCTACCGCCATCAATACTTTAAGCATAATGATTTCCGGGAAATATCTAACAATATAAAAAGGGCGATAAAATTCACCATTAAAGAACTGCCTCCTTGTGAAAAGAAGGGCAGAGTCATCCCTTTGCTGGGCAGCAAACCCGATACAATTCCTAAATTAAGAAAAGCTTGAATCGATATTAAAAACGTTAAAACAGCCGCCAATAAAAAGGCGCCTCGATCTTGCGCATTCATCGCAATGACAAATCCTGACGAAGCTAAAATGATGTAGAGGGCAATGAGTCCTAAAATACCCACGAATCCCATCTCTTCGGCATAAATGGCTGCAATGTAGTCGCTACGCGCTTCTGGCAAATAGTTGAGTTTTTGCAGACTTTCTCCAAAGCCGCGTCCCAACATTTGGCCCGATCCAGCTGCAATCTTGGCCTGATGGGGTTGATGCCCTTTCCCTCTCAAATCCAGCTCGGGATGCAAATAGATCTGAAGGCGGTCGCGTACGTGGGGCATGTGATAAGCTGCCGCGGCTCCCAAAAGGGAGAGCCCCAGTAGCGGCAAGGCCCAATAGAAGAGCCGTAGGCGCGTCAGGAGGAAAAGGACGATTCCCAAAAGGAAAATGATGAAGGTCGTCCCGTTGTCTGGCTCAAATAGAATCAGCGCGACGGGAATGGAGAACCATCCCAACATTTTTAGAAATGAGACATAACCGATGGCCCCTTCCTGTTTTAAAAACCAATAAATGTAGGCGGCCGGCATCAAGATTTTAATGATTTCGGAGGGTTGTCCGATGGGAAACCCAAAAAGGCCGAGCCAGCGCCTTGCCCCATTGATTTTCATACCGATCCCTGGCACGAAGACAAGCGTTAACAAAAGTGTCCCTGCGATCAGCAAGGGGAAACTGTACCGGATCAGATTCTCATGGCCCCATCGATAGACGAAAAGGCCGCCGCAAATGCCGACAAAACTGTAGGCGATCTGCTTAAATAAGGCAGTGTGAGTCCCTGTCGTTAAAGAGCGGTCGATGATTTCAGCCGCGGTCGTATTGAAGACCATGAGGAGGCCTATTGAGAAGAGGAGCGCCACTGAGACGATCAGCCAAACCGCAGCGCGACCCATCTTATCTGATCCGCAATCGATCGCCGGGTTTGAGCTTGCGCGCTTTCTCTTCGTTTAAAGCATTTAAACGTAAAAGTTCTTCCACTTTCATCCGATGCTTGACCGCAATCGCCCAAGGATTTTCTCCGACTTTCATGATGTAGTATTCGGGGCCTTGTTCAACTGGTTTTTTCTCTTGCACTTTGGCGATCAGAGACTTTTCGGTAGGGATTTTTAACACTTGGCCAATCTTCAAGAAGGTGCTTGGCAAATGGTTGATTTTGATGATCTCATCGACTGTTGTGCGATGCGCTTTGGCAATTTTTTCCAAGCTGTCCCCTTTTTTCACCTTCACTTCCGCGACGGCAGGGGAAGAAAGAGGGGGAGAGGCGGGTACGGACTCGGACACGGGCGCGGGTTCTGCGACAAGCGGGGGTAATTTATGAACAAGAGGTTCTGGCAGAACTAGAGGAATGGGATCCACTTTTGGCTCTGGCGGAAGAGTTGCGAGGGGAATTTCCTGATTGAACATCGGTTGATCATCAAACTTGGGAAGCGACAAAGGGGCTTCCGCGACAACGGGAGCCGCAGGTTCAATTTCTTCCTGCGTTGTCAAGCTGGCGATGAGAAGCACAGCCAACAATCCTGCATTGATTAATACTGCGATTAAGATCGTATTTTTCCGATTCATAGTTCCCTCACAAGGCGCTTAAACTCATCGCCGCGATGTTCATAACTTGGAAATTGGTCGTAACTTGAACATCCTGGCGAAAGGAGCACCGTCTCCCCTTTTTTTGCCTCTAATCTACTCTTTTTCACTGCATCTGCAAACCGGTCCACTTTTTCGAATGGGAAGCTCGAGGCAAGTTCCAATTCCATCAGCGGCGCCGCCTGTCCATAGGCTACAATTTTGCGTACCTTCCCTTGAAAGCTTTCGATCCAAGGCCTGTACGACGATCCTTTATGCAGACCGCCGATGATCAAAACCAGCGGCCCCTCAAAACGGCCCACTGCGTGCATCACCGAATGGACATTTGACGATTTGCTGTCATTATAATACGACACTCCGTTGATTTCCGCCACCCATTCGATTCGGTGCGGTGGTTTTTTAAAGGTTTGCAAACCTCTTAAAAAATCGACATCGGTTACGCCGCACCGTTTGCACAACAGATAAGCTGCTTGAACACTTTGCTTTGAGGGCATCTCCAATTGGGTATAGCTTAGCCCCTTTATCGGATCAACATTTTTTTCAAAATCGCTCGCTCCCGCAAAAAACCTTCCCCACTCCTTCAGCACCTCTCCTCCCACGAAGAGCTCACCGAGGAGACAATTTCGAATTAGGGCTTTGGCCTTCACATATTCTTCCATCGAAGCATAACGATCTAGGTGGTTGGGGGTGATATTGAGCACGATAGCGGCTTCTAATTTTTTCACACGGAGGGTTTCTAGTTGGAAGGAGCTCAACTCCATGATCAAGATTTCGCTAGCATCGGCATTGAGCAGATACCCGCAGAGGCTATCGCCTACATTGCCCAACGCGCGGGCCTTTTTACCCGCACAATTTAGGATATGGGTGGTTAGTAAAACTGTAGTTGTTTTGCCATTGGCGCCGGTGACGCCGAAGCACCGATTTTGCAGATGGCGGAAGCCCAACTCAATTTCGCCGATGACCTCAATGCGCCTCTTCAGTGCGTTTACCACGAGAGGGTGGGTTGGGGGGACGCCTGGGGAGAGGATGACTTGATCAAAGCCATCGAGGGGGAAGTCTTCGCTATCGCGAGGTACGCCCTCTCCTTTCCGATCGACAGCGACCACCTCATGTCCCCGCGACCGCAAAAAGGCCGCCGCCGCCTTCCCACTCACTCCGTAACCAATCACCAATATCTTCATAGTTTCACCACTGAGGGGGGCAAACTCGGGGGAAGCCCCCGAACCCCCATTATTTAACACTGAGCTCACTGAGCACACTGAGGCGCGAGGCGCGCAAGAGGAATTTTAATCAATGATTCTCCGGATCCCATGTTTAAGTATCTTCTCATTAAAATTGATTAGCAGGCCAACCTGATAATCAGACAATTTAAGATAGGTAAGAAGTTGTGCCTCATGGATAGGTGCAATAGCATCGACTGATTTTATTTCAACGATCACCTTATCTTCAACAACCAGATCGAGTCGGAATCCACTTTCAAGTTGTATGTCTTTGTATATGATAGGCAAAGGTTTTTGCCTCTCCACCTTTAACCCTGATCGATGTAACTCAAAAAACAAGCAGGTTTCATACACAGATTCAAAAAGTCCTGGCCCCAGTTCCCTATGTACTTCAATAGCTAACCCAATAATTTTTTCTGTGAGATTTATATGAAGTCGTTCGGCATATTCTAATTCTACCATTTTAATTCCTCTTGCGCGCTTCGCGCCTCAGTGATCTCAGTGTGCTCAGTGTTAAACAAATGGGGGTTCGGGGGCCTCCCCCGACCTTCATCCCTCTCAGTGTTAAACTTCATTGGAGTTTTAGGGAGGCGATGGAGATGATCGCAAAGAGGAGGCTGATGATCCAGAAGCGGATCACCACTTTCGTCTCAGGCCACCCCTTGTACTCAAAATGGTGATGCAGGGGCGCAATAAGAAAAATCCTCTTCTTGTTCCGGTATCGATAACTCAGCACTTGCAAAATTACTGACATCGCCTCAGCGACAAATATTGCCCCAGCTATCGCCAAGATCACTTCTCGGCGGAGCAGTACAGCCGACACGCCAAGAATACCGCCCAGGGCCAACGATCCTGTGTCTCCCATGAAAACTTGCGCCGGATAGCCATTGTACCAAAGAAATCCCAACGCCGCGCCAGAAAGCGCAAAGAGATAAACGGCAATTTCCCCACTCCCCTCAATGTATAAAATGTTGAGGTACCGCGCCAAATCAATGTGATTCGAAAGAAAGGCAAAGAGGGCAAGTACCATCGAGACCATAACGAGGCATCCGGCTGCGAGACCATCGAGCCCATCCGTAAGATTCACCGCATTGGAGGCGCCGGTGATCACGAAAATGAAGAAAAAGAAGGCGATGATCGTGGGGAATTGAAAGACCGGATCTTTGAAAAAGGGAATGTAAAGCTGCTTTACATACTCCTCAGTGGTCAATGTAGTTGAGTGCACACGCCTCCCCTCCATCACCTGCTCTTTGGCAGAGGGGGGATGCAAAAAGTTTTTGCCCGCTATGGCGTTTGTAAAGGGAGGAACGAGAAGATAGAGTGCGATGAGAGCAGAAAAGCCAACCTGGATGATCATCTTTCTGCGCGCTTTAAGCCCTTTGCTGTTTTTATGGAGCAGTTTGAGGTAGTCGTCCGAGGCGCCAAGAGATCCTAGGACGAGGGTCGTAAGAAGGAGGATCCACGTAAAGACATTGCGCAAATCCATCCAGAGAAAGAGGGAAACCGCCATCGAAAAGAGGATGAGGATCCCCCCCATGGTGGGCGTATCCTTTTTCTTCCCGTGTAGTTCCGCGAGAAGGGGCACTTCCTGGACGCTGCGGATCGATTGGCCAATCTTGAGTTCATAGAGCTTTTTGATGAAGCGAGGCCCCAGAAAGATGGTGAAAAGAAGAGCCGTCGCCGCAGCTAAAATCATCCGGGTCGAAAAATAGGCAAAAGCCGTAGGGACTTTAAAACCTAGTGAGTTAAACCATTCGAGAATTAAGAGGAGCATTCGTTTAGGAGGTTAAAAAGGTTTTCCATCTGTACACAGCGAGAGGCTTTGACTAAAACGACGTCGCCGGGACTCATGAGACTTTTCAGCCGTTCGTGAAGACTGGGAAAATCGAAATATTGTTCAGCCGGCTTTTTCACTTCTTGAAAGGCTTCGTAAATTTGAGTGGCCTCTTTTCCTAGGACCAGAAGGTGATCGACGTACTGCTGCGCAAATCGCCCCACGTCGCGATGGATATTCTCCGAATCGGGCCCCATATCGACCATCATGCCCAATACTGCGATCCGCTTGCCGCCCGGCTTTGGCTCTGGCAAATGGGAAAGAGCCGCTTTCATCGAGTCGGGATTCGCATTGTAGGCGTCATTGACAAAGACAACCCCCTCTTTTTCATATTGCTCAAATCGCATTTTGGGGAGTTTTAACTTGGGAATTTGGCGGTTGATCTCATCCCATTCCATTTTCATTTGACGAGCGATACTCACCGCCGCTAAAAAATTGTGCAGCACATGGGCCTGCTTATAGGGCGGATCAAATTGATAGGCCCTCACTCCCCTCTCGTCGACAAAAAACTCGCTCGAGAGAAAATAATCGGCGGTGCGATCATCGAGAGAAAAGCTCACCTTCTCTCCCTGGATCGCCTCGATCGCTTCTGGATATTGATAGAGGCCATGATAGAAGACACACTTTTTCGTTCTTGGATGAGAAAAAATCTCCCCCTTTCCTTTGGCAATATCGCTCATGCCATTGGGGAAAAAGGCGCCGTGAACCCACGCAATTTTGGTAACGACCGCAATGTCGGGCGCCGCAATCGTCAAAAGCCGGCCGATATCTCCAGGTTCAGTCATCCCCAATTCCACAACCAAAACATCTTCATCCCCGCCTCGATTCAAAAGACTAATGGGATAGGTGAGCTTGGTATTGTAGTTGAGGTAGTTTTTCCCCACCTTGAATTTCCCTTCCAACAAAGTGGCCGCAAATTCCTTGGTCGTCGTCTTTCCCAACGAACCGGTAATCCCAATAATCTGCGCCCGGCACTCCTCCATAAAATGGCGGGCCAGCCCCTGCAAGCTCTCCACCACATCTTCAACCGGCAGCAAAATCAGACCAAAGTCGGGCCCCTCATAACCCCTACTAACAACAGCTCCAACAGCCCCCCGCAACTTAACATCAGCCAGGTACTTATGGCCATCGGTCTGATCCCCCTTCACAGCAAAAAATAGCTCCCCGGGCCCAATCATTCTACTATCTATCTGATAGCCAGTCACTTGCGCATCACTTTCGCACACCACACCCAGAAACTGGGCGATTCTTCGAACAGGGACATTTCTCATCCTGGCCTCCTGGACCCCCAAGTATATACCCCTTTTTGTAAAATCCAAGCAACACATCTCTTTAATCACCTCACAACCAATCACATACATCACAATTAAACATTATAATCGTACCAATAAAATAATTGATTTAAACCTCTAAATCAGTTATAATTAAATAAAAAAACCAACACATAATAAAAGCCATGACAACAACACCAGTAATACGACCACTAGGCGCAGCTCGTCCTCCTGGTCCTGCTTCAAAGAAAAGAAAAGCTGAATCCGATCCTGCGGCAGCCAGAGTAGATGCTGCCGCTAGAGGAAGAACAGCTCCCTCCACACAAAGACCTCAACGTCCAAAAGGTGGAACCACTGGGGTTGAAGTTAGTCCGAGCGCTGAAACAGCTGATCACACTGCCCATGGTAGCGCCGGAGTAAAAAAATCAGGTGACTTCTATGAATATAAAGAGATTGTCCGTTGGAAAGGGAAGCGTTGGGAATTCAGACTCAATGTTCCTATTCACAAATCAGTTCTTACGTCTGCCGAAATTCAAGCGCTTAGACCGGCAATAAACAAAGCCCGTGATGTATTCCTCCAAGATCTTCAGAAAAGATCTCCTGGAGTTGGAAAAGAAGATTTTGAATTCGTACTCACAGAGAATGGCTATGCGGTTTATAAGCCTACAGACGATCAGCACGACTATGATTCAACATCCTCACTCGAAGAAAACGTAGATGCCGGAAACATTCAAGTTATTGTAGATGCAAAGGACGGCCCTGCAAAAAAGATCTCCACTCTCCTCCAATCCGCCAAGCCCAATCTTGCCGAACACATCAACAGCGAAATTGATAAAGACCCCGAACTTCGAGAACTCTACAACCTCTTTCAAAGAGCCAAAACAGCACCCGCAAAAGGAGCCGTTCCCCTACGCCCCGTCGGTTTTACAAATCCAAAAAATTACCTCTGTTACCTCAACGCAGCCGTCCAGCAATGGGCAACGAACCCTGTCATTCGAGCTGAACTTCTCAAACCAGGCGTGATTCAAGACGGAGAATCCAACCCTCTCCACAAAATTCTTACGGCCTACGAGCAGGCGCAGCATTCGGACACACAGACTTCATCAGATCTCGAGGAACTCAGAGCCCATTTAGGTTTCGAGAAAAACGTACAAATGGACGAGCAAGAGGCTATGCAGCGTCTTAATGAGCAAATCGATTTCTCAAAAGTAAGTCCAAATTCCCCCATTTATTCTCGTTCAAAAGCCCATAAAACTAACAGAGAAGGAACTTGGGATGCAGGCAAAGAGGAAGCTCCTGAACTGGCCAGAAGAACGATTGCTCCTAAAGGCGCTTCCGTAGCAGCTGCCTTAAAAGAGCAACAAGCCAGCAAACTTGACTCAGACGGAAAAGCACAACAGGTGCTAGAAGCGGCCCCTGGAGTTTTGGTAGCACATGTAAATCGTGATAGCATTCAATATACGGAATTACCAGATGCTCAAAAAGACTGGCTCATTGATCGATTAAAAGCTAAAAAGGCTGATTCAGGATTGTTTTTCGATGACACAAGTGGAGCCTTGTTTGCTGCTGAACAAATTTCCCCTGAAAATAAAAGAAAGCTCGCACTAATCATTCTTTCAGATGAATCAAAATTTGAAACTGCCCGAGCACTCGTGTTTCAACACTCCGATAAGTTAAGTGACGAAGAGAAGAAAGCCTTTATCGATCAATTAGTAGACAAAGGTTTTCCTGCTTCGCTCCTAGATGAAGTGGATCGACCTAAATTATCCAAAACAACTTCTGACGCTGAAAAAATAGCCTTAGCAAATAAAATTCTTAATAACAAAAAGATTGCTTCAGCTCTTCTCAAGATTCTTAAAGCAAATGAAGTAGTATTTTCAAAAGTTCTCAAAGCAATAGCTGATACTGAAACAGAAAAATCTGATTTTTCTAGAAAGATCCCTCACAGAAAAGACACAACTGAATTGCTTGCTTGCGATGAGAGGGGCAAGATGACATTGGACGGCGAATTATACGGAAATCCAGGCCAAACAACTGTCTATGACCTCATGAGTTTCAGCCTCCACCATGGAACTGGTGTTGGAAGCGGCCACTATGTAACTTATGTTAAAGATGGAAATACCTGCTGGTGTTTGAATGACGACAAACGTCCTGAAAAAGTGGACGAAGCCGAGTTTTATAGACTAGCCAAAACTGCCTACGTCCTCATCTACAACAAAGAGGGATTGACTCCCGCGCCATCTGCTGATGCACCCAAACCCGCTAAAACCGATGAAGGATTGAAAGACCAAGAGTCATTGGGCACTCATGGAGATATTCAAATAGTTGCTGGCGTGGGCGATTTGACCCGACGATCTGGCGCAGTTATTGTCAATTATACAGACGAGACTTTACGTCGGAAAACCGCAATTTTAGACGCTGCTAATGTTGCCGATGAACTTAGAAAAAAACGGGAAGAAAAAAAGGGTTACTTCGGTCTTCACAACAAACAGGGTCTCTATGCTGTGGGCGATGCAGTTAGCACAGACGCTGGGAGGCTAGACAAAGTTGAGGGGATTATCCACATTGTCACCCCCGAACTTACAGGCGAAGAAATTTCCAAAAAGGATGATGAAAGCATCAGAAAGGCTGTGAGAGCTGCCTTAAAAGAAGCTCAGAAAAAGGGGCAAGCTCATGTTGCCTTTGGCCTATTGAATGATACCGCAACCGCTCTAAACAAAGCTCTTTACGTCCTATTAATAGGTGAAATCTCTGCCTATGCCAAAGACCATCACAAAGATATAACTCCTCTTCGAATAGTTGAAATCGTACTGTCGCAAGCACAACGAGAAGCATTCATTACAAAACCAGTCGAGGCTCCGCAGACTACCCCTCCCGATCCATCTTACAAGGCTGTTAAAACCATTAATAATGGACCTGTTACCTTTGAAGTTGGAACAACACAGCCAGATGCAACTCCTGTTGAAATAACAGCAGAAGCTTACGAGATTCAAGTTAAACAACAGTTATCATCTAATACCACAGGTGAGATTACTTTTGATCTAAGGGGACTTCCAAGTTCTATTAAGGCAGCTGAAATTGTTCACGATGCACTTTCGGTAAGACCGCCCCGTAAATTAAAAGTTAAGGTGATTCTGCCAGAGGGGGATGATGCTAAAGTAAAAGAGACCATTGCAGCTCTTGGAGTGCCGCTCAAACCTTACACCGTAAAACTCGGAAGTGCCCAACTAGAAATACAAACGGCTAAGCCCAAAGACAAAGCACGAAAAGAAGTAACGCCTAAACAAAACCTTGAAGCTCTTAAAAGTGTTCTTAAAGCTACATTTGATGATGTTGGAATTCCAACCTTATCAACTGTCACGTTTGATTTTAGAGGTAAGCAGACATCCGGCCAGGAGGCGTCTACTGACGGTACTACTGCCAGAACACACTCCATTGACTATCGAGATTTCGGAGCCAATCCTGCTCAAGTTGCAGAGGCATTCCAAACTGCACTGGCTGCATTCTTACAGAAGCGCCCAGATCTACGCATTACTTTTAAAGTGATTCTACCAGAAGATGATACGGCACTTCAGCGCGCCTTCCAAAAAATAGATATCCAAAAATTGAAAGACTCCGTCGTTGATGCTACCCGTCCAGCTACCTATAAAGCGATAATGGACAATGGCTCACCTGCTCAAGTGTTATCCCATTTCAAGGTTGGAACCAAAATCAATGATGCAGACGTCTTTGTAGATATGCATAATCACAAACCAAAACCACAAACTGGTGATATAAAGCCGGAAGCATCTTTTATAACCGATGTAGGTACCTACCTAGAAAGTCTCACTGAAGGTACTCTTGATCATTTTGATCGAGTAGAAGAAGTCATTTTTGATCTTCGCCCGAGAGCTGAAGAAAGGTTGGGTCTAGGAGGATTAGAGGGGCATATTACACACCCGATCTTCCATTTAGGCAACTATGCAGGTGTGGGGCCTCTAAGGGCACTTGATATGCTTTTGGAAAAAATGGGTAAGATCCCCTTCATGAATCCGCATAAAAAACGGATTCGTATTCTTCTTCCCCTCATTGAAATAGATCGTGTTAAGATCCAACAAACTTTGACAGCCCTTTCACATGGCGTTAGAAACGAGGAGGCGCGCTTTGATCTCGGTCCCCACTCCCCCAATACCCGATTGATTCTTCATTCAGCTCCTCAGCCAAAAAGGGGGACGAAAAATCCTAATGAACTTAGAAATAAATTTACCGCGCCGGTAACATCTCCCCTTACAATTGACTTAACGGATTACACAAGTCCAACGGCGGCTCTTCAGATTTTCCAAGATGAATTAGAAAAATTTGCGAGAACAAACCCAGCAGCAGAAATTCGACTCATTTACCCATCAGCCATTCAAACACAAGTAGGTAAATTGTACGATTTCATTAACAATGACATGCTAGTCGAATGTTTCCCAACTGTTGAAGAAGGTAGAATCCGACATAACGAGCGTCTTGGTAGCTGCGAATACGTAGTTGTAAGTTCTAAAAGGTCACGTGGCACAAGTGTACCAGGTACAAAAACAGAAAAACAACTCACTGAAACTGTCGCTCAACTCCTCACTAAATGTGACACTGAAAAATTTGAAGAAATTACAATCGACTTACGACCAGGCGTCGCAGGATCCGATGTTCCGAATCAAACTGAAAAGAAATTCCTCCGGTCGATAGATGCTCGCGAATATCGAGGCAATATCAGAAGCGCTGTTGAGGCCGCCATCCAAAACCACAAAAAAGTGAACGTCAAAAAAGTCATCCTGATCTTATCAGATGATGCTGTCGTTCGAAGAAAGCCGATAGTGGGCAATGATCATACTGTAGCTGTTGAAGCCGAATTTACCCCTTTTGCGGATCATGGTAAGCCAAAGACATTTATTCCAAATCCATTAACTCCAGAAAGCATTCTCGCAACCCTTCAAGCACATACCGGACGAACGGTTGACATCGATTTAAGAAAGCAGGCTGATCAACAACAGGCCCTGGCAAACTTTAGAGCCGCTTTAACTGATTTCCAAAATCAACGCCTAACTTCTAAAACGACGATTCGATTGATATTGCCTGAAGGTGCTTGGACAGAAGAGCAAGTGAAAGCAGGTTTAAAAATTGAATCTCCATTACTTAGTGGACAAGTTTTAACTTCTGTATTGAACCGCGCCTGGAATCGGGTTCGCTGGCAATAATCCCATTGACCTCTTCAAGGTTATGCTGCATAATGGTGCCCATTTTGGTGGCATAGCCAAGTGGTAAGGCAGAGGCCTGCAAAGCCTCCATTCCTCGGTTCAAATCCGAGTGCCACCTTTTCCGAAAGTTAAAAGTAAATATTTTGTTATTCGTTATTGCTACCCCCATCGGTAATTTAGGAGATATCTCGAAGAGAGCTGTAGAGGCTCTCGGAGAATGCGATGCCGTTTTGTGCGAAGACACAAGGCGCAGTAGCATTCTGTTGGAGAGATATGGAATCAAAAAACGGATGGTCTCCTACCACAAGTTCAAAGAAAGGGAGGCGTTGGAACGGATCCTCGACGACTTAAGAGGCGGAAAGAGGCTGGCCCTCATTTCAGATGCGGGGACGCCCTGTATCAATGACCCGGGACTGATCCTCGTTCAGGCCTGCGTGAAGGAAGGCCTCGAGGTGAGCGTGATCCCAGGACCTTGCAGCGTAATTCAGGCGTTGGTGATGTCGGGGTTCGATACGACAAGGTTTCAGTTTGTGGGGTTTTTGCCGAAGAAGGCGGGGGCGGTGTTGAGGCAAATGATGGGCTATCCGGGGACGACGGTGGCTTTTGAGAGCCCAGAGAGGATTGTGGAGACGCTGGAGTTGCTCGGGGAGAGGCGGGTGGCCGTGGTGAGGGAGATGACGAAGACTTTCGAGGAATGTAGAAGGGGCCCGGCGGTCGAGTTGGCAGAACACTATCGGAAAAATGGGGCACGGGGCGAAATTGTTTTGGTGATTGATGCAGGAAAGTGGCCTGATGATTTATCTTTAGAGGAAATTGTTTTCATGCTGCAAGAGTTGCATGGACTCTCGCTCAAAGAAGCCATTAAAGAGGCGGCCAAGTTCAAAGATGTTCCTAAAAGAGATATCTACAAAAAATTTCACCGAGATTGAACGATCTTCTCTAATTCAGCAATCAAGGCAGGAATGTCTGCGGTAACAGTGCTCCAAATAATACGATGACTGATGTCAAAGTATCCATGCACCAGCTGGTTTCTCATGCCAATAATTTGTTTCCAAGGGATTGTAGACAGCTGGGACTGAGTTTGCTTCGACACCGCATTAGCAGCCTCACCGATAAGTAGTAACTCTCGAATAATTCCACCCAACAAGAGACGATCGTTTTCTAAATCATTTAGGGTCTTGGCTTTTATAAAACTGCGTATTGCAACAGCAGCATCGAGCATATGGGTGAGTCTATTCAGGTCTTTTTTATCCATAGATTAGGTACGAATGCTTAACAACTTCATCTCGAAAATAGATACTAATATCTTCAGGAGTTCTTAAATCTACCTCTCTCCCCAAAGTTTTGGCCAGTTCATCTTTCATCTCGACAAAACTAAAAAGGCCCGGAATGTGATTGGGATCAAATTCAACTAATATATCAATATCACTAGTACTAGAAAAATGGTCGGTTAAAACGGATCCAAAGAGGGCTAGCTTTATGATATGATTTGATTTACAAAATTTCTCAATCCATTTCAGGGGTATGGGGATTTTCGGCACGGGTGATGATTTCATTATCTGTATTATAAGTTCAGGAGCCCTATCTGTCAAATTCTGGTGATGCAGAAAAGTGGCTCGATGATTTATCTTTGGAGGAAAACCATGTTCCTAAAAGAGATATCTACAAAAAATTTCACCGAGATTGAAGAGCTCATTCAGAGAGCTTTTGATGAGGATTTTGCTCACGGAGACATCACTTCGGGGGCCTGCATTTCCGAAGAGGCATGGGCCGAGGGGAGAATCCTATTAAAGGCGTGGGGCTGCATCGCTGGATTGAAGTTTTTGCCTTGGATTTTTCAGCTGCACGACCCAAGAATTGAAACACATCTGTTTGTGCGCGATGGGCAGGTTTGCGAGGCGGGGACGATTTTGGCTCTGGTGCGGGGACCGGCGAGATCGCTGCTGGGGGCGGAACGGGTCGCCTTGAACTTTTTGCAACATTTGAGCGGGGTCGCGACGCTGACTGCCAGGTGCGTCGAGAAGGCAAAAGGGACCGGTTGCCAGATTTTAGACACGAGAAAGACGATTTTGGGGCTGAGAGCGCTGCAAAAGTATGCCGTGAGTGTGGGCGGAGGAGTGAATCACCGCTTCCATTTGGGCGACCGGATCTTGATTAAGAATAACCACTTGGCCCTGGCGCCCGATGCGGTTGAGAGAGCCAGGAAGAAGTTTCCATTGGGATGGGTTGAGGTCGAAATCGGCAGGGGCGAAGAGCTGGAGAGCGCAATTTGTTCTGGAGTGAATGCCATTCTTTTAGATAATATGTCCCCAGATCAAGTGCGCGAGTGTGTCGTAAGAAATGCAAAACGGGTCTTTTTAGAGGCGTCGGGAGGCATTACATTGGATAATCTGACCGAATATGCCAAAACGGGCGTGGGCGGAATCTCAATTGGAGCCCTGACCCACTCTGCGCCTGCAATAGACATAGCAATGAGGATATCATCATGAAACCAAAAGAGATCGTTTTCGAAGAAGAGGCTAGAAATGCCTTGCGAGATGGAATTGATAAACTGGCCGATGTCGTCGCCATCACATTGGGACCCAAAGGGCGCAATGTGGGCCTACAGACTAGCTGGGGCTCTCCCACCATCACAAGCGACGGCAATAGCATCGCCAAAGATATGGAGCTCAAAGATGCTTTCCTCAACATGGGCGTCTCCATGGGAAAAGAAGTGGCCGCGAAAATCAAAGAGAAATCGGGCGACGGAACTACTACGGGCATCATTCTTTTGCGCGCGCTCGTGCAGGGCGGCATTAAGAATATCGCTTCTGGCGCCAATCCGACGGCGATTAAACGGGGCATGGATAAAGCTCTCGAAACGGTGTTGAAAGAGATCGATGCGATGTCTCTGACCGTTAAAAACAATCAAGACACGCGCAATATCGCCTCCGTGAGCGCCTCTGGCAACGCGGAAGTGGGCGAAAAGATCGCCGAATGCTTCAACAAAGTCGGCAAGACCGGCGTGGTGGCCATTGAAGAGGGCAAAGGGACGGAAACGGTCATTGAACTCGTCGAGGGAATGCAGTTTGACCGGGGCTATTTAAGCGCCTATTTTGCGACCAATGCAGAGAAGCTCACCGTCGAAATGACGCAACCCTTCATCCTCATCACAGACAAGAAGATCTCTTCTGCGCAAGAGCTCCTCCCCATTCTCCAACACGTAGCGACAACTGGCGCAGAGCTCCTCATCATTGCCGAAGAGATCGAAGGCGACGCCCTCTCTACGCTCGTTGTCAACAAACTCCGCGGCACTCTCAAAGTCGCTGCCGTCAAAGCTCCCGCCTTTGGCGATCGCCGCAAAGCGATCCTCGAAGACATCGCCATCCTCACCGGAGCCAGCCTCGTCACCGAAGACAAAGGTCTCCTTTTACGCGAAGCCGATCCTGAAGTATTGGGTCGGGCTGATCAGATCAACATCGACAAAGAGAAAACGACCATCGTCGGCGGCAAAGGGAACGCGAAAGAGATCAAAGCCCGCGTCGCCCAAATCGATGCCGAACTGGCGAAAACAACTTCTTCTTACGACAAAGAGAAGCTCGAAGAGCGCAAAGCCAAACTGCAAGGCGGCGTAGCTGTCATTAAAGTGGGAGCGCCTACTGAATCGGAAATGAAGAAGAAAAAGCAGATGTATGAGGATAGCCTCAACTCGACCCGTTCCGCTCTTGAGGAAGGCATTGTTCCTGGCGGCGGCGTGGCCCTCCTACGCGCGAGTCGCGCCTGCGCCAAACTCAAACTCTCCAAAGAGGAAGAAGTCGGCGCACAAATTCTCCTCAAGGCTTGCGAGGCGCCCTTCAAGCAGATTGTTCTAAACACGGGCTTCGACCCATCGGTTATTCTTGAGGAAGTGCTTAAAAAGGAGCGCAATTTTGGGTTCAATGCACTGAGCGAGCAGGTGGAAGATCTTCTGAAATGTGGCGTTATCGATCCATCGAAAGTGGTGAAGAGCAGCCTGACGCATGCCGTCTCCATGGCTGGCATCGTCCTTCTGTCGGAGGCCCTCATCGCCAACGCCAAAGAGGGAGCCTGAGAGGGGGTAGAAGGGGGGGGGAATAGCGGCAAGCGTGTGTGAGGACTTGGGCTCTTATTTTCTTTCATCAGCACAGAGATCGAAAAGGAGACACAGAGAGCACAGAGAGGGGGGGATTTTTTTCGCCGCCGGAGGCGTCGAATTTTCTTCTCCCTCTGTGTCCTCTGTGCCTCGACTTCTATCTCTGTGCTGATGAAAAAAAATTGGACTCCAAGCTACCCAAACGCTTGCCGCTATTTCTAACCCCTCCCCACACCCCTCCCCACATCCCTCCCCATCAAAGGTCCACTTGACAATCGGGCGAATCTGTTGTAATCCAAACAGATTATGCGGGTCCCATTTCTATTCCTTTTGCTCCCCTCCCTATTCTTTGCCCAAGCGGAATTGGAGCCCCAGTCGATGCTCTACGGCGCCGACTGGATCAGCAGAAAATATGGCCTCGAGGTAGCCAAGCTGCCCCCGCCCCCAAATACTCCCCAAGCACAAGCCTGCCTAGATACGGCTCATGTTTGGTTCAGTGTCGATTTGAACGAAATTCAACCCAATGCCTTCGAAACACTCAATAATGAATCGCTTTGGGATTGCTTGCGCGAAGTGGGCGTTCAAGGCGTCTACTTGAAAGGGTTGAAGAAAGGAGGCGCATTTAGAACAGGCCTCGGCTTGGATCCAAAATGGGGAAGCGATTGGGACGAATTAGCCTGTCTCCTGAGTAAAAAAGGGATCGCATTGATCGGCGAGGCAATGGGAAGAAGCACTGGCTTAAGCGCCGATTTTTGGTTGGCTTTGAAAAAGTTTGGCGACTTCGCGGGGTTATATCACCTGGTAGAAGTGGAGAAAAGAGACTGGAAATGGCTGCCACGGGTGGGCCCTAACCAATTTGCCGAAAATGTCCCTTGGCTGAATCTGCAAGAATTGCATAAAAAAGGCTACGTTCCCGAGGAGTTTGCGCCTTACGTGAAAGAGAGTAGCTGGAATGCGACGCCGCAGGTGAAATGCGATGATGGGAAGGTGCGGCGATGGATCTATTTGAAAGAGGGAGTGTCCGATCCTGTGATCGATTGGCTCAACCCCTCGTTTGCCGGATTCCGGATCGCGACGGCAGATCTGATCGATTCCTTGTATAATTTGGGAGAAAAAATTGTCCGGATCGATGCCTCTTTGACTGGCAATGCAAAAGAGACTCTCTCGCTCTGGTCGAGAAAATTGGGCGGATTTAGTGTGCAGGAGGGGCGGGGCTGTTTTGATGAGTTAAAGGCCGTTTGCAGCGATTTGATGGAAGATACGGTAACCCGGGCTGCTCTGCTGCACGCGATGATTGCTCAGGATGCGGGGGCTCTGAAGTTGATCTACCGCTTTTTCTTGGATGAAGGAATCGCGGCAAAACGGTTGGTCCACGTTTTACAACCGTTCGATCAGTTCACCTGCGATTGGGCCGAATTGTTAGAACATCCGAGAAGAAAATATCACTACTACGATGAGATCTTGACGGGAGAAGTGTTGAGAGAGCGATTGTTGAAAAAGGATTTGAGCTGCTCAACATGGCCCGGCTATTGCGCCGCTGCACTGAATGTAAAAGATTTTGAAAAGCACCGCGAAGAGATCGGCGATCTGCATCTGCTATTGGCCTTTTTCTACGCAATGCAGCCGGGAGCCTTTTCTTTCTCTGTTTCCGATCTTTTGGGAACCTTGAGCGACGAAAAGGTAGATCCCATGGACCCCTGTTTGAACACTCTGTACGCTTCGCTCCCCGGCCAGCTTAAAAATCCCAAATCGTTTGCCATGCAGCTCAGAAAGATCTTGAGAATCCGGAGAGAAAACGGCTTTGAAAGCGCAGAGCTGGTGGGAGTGCCCGATACCATGCAGCCTGGGCTGATGCTCTTGATGCATAAACTGAAGGGAAGCGGCATGCTCCAGTTGCTGGCAGTGAATTTTGGCCGGGTCACAGCAGACCAAGTGATTGAAATGCCTTGCTTTAGGAACACCACAGCCATCGATTTGATGAGCGGTCTAGCTGAGAAAAAACCACTCGAATCGGCCACGTTGCGCATCCAAATTCCAGCTTTGACTGGAAAAGTTATTCTATTCCAGACAAAATACTACGACTAATGAAGATCGGCATAGTTTGCGCGCCAGGCATTGGCGACACTTTAATCCTCCATATCGTCTCCCACCACTTAGCCCTGGCTGGCTATGAGGTCACTACCTTTACGCCCCATCGATTTGGAAAGTGGCTGGAGGGCTATCGATTCAGCTTCGATGGTTTTGAAGAGATGGATGCCCTTTTCCTTCAACACGATAATAGCGCGAGAGCCAGAGCCATACATGCGCTAGAGATCCCCGTGTACACTTTTTATGGGAGCCATAAGAACGATAAGCACCGGCCGTTGCAAAAGGGCTTCGATTACGTTTGCAATCCGAACCAGACGATGGTGGAGAATGTGGTGGCCGCAATAAATACCCTTTTCCATATCCCGGCCAATCGAGAAAACGGACTAAAACCTCCCCCCGGCTTGGTTCATAGACGCTATAAAAAGCGGGCCGCCATCCATACCGGAAGCGGCCACCCAGCAAAGAACTGGGCTTTGGAAAAGTTCGAAAAGTGCGCCGCATGGATGCAAAAAGAGGGCCTAGAACCCCTCTTCCTTCCCCAGTTTCCCTCCTTAGAAGCCTTACTCTCTTTTATTTACGAATCGGGCTACTTTATGGGTAACGATTCTGGCCCCGGGCACATCGCCTCCTACTTTAACATCCCCCATTTGATCATCGGCCCCGAAGAGAAACAGATGCGCCTATGGCGGCCCGGCTGGGGAAAAGGAGAAGTGGTCCTCCCCCCCCAATGGATCCCCAACTGGAAGGGATTTCGACTCAGAAAAAACCATTGGAAAAAATTTATCACAACAGGAATGGCAATCAATTGCTTTAAAAACAACGTTTTAAGCAATTAAGTTATATTAAATTGAAAATCTTGTAATATAAAGACAAGGTGACCCATGAAAGATCTTCCTCATCATATTAAGAAGCTGAATCGGCGCGTGATCCGCTCGATGCATCGCGAGGAGATGGGAGAGGAGCTCCCAGAGGTTCCCACTTGGCCTGTGACTGAGCATGAGAAGAAGAAAAAGGCCAAACAAAAAATGAAGGCTGAAAGGGAAGCTCGGGCGCCTCTCGAGAAGAGCGCCGAGGAGCGAAACCGGGAAATGAGGGGAGGCCACCGAGGCCGGGTTCCTGTGTTCGATCAGAACAAAGGGACCGTCAAACGCGCAAAAAAAAGCCAGAAAAAAACCCCTAGAATCTGACCCCATTCGCGTGCTATAATCGGCGCAATGCGCATCGCCCACGTCTCAGATTTTCACTTTACCCGGTTAACCTGGAACCTCTTCCGACTTTTATCAAAAAGATTTTTAGGAAATTTGAACTGGCTGGCCGTTCGAAAAAAGCACTTTTTTGAGGAGCAAGTGGAGCCCCTGCCCAAGCTCTTTGAAGACCTCAATATCGACCTGGTCCTTTTGGGGGGCGATTTCTCGACGACGGCTCTCCTGGAAGAGTTTGAAAAAGCGCGCTCATTTGTCAAAAAGATCAAGCAGCCTTGGATAGCGATCCCGGGCAATCACGACCACTATACCCTCCGCAGCTATCGCAATAAGCATTTCTACCGCTACTTCACCAACCAGCGCGAAGAGATTGCCCATCCGGTCGAGTTCTTTACGCTCAAAGAGCATGGCATTGAGGCCCACAAGATCGCCCCCGACTGGTGGGTGGTCGCTCTCGACACGGCCTTGGCGACGAATCCCTATTCTTCCGAAGGAGCGTTTTCAGAGAAACTGGAGGGCTATTTGGAAGAGGTATTGAAGCTGATTCCTGGGAGTGATTCGATTCTGTTGTTTAACCATTTTCCCTTCTTTCAAAACGATGTGGAACGCCACAACTTAAGGAGGGGGAAAGCGCTGCAGACGATTTTGGAGAGGGAGCCTCGTATTCGTGTTTATTTGCATGGGCACACCCATCGACATACAGTGGCTGACTTGCAAGTGAGCGGGCTCCCCATCATTCTCGACAGCGGCAGCTGCGCCCAAGGAAAGAAGGGGGCGTGGAATTTGATTGACCTTCGACCGGAGGGGTGTACCGTGAGCACCTATCGCTGGGATCAAAAGTGGAACAAAACCCGTACGGAAGAGTTTGGATGGATAAGGAAGTAGTCGAGCCCTGGTTTGAGGAGGGGCTTAGGTTCAAATGCACGGGGTGCGGGAAATGTTGTACGGGATCGCCTGGGTATGTCTATCTTTCGAGAATGGATTTGGAGAGGTTTGCTAGTTATTTTGGGTTGAGCGAGACGGAGTTTGCCAAGAAGTACACAAGGCTGGTGGATGGGCAGTATGCGTTATTGGACCGGGCCGGGTCGGATGATTGTCTGTTTCTGAAGGAGAACCGGTGTTCGGTTTATGAGGCGCGGCCGACGCAGTGTCGTACCTTTCCGTGGTGGGTTCATCATTTGAGAGACCAGAATGATTGGGAAGAGGCAGGGAAACGGTGCGAAGGGATCAATCATCCCGAGGCGGAGGTTGTGCCTTCGCTGCATATTCAGGAGCAGTGTCTGACCTACTTGGACAATTTGCTGGATCAGAATTTCGATCTTTAGAGTGGGTGGGGTGGGAGCTAGCGCTGTGCAGCGGCCTGCAGGCTTGGACACAATATCAGCACAGAGATAGAAATCGAGGCACAGAGGACACAGAGGAGAGAAAAAATTATTGCGGCTCCGCCGCAATAAAAAATCCCCCCTCTCTGTGATCTCTGTGTCTCCTTTTCGATCTCTGTGCCGATGAAAGAAAATTGGTGTCCAAGCTGGAGACCAGCCGCCCTATTCAACAAATCTTCTCTCTCATTACGTCCAAGCCCACACAGCGCTGCCTCTGTTGTTTCCAAAAATAGGTCTTTCAAGAATAATAGCGTCTTATGTCGACCGAAATTGATCAACGAATTCAGAGTTGGCTGGAAGGCCCCTTCGATCCCGAAACCAAGGCCGAAATCCGCAGACTTCAAACGCACAATCCAAAAGCGTTAGCCGATGCCTTCTTCAAAGACCTCTCCTTCGGCACAGGCGGAATGCGCGGCGTCATGGGCGTCGGAACCCATCGAGTCAATATCTACACAATCCGCATGGCCACGCAAGGTTTGGCCCATTATATCAAAAACCAACCCCTCCAAGATCCCTCTGTTTTCATTGGCTATGACGTGAGGCACCACTCCCGCGAGTTTGCCGTGGAAACAGCAAAGGTCTTCGCAGGAAATGGGATCCGCGTTTTGCTCTCTAGCGAAATCTGCCCCACGCCACTCGTATCCTTTGCTTGCCGTTATTACAAATGCAGCGCAGCCGTGATGATCACCGCGTCGCACAACCCGCCCGAGTATAACGGCTACAAAGTCTATTGGAGCGATGGATGTCAGGTCGTGGCTCCGCACGATGAGGGAATCATGGCCGAGGTGGCGAAAATCAAAAGCCCGAGCCAGGTGCTGTTGGGGAAGGAATATGCAGAGGTCGACTCCGAAGTAGATGCGGCCTATTTGAAGGAATTGAAAAAATTGCAAATGGTTCCTGAATTGGCCGAAGTTCCACTCAAAATCGTCTACTCCAATCTCCACGGAACGGGATTGCGCCTGGTTCCAAAAGCGCTGCAAGATTGGGGCTATAAACAGGTCTCTTTGGTGGAAGAGCAGCGGAGTCTGGACGGTTCATTTCCTTTCGCCCGCTACCCAAATCCCGAAGAGGAAAAGGCGCTTCAGTTGGGCACTCAGCAGCTGCATCGAGAAAAAGGGGACATCTTCATTGCAACAGACCCCGATGCAGATCGGATTGGCGTTGTGACAAGGCAAATGCGCTTGACCGGCAATCAAACAGCCTGTCTCTGCTTGCACCACATTTGCACCACTTTGAGTGCTAAAAATGAGTTCCCCGACAATGCAGCCTTTATTAAAACCATTGTCACAACGGAATTATTCAAGTCGATCGCCGAGTCTTTTGGAGGCAAATGCATCGACGTTTTGACCGGTTTTAAATACATCGGCGAACAGATCGGCATCTGGGAAAAATCGTTTGACGCCTATCAGTACATCTTTGGCGCCGAAGAGTCATACGGTTCCCTCTTTGGGACGTTTGTGCGCGATAAAGATGCGATCAATGCGGCTTGCCTGATCGCCGAGACAGCAGCGGCGGCGAAAAAGCAAAATCTAACTCTCGTCGATCGCCTCTATCAACTCTACCGCAAATATGGAATCCATCGAGAGACCCTCGCCAACCTCGCCTTTAGCGACAGCAAAGCGGGGATGGAACAAATGAACGGCCTGATGAAAACATTGCGACAGCATCCCCCCGCCAGCATTGCTGGAGAGGCGGTGAGCTCCATCGAAGATTACTTACATGGAAAAGATTCGCTTCCCCCTTCAGATGTGCTCCGTTTTTGGCTCGCTGATGGAACAAAACTCGTCATCCGCCCTTCAGGGACGGAGCCGAAAGTGAAAATCTATGCGGAAGTGAAGCACAAAGCAGACAAAGATCTCGAGGCGTCGATTCTCGCCTGCGATGAAAAACTCAAAAAGTTAGTAGAGGCGTTTCAACATGAAATTAGCTCTCATCACCGGAGCTAGTTCAGGTCTTGGCCTAGCGCTTTGCCATCTTTTACAGAAACAAGGCTACTCTCTCCTCGTGACCGGCCGCAAAAACCTCCCGTCCGCCTTCGATTCAGTAACGGCCGATTTGTCCAAAGATCGCCGTCCCGTCATCGATCTGATTGAAAAGCACGCCCCCGATTTGGTGATCAACAACGCCGGCTTTACCTATTACGGCCCCGCCCTCTCGCACAGCATGGATCTCTTTGAAGTGAATGCCAACGCGGCCATCGAAATCACTCTCGCAGCCGCACGCACTCTGCTCAAACATCGAAAACAGGGAACAATCCTCAATGTCTCTTCCGCAGCTGGGGAACTCTCCATGCCCTACATGGCGCTCTACTCCGCCGCCAAAGCCGCCCTCACCTCCTTTTCCAAAAGTTTCGATGCGGAGATGAGAGGCCAAGGCATCCGCACCCTCGTTTCGCTGCCGGGACAAATCGATACCGATTTTGCATCGAAAGCCTCGCATCATCAATACAAACAACAACGGGGCCTAAAAAAGGAGTATGTCGCCCAGTGCATTTGGAGGCAAATTCAGAAGGGCAAAACAATCCAAATCATCGATTGGAAGTACAAACTCGGCCTCCTCTTCGCCCATCTATTTCCCTGTCTAGCGGAGAAACTGGTCTCTCGAAACATCAAAAAAAGATTTTTACGGGATAATACCAACACGCTAACCAAAAAACTTGACATCGAGCCATGACCTTGCCATAATTTCCGGTCGTTTATAAGCAGGTGTTGGATGGCGGCGCCACCAAGAATGATTCAGGGGGAAAGAGTCGATGCAGTTTTGGGCGCAGAATTTTCCTCTGATTTTGCCTATAGTTTGCGGGGTAGAACTGTAATTTCACGATTAGAACAACTTCCAGCGCTAGTACTGGAACAATTGATCTTATATCTTAACATTAGTGATACGAAAGCCTACAAGGCGCTGGCAACACAACATGAGGTCACCTGTGTATTGAAAGGCCAAACCATCAAAGCAGAAGGTAACCCTCTCATTAGAGGTTCAGGGTTGGGCGGTACCTTTTATTAAACTTCGCAGGAGCCGCCATGTTTCTCATGGTAGCGCTGGTGGTGCTCTTCTGCGCGATAGAATGGTCCGGCAGGAACGATTTCTGTTGCGATCCTTTTACCCGATTTGATGAGGGCTTCTTTTTCTCTTTTGGCGATCTCTTCCTGCTTGGGAGAGTGAGTGAAAATCGCCGACCGGTATTGGGTGCCGACGTCAAGGCCTTGCCGGTTCTTTTGCGTGGGGTCATGCATGCCCCAAAAAATGTCTAGGAGTTGTTCGAAGGTAACGAGTTTGGAGTCAAACGTGACTTCAACGGCTTCCGCATGTCCCGTGTTGTCCTCGCAAACTTGATCGTAGGTTGGGTTTTTGGTGTGTCCGCCGGTGTAGCCGACTTGTGTGTTGACGATGCCGCGGATCTTCCGGAATTTGGCCTCAACGCCCCAAAAGCAGCCTGCCGCAAATGTGGCCCTTTCAAGCACGGGGTTTCTCCTTTTTGGGGTACTTCACGCGGACGTGATGAGCTAAGAGGAGGGTTTTCACGAGCGTTTTTTTCACGCGGCTCAGTTCTTCAAAGGTGAGTTGGCAATCGTCAAGCTGGCTGTCTTCCGCTTTTTCAGAGACGAGGCGATTGACGAGTTCGGTGAGTGTTTGCTCGGAAATTTCTTCGAGAGAGCGGGTGGCGGCTTCGACGCTGTCGCAAAGCATGATGATGGCCGACTCTTTGGTGCGCGGTTTGGGTCCTGGATAGCGGAATTGCCTCTCATCGACCGCTTCGGTATGTCCCCCTTTCAGTTCTAGCTGCTTACGATAGAAATAGTAGACGAGGGTGGTTCCATGGTGTTCGCGGATGATATCGATGAAGGGCTGCGGCAAGTGGGCTTTTCGGGCAATGGCCTCCCCATCGGTGACGTGGGAGATGATCACTTGGGCCGACTCAAGCGGAGTGAGGAGCTGGTGGATATTGACGGCGCCTTGCTGGTTTTCGGTGTAGAATTGGGGGTTGTTCATCTTTCCAATGTCGTGGTAGAGCGTGGCCGCGCGGCAAAAAAGGCCGTTGGCGCCGATGGCTTGGGCGCAGGTTTCGGCAAGATTGCCCAGGACGAGGCTGTGTTGGTAGGTGCCAGGAACTTCGAGGGCAAAGCGGCGCAGCAATTCGCTGCTCGGATCTAAATATTCCATGAGCGTCATATCGGTGAGCACGCCAAAGAGAGTTTCGAGGGCGGGAAGGAGGCCGACGACGAGGATGGCGGTGATCAAGAGAAAGACAAAAGAGGCCCCAATATCGATGAGCAAAGAGTAAGTGGCCAAATGATTTTCAGCTAAGGTAAAGGCATAGAGAACGGGGATGGCGCTGAGCCACGATTTCATGCAAACAGTGAAGACCTCTTTGCGCTTGCGAAGGCCGCGCGAGCTGATGATGACGACGATCGAGGTGACGAGGTTCAAAATGAGGAAGTGGCTATGATCGACGGCCAGGCTCACCGAAAGGAGAATCGAAAGAAACGTAGCAGCAAAAAGGGCCGTGCGCGGTGAAAGGAGGATGCAAATGAGGATGGTCGCAAAGGGGGCCACGATGGGGAATCGAACCGCCTCAATGACATCAGAGGTGCTCTTCAGAAGAACATACTCGGTGAATTTGGCAAAAAGGAGAGTCAAAATGACGATGCAGACAAAGAGGGAAATTTCGCGCATGGAGCGGATGAATGTGGGCTGGCTGATGCGGAAATAGAGGCCGCTGATCGTTACGAAAATGACGGCCAGAAGCAGGCTGGCAATGATGGTCAGAGGGTCCCAAACTTTGCGGCTCTCGGAGATCGCCTGTTTCATCGATTGCATCATCGTCAAATGGCGCGAAGTGATCCGCTCTCCCTGATCGATGATCCTGGTTCCAGCAAGCACTTTGGTCATTTTCTCTGGAACGGTGCGGGCCACCTGCGCGCGCAGGGAGCGCTCCAATGCGGTATCTTGCACTAAGTTCCACGTCTGCTTTTGAAACGCCTGAATCACATACTTGACCGTCTCTTTATGAAAGGCGTCGCTCTGGGAAATTTGATGGGCCGTGCGGCTCCAAAACTCGGGCGGCAAATGGACCGCATTTGGATTTTCGGGAATGAACTCAAAATAGGAAGAATCGGGCAAGCTTAATTCTCTGACCTTTTGGATGGTGCGCGGATCGGTAAAACGGGCCTCCAGTAAAAGAGTCTCCAACTCATCGGCAGCCTTGTACATCTCTTCGAATGTGCTCGAGGGGGCCGCCTCTCTCCACTCTCTGTTGTGGATCAAATCCTCTTCCAGAGCGTAGCGCTCATCTCGAATCTGCTTATCATCGATTTGGGTGATTTCGCCGATGTCTTTCGTCGCTTGCTGTCTTAAAACGATGGTCGTTTCGTAATCGGGAAATTCAAAATCGATTTGGGCAACAATGTAACGGCCGGCTGTAGTATTGAGTTCTAAAACTTCCAGGCGCACTTCGCGGAAGTGGAGAAACAGCGCCAAGAAGAAAACGCAAATGAAACCTACGACTAGGCGCCAGCCCCGGTTGTTCGAGGCAAGCCACTCTTGCCAATTTTTGTTCATATTCTTAATATAGCATCCATGTCAAAAAGATACCAGGTCCTTGCCCGCAAGTACCGTCCTCAAGCCTTCCGCGACGTCGTGGGCCAAGGAGCGGCGGTAACCACGTTGAAAAACGCCATCCGCTTCGACAAGGTGGCGCACGCCTACCTTTTCTGCGGTTCGCGCGGAGTGGGAAAGACCACTCTCGCCCGCCTATTTGCCAAAGCCCTCAACTGTCAAGCCCTCACACCCGATCTCGAACCTTGCAATCAGTGCCCCTCGTGTCTGGAAATCGCCTCGGGCCAATCGCTCGACGTGATCGAAATCGACGGCGCCTCCAATCGCGGCATCGACGACATCCGCCAGATCAATGAAACTGTAGGCTACGCCCCCAGCCATGGCCGCTTCAAAATCTACATCATCGACGAAGTGCACATGCTGACCAAGGAGGCCTTCAACGCCCTTCTCAAAACCCTGGAAGAGCCCCCCGAAAAGGCCAAATTCTTTTTTGCAACCACTGAAGCCCACAAAGTGCTCCCCACCATCATCAGCCGCTGCCAACGGTTCGACCTCGCCCGCATCCAACCGCCCCTCATCGCCTCCAAACTCCAGCAGATCGCCGTCGATCTCTCCCGCACTGCGGAACCCGAAGCCCTGCAGCTCATCGCCGCTTTTGCGGAAGGGAGCCTGCGCGATGCAGAATCGCTCTTCGACCAGATCCTCTGTTTTTCCGAGAACACGATCACCGCCTCCATCGTCCGGCAGTCGCTCGGGCTCGTCCCCAAAGAGCTCTTCCACAACCTCGACCAAGCCTTCTCCTCCTACAATCTCCTCTATGCCTTTGAGCTTGTCGACCAACTCTTTCAAACCGGCAAAGACCTCGCCCACTTTCTCGAGCAGCTCATCGAACATTATCGAACGCTCACCCTGGCCCGCCTCCAAAATCACCCCTCGGCCAAGCTCTATACGCAGCAGCAGCTCCTCCACATTCTCGATCTCCTGATCAATGCCGAATCTTCCTTCCAAAAGAGCACCTTCCAGCGCATCTCCCTCGAGTCGCTCCTCCTCCAAATCATCCGAAGCAAAAACCGGATTCCAATCGAAGTCCTGATTCGCAGATTAGAAGAACAAAAAAATGGGGAGATAGAAAACGTACCTGTTCAAAATATCGTTTTACCGCCGCCTGTCATCGAAGCGCCCAAAGTGGTTGAGGGGGGGGGGGGGGGGGGGGGGGGGGGGGGGGGGGGGGGGGGGGGGGGGGG
>CAYWKW010000004.1:0-41706 GCA_964458995.1 uncultured bacterium | reverse complement strand
TGCTCGGCCCTTCGTCGTGCAAAGCACAGAACTCGGTCCTGCGCTGCGATTTCTCTTTGCCGTTCATAGCCATTGGCTGCTCAGAGCACTCAGCTTCGCTTCGTGTCCCTTCGCAGGATTAGCCGCGAACTGCGTTCGCGGCATGGCAGTCGGGAGAAGCCCCCGCTGCCCCCGAAAGCCTTTCCACAATAAATCTGAAATTATGTTGAGAATTAAAAAAGTCAAATACTTCCGATCTGTTCCCTCTTGACAAACTGATTTTGGTGTGACAAGATTTTTTGTCCAAATGGGGGGCCTATGAATGCCAGGTTGGACACTGTTCGAAATATCGGAAAAAGAACTCGCCGGATTCCTGAAGCGGATCAAATCAAACACTCTGTTCAATTTGGTACCAGAGTCTTCCATAGAGGCTTGATCGAAGAATTGCCCAAAAAGGCCGCCCAAAATTGGATCGACGTAATTGATGGGCGCGCCAAGCTCGATAGCGGAAATGCCGATGTCATTGCCGAGGCGCTGAAAGAGTGGGCAATCAAGCATGGTGCCACCCATTTCACCCACTGGTTTCAACCACTGACCAATGCAGGAGCCGAAAAACACGACTCGTTCTTGAGCTGGGGACCGAACGGAACAGTGATGGAGCGATTTAGGGGCAGGGAATTGCTGAGAGGCGAACCCGATGCCTCGTCGTTTCCATCGGGCGGCTTGAGAGCTACGCACGAGGCGAGAGGATACAGTGTTTGGGATCCAACCGCTTCCCCATTTTTGTGGGAAGGGGGCGATGGGATTACACTGTGCATTCCCGCACTCTTCTTCTCTTGGGAAGGAGCCGCGTTGGACAATAAAATCCCGTTGCTCAGGTCGGAGGAGAAGTTAAATGCGGTTGCGTTGCGCTTGCTGAATCTGTGCGGCGTGAGGGCAGGAAGAGTCTATTCGACTCTGGGCGCAGAACAGGAATATTTCGCAGTGGACCGGAGTTTATACTTGCTGAGGCCCGATCTGGTCTTGGCAGGAAGAACTGTTTTTGGAGCCAAGCCGAGCAAAGGGCAAGAGTTAGAGGACCACTACTTTGGATGCGTCAAGGATCGGGTCATGGCCTATATGAGGGAATTTGAAGATGAGGCGTTGAAGTTGGCGATTCCCGTAAAGACAAGGCACAATGAAGTGGCCCCCGCACAACACGAAGTGGCGCCGCTATTCGAGAGAGCCTCGCACGCCATCGATCACAATTTGCAACTGATGGAGATCATGCGGCAGGTGGCCTTGAAACACGATTTGGCCTGCCTGCTCCACGAAAAACCGTTCATGGGCATCAATGGATCGGGAAAACACAACAACTGGTCCATGGCTACCGACACAGGATTGAATCTGCTGGATCCAAAGGAAGACAGTTTGGTTTTCATCACCCTGTTGACGGCAGTGTTGAGGGCGGTTCATGAACATGCGGCGTTGTTGAGGGCTAGCATCGCTTCGGCCGGTAATGATCATCGATTGGGGGGATCAGAAGCGCCTCCGACGATTTTGTCCGTCTATTTGGGCGAGGCATTGCAACGGCTTGTTGAAGAATTGTTGCATGAGAAGAAAGGGGAAATCAAGCTGAAGAGCATCGACCTAGGATTGATGGCCATTCCCAGACATGAGGCCGATGCATCGGACCGGAACCGCACTTCGTTTTTTGCGTTTACGGGAAACAAGTTTGAATTTAGGGCGGTTGGAGCATCGGCGCATTGCGCGCTTCCCATCTCGGTGATCAATGCCATTGTTGCAGATAGCTTGCAGCTGATTCTCGATGAAATCGCAGACGTTGTCAAGGACCGGAAGCTGGGCGGCGAAGAGCTCTTTGCGGCGGCTTTGCCCGTCCTACGCAAACACCTCAAGGCGGCCCAACCCGTATTATTTGGCGGAAACAACTACTCTGTCGAATGGGAAAAAGAGGCTGAATCGAGGGGATTGCCCAATATTCGGAGAAGCTTTCATGCCTTTGCACAGTTTGTGGACCGGAAGACGATTCGGGTTTTTGAAGGCATTTTGAGCGAAGAGGAGTTGCATAGCCGCTACGAAGTCTTGGTGGAGCAGTATGCGAAAACGATGAATATCGAAGCCAATTTGATGATCGAACTTTTCCAAACCCAGGTATTGCCCGCCGCGCAAAAAGATTTTGTCCAAAGGGGAATTCAAGAGAAAAAGCTCATTGATGCGGCCGTAAATGCAGCCGAGGACATTAAAAAGTTGCAAGGGCAAATAGCCGAAATGGGTTGGGAGGCGAGGGGCAAAATCTTCTGCGAACTTGTGGCTCCCAAAATGGGCGAATTGAGAAAAGCTGTTGATCAATTGGAGATGGTTGTGGACAATGCTCTTTGGCCCCTGCCTAAATATAGAGAGCTTTTATTCCTGATATGAAAAAGACCGTTGGCTTCTTTGGAGGCACGTTTGATCCGATCCATTTTGGCCATATCAGTTTGGCTGTCCATTTGTTAGAAACTCACGGGCTGGACGAGGTCGTCTTTTGTCCCGCTTTTTGTTCCCCATTTAAAACGGCTGCGCCTCCTGCCGCAAGCGGTGAGCAGCGGCTCGAAATGTTGAAACGGGCTCTGGATCACCCCAAGTTTAAGATTTCAACTTGGGAATTGGATCAGGGGAAGTGTTCCTACACGATCGATACCATCCGGGCGCTTGCAGAGGGGCGAAACAGGCTGCGCCTCCTCCTTTCAGACGAAGCGGCAGCCCATTTATACAAATGGAAAGAGACAGAAGAATTGATCCGGTTGGCCCCGCCCTTGATCGGCCCGAGAGAGAGCCAAATCTCCAGTACGGAAATTAGGGCGCGCCTGAAAAAGAAGCTCTATTGCGGCCACCTCGTTCCAGCCAAAGCCCTCGAATATATCCTTAAAAAGGGGGTATATCTAGAAACCTGAGTTCAGGTTAGAGGATCTCTAAGCCAGACCGGATGCCCGTTTCTCGGATTTCTTCGATCGCTGCTTTGTTGTGCGCCGCTTTTTCAATGCAGATGCTGGCGTTGACAAGACTGAGACCGATAGCAAGACCTACAATTACCGCTATGAAAATGCCGCCTGTGAAAAGTCCCATCGCAAGCCCAATAATGAGAAAAGCGGTCGTCAACAGGTTGCGAGCTATATCGGCTGTCAGGTAATCATTTTTAATTTGAACGAGTTGAATGACTTTTTCATTGTCCGTAAAGACATCGCGATTGAGGACCCGGTTGATTTTTTGATCGAGTTTGGGAATCGCAAAAGAGCGAGGTATAAGTCCAAAAACGGGGACAGCAGTAAAAATTTTAAGTGCAAGAGAATCTTCTGAAAAAGAAAATTTTTGTTTAGATGATGAAACTGTTTCTAATGACATATATTAATTCCTTTTTGTTGCAAAAAGTATACGTTATTTATTTGTTTAATACAAGCTTTAAAATAATGGTTTGAACGGGATTTTAAAATGGCTGGACACCAACGGGGTCAATGACTTATACTCGCGTCGAAAATTTCGCTTTTGAAAAACGTCCTAAATTTTTATTTTGCTGAATATGAGTAGAACCCCTCTCGAGACCCTTAACGCGATCGCCCAAGTCATCTATGACAAAAAGGGGTTCAACATCCTGGCACTCGATGTGCAAGGACTTTCTAGCATCACAGATTTTCTTCTGATAGCCGAAGGGAATGTCGATCGGCATGTCTCCTCCATCGCTCGGGCCATTGTTGAAGAGCTCGATGAAAAAGGAGAAAAACCTGTCCATGTCGAAGGACAAAAGGCAGGGGATTGGGTCGTTTTGGACTATGGTGAAGTCATGGTCCATATCTTTAGCCCTTCCATGCGCGAGAGGTATTCTTTAGAGCGTCTTTGGAGCGAGAGCAAGATCGTTGATCTTGATATCGACGTCTCCAAACCCGCAATCGGTTAACCACAAGAAGAAAAAAATGACATTTAATTCACTCAATGAAAAACTTCAGAAAGCAATTTCTGATTTAGGACACACAACTCCGACTCCAATCCAAGAAAAAGCAATTCCTAAAGTCTTGGAAGGGTGCGATTTGCAAGCTTCTGCGCAAACAGGAACAGGCAAAACAGCCGCCTTTATTTTACCCGCCCTCAATCGTTTGACAGAGAAAGGGGCAGGCAAAGGACCGCGCATTCTCATATTGGTTCCTACTCGCGAATTGGCTATGCAAGTGGCCAACGAATCGGCGAAATACAGTAAGTATCTTCCCCACCTAAAGACGGTTTGTATTTATGGAGGGATGCCCTATCCTTTGCAAAACCGGCAATTGTCCAAGCCTTACGATATTTTAGTTGCAACGCCCGGACGTCTAATCGACCATTTGGAGAGGGGAAGAATCCATCTGTCCCAGATTCAAATGCTCATCTTGGATGAAGCGGACCGGATGCTCGATATGGGATTTGTCGAACCGGTCGAATACATCGCTTCTTTAACTCCTAAAACAAGGCAGACCCTGTTATTTTCAGCAACCCTGAAAGGGAATGTTTTAAAACTATCTAAGCGCCTTTTAAATAACCCACTTGAAATCAGTATCGAACCGACTGAAAATCAACAAGAAAATATTGAACAACAGGTTCATACTGTCGATAATATCGATCACAAATACAAGTTGCTCAGTCATCTTTTAGGCGATCCAGCCTTGAGCCAGGTGATTATTTTTACGGCAACCAAGCATCAAGCCGACCAACTCGCCGATAAACTGTGCGTTGAGGGGCTCCCAGCCGGCGCTCTGCATGGCGATATGAACCAGAGGCAGCGCACCCGGACCATCACTTCCCTGCGCAAAGGGAATATCCGCATTTTAGTCGCTACGGACGTGGCCGCAAGGGGGATCGATATTCCCGACATTAGCCATGTGATCAATTTTGATTTGCCCAAAAGCCCCGAGGACTTCATTCACCGCATCGGGCGAACCGGCCGAGCTGGAGCTACAGGGATTGCGATCTCTTTTGCGGCCCATCGCGACGTCTCTCTCGTCAGGGAAATTGAAAAATTTACTGGCAAGAAAATGAGGCCAACGGCCATTCCTGGAATGGAGCCCAAGTTCAAGCCGCAGATCAAACCCCGTAAGAAAAGTTGGGGTCCTCCTAAGCGCAGATTTCGGTAGCCGAGCCCCCCATTTTTTGGTATACTAGCCATACTGAAAATTAAAATTTAGGTTTTAGGCATGGCAAAAAAAAGGATTGTTGTGACCGGGATGGGGATCGTTTCCTGCTTTGGGACCGATATCGACCATTTCTATGAACAGCTTCTCGCGGGGAAAAGCGGCATCGTTCCTATCGAGGAATTCCCATGCGCCGATTACCCGACGCGCTTTGCGGGCGCTGTCCGGAATTTTGATGTGGGCGATTACATGGATAAAAAACAGGCGCGCCGCGTCGACCCCTTCATCCGCTACACCATGGTCAGCGGCAAAAGGGCATTGGAAAATGCCAAGGTTGACCTATCCAAACTCGACAAGAAAAAGTGTGGTATAGTGATCGGATCTGGAATGGGCGGCATGAGCATCTTTTACGACGGCGTGGAGACCATTTTGACCAAGAGTTATAAGCGGCTAAGCCCGTTTTTCGTTCCTTATATCATCACCAACATGGGGGGCGCCCTTTTAGCCATTGACACTGGTTTTATGGGACCCAACTACTCCATCTCAACAGCTTGCGCGACCTCGAACTTTTGCATTCATGCAGCAGCGGAACAGATCCGAGAGGGGAGAGCCGACCTCATGCTTTGCGGAGGAGCGGAGGCCCCCATCACACCTATCGGCCTTGCCGGATTCGTGGCGATCGGCGCCCTCTCCACCCGAAATGACGACCCAACCAAAGCATCCCGTCCTTGGGATCAAAAACGGGACGGCTTTGTCATGGGAGAAGGGGCAGGCGTTCTTGTTCTCGAATCTTTGGAGCACGCCCTAGCCCGAGGGGCCCCCATCTTAGCCGAATATCTCGGCGGATCGGTCAATTGCGACGCCTACCACATGACCAATCCTCGCGAAGATGGAGAAGGGGTAGGTCTTTGCATTGAAGATGCCCTCGCTGCAGCGGGTGTTGCAAAAGAAGATGTGAACTACATCAATGCGCACGCCACTTCGACTCTGGCTGGCGATCTTTGTGAAATACACGCGATTCAAAAAGTCTTTGGCCCTCATGCCAAAAATATCAAGATCAACTCGACCAAATCGATGATTGGCCACTGCTTAGGCGCTGCCGGCGGGCTCGAAGCTGTAGCTACGATCAAGGCCATCCAAACAGGAATGCTCCACCCAACGATCAATTTGGAAAATCCGGAACCTGCGATTCAAGAGTTTGATGTTATCCCCAATGTGGCAAAACCGCATACAGTGAAAATCGCCCTCTCCAATTCATTTGGATTTGGCGGACACAATTCAACCCTTGTTTTTGCGCCGTACCATGAAAAAAGATGAATCATTTGGCGTAATCCCCCTTTCCAAAGACAAAGGCCATTGGGAAGTTTTCCTCATCCAGCATAACCGGAGCGGTTATTGGGGATTTCCGAAAGGGCACGCGGAATCGAGAGAATCGCCGCAAGAGGCCGCTTTTCGCGAGCTGAAAGAGGAGACAAACCTAGAACTCCTCCACATGCTCCAGCAAGAGCCCCTCATGGAGCAATACACCTTCATTCTCGAAAAGCGGCGCGTGTTTAAAAAAGTCTTATACTTTATAGCTGAAGTGCATGGTAAAGTCGCATTGCAAAAGCAAGAGATCCACGACGGAAAATGGATGCCCATTTCCCAAGCCTTCAATCAGATCACTCACCAAGAGGGGAAAGACCTCCTCTCCAAAGTGGAAAAAATCTTACCTAAATTGTAACCATGTTTTGGAAGCGCAAAAACCAAAAAGGCCCCCCTCAGCCCACCATTCAAGTTTTTGTTCGCCATGCTATCTATTCCTCTGTCAGCGCCCGCAAAGAGCGGTTCCCCCACTTCTCTCGCGAAACCTGCCACCGCAACCTTCTCGCGACCAGCGACAGCCGCGTCCACATCACCCACCTTCTCGATACAGCCCACGACGGGACCCATTTTCTGAACAACTACATAGAGATCAAAGCGGGTAGTGAGGGCAAATCCTTTCTCTGTTTGCTCGATCACGTATCGAACCTCGACCTCCATCCCGATACCATCGTCTATTTTCTTGAAGATGACTATCTACACCGCCCCGGCTGGGTCGACATTCTTCTTGAGGGATTTTCCACTGGAGCCGACTACGTCACCCTTTACGATCACAACGACAAATATACCTCCTATCCCAAACTCACCTCAAAGATCTTTGCCACCCCCTCCTGCCATTGGCGCACCACCCCCTCGACGACCAATACCTACGCCATGCGATTGAGTACGCTCCAGGAGCATCTTCCCATTCACAGAAAGTTTTCCACTGGCAGAGAAATCACGGCCGATCACGATAAGTTTTGCGCTTTAGCCAAGAAAGGGGCTATACTCATTTCTTCGATGCCAGGCTGGTCTACCCATGCCGAACCCAAATACGCCTCTCCCATAACAAATTGGGGGGCAATTTTTAAGGAGTCCTTATGCAAACACTCACGCTAGAAAGAAACCCAACCCGAGACTTTGCGCTTGTCCTTTTGGCGAGCTTTGTCATCTGTCTTTCGGGCCAAGTATCCATACCGCTCTGGTTTACACCTGTGCCGCTAGCCACGCAGAATACGGTCATTCTCCTCACCGCCGCGCTTCTTGGCTCGCGCAGGGCGGGAGCGGCGACCTTTGCCTTCTTAGCGCAAGGAGCTTTGGGACTTCCCGTCTTTTCGAATGGGAAAGCGGGCATTGCTGTTTTGATGGGGCCGACGGGAGGGTATTTAATTGGGTATCTTGTAGCCGCTTTTGTGGTTGGATATCTGGTTGAGAGGAGAAAGAATCTGATTGGGGCGCTGGCTGTAGGGAATGGGATCATTTACCTTTGTGGGGCGAGCTATCTGGCGACCTTTGTTGGGGTGAGCAAGGCTTTCTTGTTGGGAGTGGCGCCGTTTGTGCTGGGAGACATCGTTAAGAGTGTGGTGAGCCTAAAAGTGGTGGGCTGGATCAGAGGCCGGGACTGAGAGGGGAGTGGGCTGGATCGGGGGACGGTTTGGGGGCTAACGCTGTGCGGCGGCCTGCAGGCTTGGACACAATATCAGCACAGAGATAGAAATCGAGGCACAGAGGACACAGAGGAGAGAAAAAATCTCCCCCCTCTCTGTGCTGATGAAAGAAAATAAGACTCCAAGCTACATACCCATTCGCTTTTTTCGCTTGCATTCAAGTCTCTTTTTGCTAAATCTAATTTTTGCATATGAAAAAAGCGGTCCTCTTTCTCTTTCTCCTCGGCGCCGTCTTCTCAGCCGCCTTCGCTGCCGCCCGTTTCCTCGACAAAAAGATCCTCGCCAAACCCAAAAATGAGATCGCCTCCCCCAAATTCACCCCCTCTCCCTATCCGCTCATCAACCACCCATTCGCCATCGTCATCATAGGTGCTAACAACGGGGCCTACATATCCAAAACCCTCTCTTCTCTCTTCTCCCAAAACTACGAAAATTACCGCGTGATCTACATCGATGACGCCTCCGATGACGGCAGCTACGATCTAGCCCGCGATCTAATCTACGAAAGCAACCACTTAGGCCAAGTCACTCTAGTTCGCAACGAAGAACGCCTCGGTACTTTGGCCAATGTTCTAAGAGCCGTTCAAACGTGTTTTGATGATGAAATTGTCGTCATCCTCAATGGCGAAGATTGGCTGGCCCACGAATGGGTCCTGCAAAGACTCAACGCCTATTACGCCGATCCTGATCTCTGGATCACCTACGGCCAATACCGCGATTTTCCAACGTACCAGTTGGGCGTTTGCCACGAAGAGACCAAATTTAGAACCCAACCCTTTACCGCCTCTCATCTCAAAAGTTTCTACGCAGCGCTATTCAAAAAGGTGCGCGAATCAGATTTCACTTCCGGTGGAAAATTTCTGCCCGCCTGTTCCGAAATGGCCTACATGATTCCCATGCTGGAATTGGCCAAAGACCACTTCGCTTTCATTCCCGAAATCCTCTATATTAATAATCGGCAATTGGCTAGCAGAGAGGATCGCGAGGTTTTGATGCGCTGCGAAAAGTTCATTCGAGCTTTAGATCCCTATCCTCCTTTAACGGCCCTACAGGTGAAAGCATGTGGCGAGTGATTCTGATGTTCCTAGTGGCGGCAGCCGGTTTTTGGTTTGGAAATGCCCCCAAAAAAGAGAAGAATATCGCTCTCAATGTCCATCCTGAAAAAGAGTACGCCCTCACAGAACACAAGTCATTTGTGGTGGTCGTCTACGCCTACAATCAGGCCCTTTGGATTAAAAAAGCGCTCTCATCGGTCTTTGAGCAAGATTATGACCATTATCGGGTGATTTTGATTGATGATGCTTCAACAGATGGAACAGCAGAAGAGGCCAATCAGTTCGTGGTCGATAACAATCAAGATGGCAAAGTGCTCCTCTTCCGCAATGAAACGAAATTGGGCCCTGTTGCCTCGCTCTATCGAGTGATCGATGGCTGTCTAGATCGGGAAATCATCATCCCTCTCAATGCGAAAGATTGGCTCAGCTCGCCCATCTCCTTCCAGCGCATCGATCGCGCCTACCAAAATCCCGACGTTTGGATGACCTCGGCGCAGATGCTCGACTACCCTTCCTATGAAGTGGCCTCTTTTAGCCAAATTTCCTATTATGCAGGCCTCTTTAAACAGATTCGCCTCGATGATCTTTTTCGAAAAGGGCGCTTTGAAACCGCTGCGGACGCCTATCTCGTCCCTCTGCAAGAAATGGCGGGAGGGAGGATCCGCAAAATGGGAGAACCGGTCGCCTTTTTCAATCGAGCTTGCCCTGTTAAAGTGGAAAATCCGTCCGTTGAATTCACCGAATATAAGCCGCTCACCCAATTTCCCTTCTCTAACCGCCAAACAAAGGCCGATATCCTCATTTTTTCCTTTGACCGCCCCATGCAGCTCTACGCCTGTTTAGAATCGGTTCAACGCTATGTCAGCGGCTTTGAGAATCTCATCGTTCTCTATCGGGCCAGCAATGAAGACTTTGCCGCCGGTTATAAAAAAGTCAAAGACGATTTTCCTATCGTCCAGTTTGTCGCTCAATCAATGGAGGATCCGAAGCACGACTTCAAACCCCATGTGCTCAAGATCGTCTTCGATTCTCCCTCCCAATACATCCTCTTTGGCGTCGATGACATTATTATGAAAGATTTTGTCGATTTGAAAGAGTGCATGGACGCAATGGAGAAGACCTGCGCCTACGGCTTTTATCTCCGGTTTGGCCGCCATATCCACCATTGCTATCAGTTCGGTCAGCCGCAAGCTCTCCCTCCGAGTCAACCTCTGGGCAATCACATTTATGCCTGGGACATTCAAACGGGGGAGTACGATTGGAGTTTTCCCAATTCTCTCGACATGACCCTCTTTAAAAAGGAGAGGTTGAAAGGGGCCTTTACAACGCTCAAATATAAAACGCCTAATAGCCTCGAATTTACTTGGGCGCAAGAGTATGCACCTGAAAAGGCAGTTGGCCTCTATTTTGAGAGATCTAAATTAGTGAATGTTCCGATGAATATTGTGGGGAAGACGGGCAACCCGCATATGGATTATCTTTCGACAGATGAGCTGCTCGCCAAGTTCAACCTGGGCCTCAAGATCGACATCGAGCCGCTCTATAAAATCGAGAATGCGTCGCCTCATATCGACTACATTCCCGAGTACGTACTGCGTTAGTTACGTCTTTGTTTTTTCGTTGGGCGTGGTTCGTGGCTATGTTTTTCAGTGACGGCATCGCCAGTTCCTTCCCATCTGCGGGCCTGAACTTTTACGCTTTTGTTTTTTTCGACTGTCTTAGGGAAAACTAAATCTTCTGCCGCTTTTCGAGCAGGAGGCTCCGTGCTAGGTTGCTTCGCCATTTTGATGGTTTGCAAAATGGCTCTATAATTGGGCATGTCGTCAAGGGTATTGCGCCCCACGCTATCAACTATTTCACTCAACTCGCTTAAAACACGAGAAAAGTCTTTTTTTGGTTCCTCTGGCTTTTGGATCTCGCCAGAACCGAATGGACCGCTAACTGACATTTGAACCCTCCGGGTTAGTAAAACTTGGTTTACACGATAGACTTTAAAAAGTCTAGCGCCGCTTTAAAGATTTTTGTCGCAATCGCATTCGCCCTCTCGGCCCCAGGTAGATGGATCCCATCGCGGCTATGGCGCGAAACTAGCTTGTGGATCGCTATTAGCGGATTAGACGAATCATTCGAAGTATATGGTTTAGTTCTCATTGTTTTCGTATATAGTTATTGCTTATAACAATTTTGCCATAAAAATCTTTTAAAATCAATTATTAAGTTCTATGTGTTTAATTGTGAGTGTGTTAGGATGATATAAATCACGAAATGGTTGATTGTAAGGAATTTAGGGATGGAAAGAAAATAGTGGAAGAAAAGGGGGCTGAAGGGGTTAAATAGAGGGCATGTCGTATTTCTTTTGGATGTTTGTTTCCTATTGTGCGAGGGCCCTCATGTCGCTTCGGTATCGAATCGAAGTGAAGGGGATGGAGAAGCTTATTCCGGAGAGGCTGGCGAAAAAAGAGGGGATCCTCTTCATGCCCAATCACCCCGCCCATATGGACCCCCTTTTCAACTTCATCTGGCTCTGGCCCAAGTTCCGGATGAGGCCGTTGGTCATCGAACATGTTTTTGTTTTAAGCCTGCTAAAACCGCTCAATAAGCTGGTGAAGTCGATCTCCATCCCCAATTTCGATACGGGGGTCAATGAATACAAGGTCAAGAAGGCGGAAAAAGCGGTTCGGGAGATTGCCGAAGGATTGAAAAAAGGGGAGAATTTCATTGTCTACCCCGCTGGGAGATTGAAGCCGCAAGGAAAAGAATTATTAGGCGGGGCTTCTGGGACGCATGAGTTATTGAAGGAGTGCCCCGACACCAATGTGGTGCTGATTCGAACGACCGGGTTGTGGGGGAGCAGCTTTTCCAGAGCCATCGCGGGTGTTACTCCCGATTTGGGGAAAACGATTTGGCACGGGGTAATGGCTGTTTTAAAGAATCTCATTTTCTTTACGCCGCGAAGAAGAGTTTTGATCGAAATAGAGCCCAATCCAGAGGACTTTCCGCAAGGCGATTTTTCCCGCGTCGATTTAAACCGCTACTTAGAAAATTGGTACAATCGCTATCCCGACGGACAGGGAAATGTCCAAGAAAACGAACCTTTGAAGTTGATTTCCTACAGTTTTTGGCGAAAGGATATCCCCACAGTTTATCAGCCCAAGAAAAAAAAGAGAGCGGAAGGCAACGGTGAAGGTGTTTCGGAAGAGACGAAACGGAAAATATACAATGAGATCAGGCGCATTTTAGACCGCCCCGATTTAGACCTTAAGCCTGAACAAAATTTGGCTTTTGATTTAGGAATGGATTCATTGAATATCGCTGAATTCATCGTCTATTTAACCAAGAGTTTCGATATTAAAGAGCTCCATCCTGAAGATCTCGAGACAATAGGGAACATTTTAGAATTGGCTGAAGGCGGCAAAGAGGTGAGGCCCAAGACACGCCCCGTATCGGAATTCACTTGGCCCGAGGAAGCGAAACGCCCGCCTCCCTTGCCTCCACTGGGTAGGACCATTGGCGAGGCATTTCTCAATGTTTGCGAGAGGATGGATGGATTTTCCTGTTGCGGCGACGATCTCTTAGGCGTCTTTGGTTATAAAAAGATGAAGAAAGCGGCGCTGGTTTTGGCGCAGTACTTTCTCACTTGGGAAGAGACGCGCGTGGCCGTCTTGCTCCCCGCATCGGCAGGCGCTTACATCGTTATTTTAGCGTTGCAATTTGCAGGTAAGGTTCCTGTTATGCTCAATTGGACGCTGGGGCCCCGCTATCTCGAGGAGATGATGAGGATCAGCGAAGCCAAGGGCATTATCACCTCTTTGCGGTTTCTCGACCGTTTGGCAGGCGTCCAATTTGGCGGTGTGTTGGAAAAGTTAGTGATGCTGGAAGATATCCGCAAATCGCTCACTTTGGGGATGAAGCTCAAGGGCGTCTATTTATCGAAGTGTTCAGTCAAACACGTTTCGCGCGAACTGGGATTGAACCGCATGGATGAGAATAGCCCCTGCGTCATCTTGTTCACGAGCGGCACGGAAGCGGCGCCCAAAGGCGTTCCCTTGTCTCACAAAAACATCATTTCGAATCAACGATCAGGCATACAGTGCATCGATTTCCATCCTGAGGATGTGATCTATGGGATTTTGCCTCCCTTCCATTCGTTTGGTTTTTCTATAACGGGACTCTTTCCCCTGTTGGGGGGCATTAAATTGGCCTTCTATCCCGATCCGACCGATGGCTACGCTCTAGCCGAAGGGGTCGCCCGCTGGAAAGTGACCGTCTTTTGCGGAGCGCCCGCCTTCATTAAAGGATTGTTGCGCGCTGCTAAAAAAGAGCAATTGAAAACGGTCCGTTTCTTCGTCTCGGGAGCCGAAAAGGCGCCCGATGAATTGTTGCGAAAAGTGAAAGAGTTGGGGAGTGGAAAACTGGTGGAAGGGTATGGCATTACCGAATGCGCGCCGATTATCACCATTTCCCGTCCCAATCTGCCTCCGAAAGGAGTGGGCCGTATTTTGCCCGATATGGAACTCATCACCATCCATCCTGAAACTACTGAAGTGCAGCCTACAGGCGGAGAAGGGGAGATTTGCGTTCGAGGTCCCAATGTCTTCAACGGGTATTTAGGCAACCCCCGAACGCCCTTTATCGAAATCGATGGGAAGAAGTGGTATCGAACGGGCGATTTAGGCCATATAGAGCCCGATGGCAGCCTCATCTTGTCGGGCCGTTTGAAACGGTTCACCAAAGTGGCCGGGGAGATGATCAGTCTGGGCGGCGTCGAAGAGGTCATTGTAAAAACGCTCATCCAAAAGGGGAGAATCAATCCCGACATCCCTTCTGTGGCCGTGTGCGCTTGCGAAAAGGAGCCAGGAAAATCGCAACTGATCCTATTTAGCACGATTGATCTCGATAGAGAAGAGGCGAACGCTCTGCTTCAACAAGCGGGATTTAGCAACCTGGTGAAGATCTCCGAAGTGAAACGAGTGGATGACATCCCCTTGATGGGAGCAGGAAAAACCGATTACCGCAAATTGCAGGACTTATGCTGAAACTCTATAACACAGAATCGAGAGAAAAAGAGGTCCTCTTCCCTCATGAAGGCCCTTCTATCCGGATGTATACTTGCGGCCCCACGATCTATGACTTTGCCCATATTGGTAATTTCCGCACCTACGTATTTGAAGACATCTTGAGAAGAACGATCCAACACTTTGGATTTCCAATTCAGCAGGCGATGAACATCACCAACATCGATGATAAGACCATTCGGGGGGCCATTGCCAAAAAGATCCCCCTCAAAGAGTATACGGAGCCGTTTCGAATCGCCTTTTTTGAAGATCTGCAAACGCTCAATATCCAAAAAGTGGAACACTATCCTGCGGCCACCGACTACATCCCCGAAATGATCCAAATGATCGAAACATTACTACAGAAGGGGTTTGCCTATAAGAGCCAAAACGGGAGCATCTACTTCTCCATCCGCCAATGCGCCGCCTATGGACGACTTTCCCATCTCACTCTCGCCGATCTCAAAGTGAATGCCTCTGGCGAAAACGAGGCGGACGAATACGATAAAGAGAATATCGCCGATTTTGTCCTTTGGAAAGCCTACGATCCTACCCGTGATGGAAAGATCTTTTGGGAGAGTCCCTTTGGTCCTGGCCGTCCTGGGTGGCACATCGAATGTTCCGCCATGGCCACAAAGCTTCTCGGCGAGACGATCGACATCCATTGCGGCGGCGTTGATAACATGTTTCCGCACCATGAAAATGAGATTGCCCAATCGGAGTGCTGCTATGGCCACCGGTTTGTCTATCTTTGGGTCCATGCAGAGCACCTTCTGGTCGACCACAAAAAGATGTCCAAGAGTCTCGGCAATTTTTACACACTGCGCGACCTCCTCAAGAAAGGATACACCGGCCCAGAAGTGCGCTATTTGCTCCTCTCAACCCACTATCGCACGCAGCTCAACTTCACCTTTGCCGGACTCGACGCCGCCCGCTCTAGCCTGCAGCGCGTCGCAGACCTCGTAGACCGCCTCCGCGCCGTCAAAGATACTCGCCCAACGACCGCCTCTCTAGAACGTGCGGCCCTCCGGTTTGATGCAGCTCTTGCGGATGATCTCAACATTTCGGCTGCCCTGGCTGCCCTCTTCGATCTCATCCGCGAACTCAACACCCTTTGCGATGAAAACAAGCTCGGTTTTGAGGAGGCTCAAGCGGCCCTTAAACTCCTTGCCAAGTGGGATCAAGTTCTCGCCGTTCTTCCTCTGCAAAAAGAGGAGATTCCCATGGATCTCCATCGCCTTCTGGAGCAGCGGGAATCGGCCCGCCGAGCAAAAAACTGGCGCCTGAGCGACGAGATGCGCGACGCCATCTTAGCACAAGGCTATCTTATTGAAGACACCCCAGCAGGAGCGAGGTTGAAGAAGAAATGAAGCCCAAAAGCACCCCTGATGAACGCTTTCTCATTAAACTTTACGAAGCCGCCATGGCTGGCGGCGATCCCCACGCCATCCTCGATTATCGGGGCATAGCAAAGTCATTGGGGCAGAAAGAGACGGCCACAAAAAACATCGTCAAGCACTTAGCGCAAGCCAATTTTCTCAAGAAGTGGGACGAGACGACTGTTTCTCTCACGGAGCGGGGCTGCGACTTCGTCCTTGACGCAGTAGAGCAAGCATAGTCCCCGCGGAAGGGGCTTGTCGATGGGCCAAGGAACGGATGTACAGGATGGGAAGGATACGCCCGCCTGCGGCGGCTACAGGAAAGAAATTATTTTTCTCGTCCTTCCCATCATTTTCATCTTGTTCCTTCTCGTTAGTCTTCGGGGCGCATGAGGGGGAAGAAGAGAACATCGCGGATCGACTCGGCATTGGTAAAGAGCATGACAAGCCGGTCAATGCCAACACCCACGCCGCCTGTGGGGGGCATGCCTTGACAGATCGCTTCTAGGAACTCCTCATCGAGAGGATTGGCCTCCACGTCGCCCTTTTCTTTCTTTTCAGCTTGTTGGACGAGCAGTTGCCTCTGGAGCTCGGGATCATTGAGCTCCGTATAGGAGTTGCACATCTCCCTTCCCAAGATAAAGCTCTCAAAGCGCTCCACAAAGCCCTCTTTGCGCAATTCGGGGTCGCGGTGGAGCTTGCAGAGGGGAGTCGTTTCAATGGGGTGGTCGATGATGTGGTGGGGCTGGATGAGGTGGGGCTCGGCAAATTCTTCAAATAGGATCGCAATCAGAGCTCCCCGAGGGGCGTGCTGCACTCCTTTTGGATCGATGTGGGTCTCTTTGAGCAGACGGGCCCGCATCTCTTGCTCCGACATCTTGTCGACATCGAGATGGCCATAGGTCTTGATCGCCTCTTTCATGCTGAGGCGTTTCCAGGGCGCTTTTAGGTCGATGACAAAGGCAGTCCCTTCCCCTTCAGGAGTCAGGCGCACTTTCGTATCGCCAAAAAGATTGAGGGCAATCGTCTCAAAGAGCCCTTCGGTAAAGTCCATCATGTCCCGATAGTCCCAGCCCGCCGCATAGGCTTCAAGCATGGTGAATTCGGGGTTGTGCGTCCGGTCGATCCCCTCATTGCGGAAGACTTTGCCAATCTCATAGATCTTCTGCATGCCGCCCACAATCAATTTTTTCAACGGAATCTCCAGCGAAATGCGCAGGAACATATCTTGATCGAGCGCATTGAGGTGGGTCATGAAGGGTCTTGCTTGGGCGCCGCCGTAGGTATTTTGCAAAACGGGGGTTTCCACCTCTTCAAATTCCCCCTCTTCCAAGTAATTGCGGATGGCCAAAAGAATGCGGGAACGGTTGCGGAACCGCTCCATCGATTCGGGATGGGTAATGAGATCGAGCCAACGCTTCCGGTACCGCACGCCTTTATCGGCCAAACCGCTGTGCTTATCGGGCAAAGGCAAAAGCGACTTGCACAAGAGCGTCACCTTTTTGGCAAAGATAGTCAATTCGCCCTTTTGCGTCTTGAACAGGTGACCTTCGACGCCAATGATGTCGCCCAGATCCAATTTCTTCTCAATGAACTTGATCGGAGTCGTCTCTTCATTGGCCTTAAGTCCTTCGACCTTCGTCAAATCGCGGTTGCACATGATCTGAATGCGCCCGGTCTCATCTTGAATGTGGGCAAAGGCGTTCTTGCCCATGGCGCGGAACAGGACCAATCGCCCCGAAACAAAGACATGCTGTGTATTGCCGGCCGCCGCATCATCGTGATGACCCACTTCTTTCCCTTCAGCCTCGACAACGACCTGGGCCGCCTTTTGAGTCGTGACAAACTTGGGGGGATAAGGGTCGACCCCCAATTCCCTAATTTCGGCTAATTTGCGGGAACGATTTTGGAACTCTTCATGCTGATGATATTCAGGAATTGGAAAGGGCATAATTCGGCCGACTTTTTTTGTATAAGTCTAACTCGATAAGAACTTTTTGTCCAGGAACGTGAGAGTTCCAATTGAGGTTATCGGGCAGGCACCATACTGCTAGACTCTGGAAACTTGGATCAAGAAAGACCGGCAGCCCTCCGTTTGACTCATTTCCAGCATTAAAAATTGCATAAGCCTTATCGTGCACTTGGACCAAGAGTTTATAGAAGCCCAGTTTTCTTGGTCCATTGCCATACCCAAAAAAAGAATGGCAAGTATATTCAATAGGGATGGGTTGGCCCAAAATATTGTAGCCTCTTCCATAGCAGGTGTAGGCTGGCCAAGAGTGATAAACAAACATATCTTTCCTAAAAAATGACACAACATCTTACAAAAATGGAGCAATTGCTTCAACCTGTTTTTCCCGCTTCAAAATTCAAAACAAGCTGAACAAGAAAGACATGATGGGAAAAAGAACTCAGCCAACAAAATTTTTCATACTTAGTGCAATGCCTTTGCAACTTTTAAGGACTTCTTTATCTTCAGTTACAAGATGGATCCCAAAATCAAGCGCTAAAGAAACAAAATGTGCATCATAGACACTTATTTTAAATTCAATTGATAACTTAAGAGCTTTCCTATTGTCGACAGTAATTTCAGATCCTTTTAACTCGTTTAAAGTATGATTAAAATGTTCTATTACTTCGTCAGCATTTTTAGATTCTTTTCTTGCTAATTTTGATAAAACATTCGCATATTCTTCTTGCCATAGAGATGGGAGTATCCAAGACGAATCCTTTTTGAGAATTTTTTGGGCCAAATGTGTCAATTCTGTTTCATTAAAAAGATGAATCACAAGGCAAGTATCCGCAACGATCATTCCCGCCCTTCTTCAATTGCTTTGTGGATAAAATCATCTGCAATTTTTTTCCGCCATTTAAAAGGCTTTGGCTGCTTAATTCTATTGCTGTAAAGAGATAACCCCGTTGCTAGAGCCACTATGGCCTCTTGGGTCTTACTGCGATTATGCTCTTTGGCTGATTCTTCCAATAGAAGGCAGATCTCTATGGGTACGTTGCGAATAAGTAGGTCTTTTGTTTGTTTTTGCTTCATATTTGCTCCTATAAAGGATGATATCATTTTGATATCTTTTTTGCAAGGGGAACGCAAGCGCAAACGTTCGCGAAATAGCACAAGCTATTGACAGTTAGGTTGTTAAGAAAAGTATTGACGGGGAATAGTGTAATGGTGTAACATTACATGTATACAAGGAAGGGATATGACCCAGAATGCAGGAGATGATGGTTGGCGAGGCTTCCTAAGCCTTTGCAGACGAGCCAAAAGCGTTGAACAATTGGATGAGCTGTTGTGGCTCTACCTAACCCCCGAAGAGAGGGACGACATCGCTAGAAGGCACTTGATCATTAGGGAGCTCATCCGGGGCAAAAAGACTCAGAGAGAGATGGCCAAAGATCTAAACGTCAGCATAGCCAAAATCACCCGCGGGTCCAATTTCTTGAAAACGATTCAAAACGATCTCAGGAGACTACTACAAGATATCTCCTGAATCTAGGAGATGTATGAAGGCCCTCTTTAAAGATATTCCCTACGACCAATACACGCCCATCACAGCGTACTACGCCCTCGCAACCAAAGGGAGCTGCATCCTAGAGTCCTCCCCAAACAAAGACCGCTACTCGTTTGTGGGCATAAAGCCAATTGCCACTGTTTCCGGCAAGGACGATTATGTCGGAGCATTGAGGATGTTGCGAAAGAAATTCCAGGTATCGGCCGAGCATCCTCTGGCTTTGTTCATGGGCGGGCCCATCGGCTACGTGAGCTACGATAAAGAGTACTTTTTTCAGGTATATGAATCGGGAATCATTTTTGATCACCAGTTAGGCAGAGCGGTCATTGCAACATTAGGCGGGGAAAAGGAATTGGAGCGGCTCTATGAACAGTTGAGCCAGCCGATCGTTTTACCTAAAATGGCGCTGAAGATTGGGGAAATTAAACCCGATAAAAGCGATGCGGAGTTTGCCGAAATGGTCGACAGAGCCAAAGAACATTTAAGAGCCGGCGATGTCTATCAGATCGTCCTTTCAAGAACTTTTAAGGCTCAAGTTGACGGGGAACCATTCCAATTCTATCGCACCCTGAGAAGAATCAGTCCCGCTCCCTACCTCTTCTTTTTCGACTTTGAGGGGATGGCCATCGCGGGCGCGTCTCCCGAAAAAATCATCTCCGTGCAGGGTGACCTTATCGAATCGATCCCAATTGCAGGTACCCGGCCGAAGGGAGCGTGTGTGCAAGAACTGCTCAACGATCCAAAAGAGACGGCCGAGCACGTGATGCTGGTCGATTTAGCAAGAAATGACGTGGGGACTGTTTCTGTTCCTGGGAGCGTCAAGGTGGTGGAATTTAAAACGGTCCACGAATTTTCCCATGTGACGCACATCGTATCTCGGGTGGTGGGACAGTTGGACCCAAAGTTGGATTCACTAGATGCTTTTAAGGCCTCATTTCCTGCAGGAACTTTGACGGGAGCGCCAAAAGTGAGGGCGATGGAATTGATCGATGAGATTGAGCAATCGAAACGGGGTCTTTACGGGGGAGCCATTTTGGCTCTGGATGCAAAAGGGAACTTGACGAGCTGCATCGCCATCCGCACAGCCATTCTCAAAGAGGGAGAAATGGCGGTAAGAGCCGGCGCCGGCATCGTGCTTGATTCCGATCCGGCAAAAGAGGCCGCCGAAACCCGATTCAAAGCAAGCACTGTATTAGAGGTGGCCAAATGCTGTTAATTATCGATAATTACGATAGTTTTACTTACAACTTATACCAAGCGTTTGCTGAGATCGATCCAGATGTGTTGGTGGTCAAAAAGGATCAAATCACATTGGAGGAGATCGAAAAACTCAATCCGAAAGGGATCGTCCTCTCTCCTGGTCCTGGAAGACCGGAAGATTCGGGTGTATGCCTCGATGTGATCCGCAAAGCCAAAGTTCCCATTCTGGGCGTTTGCTTAGGCCATCAAGCGATCGGGCTTGTTTTTGGAGCTGAGGTGAAACGTGTGGGCGAGATTTTACATGGCAAAGATAGCTTGGTTTTCCACTCTCGAAAGGATCTCTTTAAAGGAATGCCCCTCCCTTTCAAAGCGGGCCGCTACCATTCGCTTCACGTGGAAAAAATTCCGGCAGATCTCGTGGTCGATGCAGAAACTCCCGAAGGCGTTGTGATGGGCATGCACCACAAAAAATTTCCGATCTACGGAGTCCAATTCCACCCCGAATCGATCCTCACTCCTGAAGGGAAAACGTTGATCAAGAACTTCCTGGAGATTTGCGATGCTCAATAAGCTCCTTCAAGGACAATCACTGACTTCCGAAGAGACCATCGAAGGGTTTCACGATGCGATGAACGATCCAATCCGCATGGGCGCTTTTTTGGCTCTTTTGAGCGCAAAAGGGGAGAGTGTGGACGAGCTTGTCGGCCTCGTGAGGGCCTTGCGAGCGCAAATGAAGACTCTTTCCGTGGGCCCTATTTTAGATATCGTAGGTACAGGCGGCGACAGGGAAGGAACAGTGAATATCTCCACAGGCTCTGCGCTTTTAGCTGCTCAATGCGGCGCCTCTGTCTTCAAGCATGGAAACCGGGCGGTCTCTTCCAAGTGCGGCTCAGCCGATGTCCTCGAGGCAATGGGATTCGATATCCATTCACCGGTGCAAAAAAACGGATTCGGCTTCTGCTTCGCCCCCGATTTTCACCCCGCAATGAAAGCGGTGCGCCCGGTGCGAAATGCCTTGAAAATTCCGACCGCTTTCAATTTGATTGGCCCGCTCTTAAATCCAGCGGGCATCGACCACTTGCAAATCGGAGTTTATAAACCGGAATTCGTCCCTATCTTGGCCCAAGTGCTTTTCAAACTGGGTACCCAACGATCGCTCGTCTTTTGCGGCCATGGAATCGATGAATTGAGCTGTATAGGCCCTACAGAGGCCCTTTTGGTGACTGAAGAGGGGATTCAACCTTTCGCGATCGATCCAGCCAAACTGGGTTTCGACCGTTGCACTTTGGACGATTTAAGGGGAGGCGATGCCGTTACCAATGCGCAGCTTTTAAAAAACCCAACTCGCCCGATTCGAGATACGCTGGTTTTAAATGCAGGCGTAGGACTTTTTCTCTATGGAAAAACAAAAACGATTCAAGAGGGGGTCGCTCTGGCAAAAAGGAAGAGTTTCGAAATTGAGGGCGTCATTGCGGAAATCAAAAGAGCTTCCCCTTCAAAAGGAAAAATTGGAGAAATTCCCGACGTGGCAGAAAGAGCCCAATTCTATGAAGCAGCGGGAGCGACGGCCCTTTCGGTGCTCACCTCCGATCGCTTTGAAGGCAATTTAGAAGATTTACGGGTGGCTCGCGAGGCTGTTTCGATTCCCGTTTTGCGAAAGGATTTTCTAACCACCAAAGAACACTTGCTCGAAACAAAAGCCGATATCGTCCTCTTAATTGTCTCCTATCTGGGAGAGCGAACCCAAGAAATGTTGGAAGAGGCGCACCGTCTAGGTTTTGCCGCCATTGTAGAAATTCACAATCAAGAAGAGCTCCAAATCGCTCTCAAAGCAGGCGCTGAAATCATCGGCGTAAATCAACGAAATCTCAAAGACTTTTCCATGCATCCCGAAGTGTATGATTTGGTCGATCAAATTCCCGAAACGGCCACCGCCATTGCCGAATCGGGCGTGAAAAATTTATCAGATGCAAAACGGCTCTATGAAATGGGCTACGACGCCATTCTCGTTGGCGAAGCCTTAACTCGAACCCCTGAATTGTGTGAGGAACTATGCTCGTTAAAATCTGTGGTTTAATGGATCCGGAAACAGCCTCTTTTGCAGCTAAAAAGGGGGCGAATTTCATCGGCCTGCTCTTCTCAAAATTATCTGCCCGCGCCATCGATATCGAAACGGCCCAAAAGATTGTTGCGGCGGCGCGCAAAGAGGGGGCTGAACCGGTTGCGGTCTTTGCCGATGAGAATCTCGAAGAGATGCAGGCGATCATCGCGGCGCTAGATCTAAAAACCGTCCAATTACACGGCGATATCCCCCGCAGTTTTTGCGATGCATTGCCCCAGAAAAAAATCTATGTAGCCGACGGAAAATCGTTTCCAAAATCTCTAGATCCAAAGAGAGATTTTATCCTCTTCGAAAAGCACCATCAAGATCCTCAAGGGTTTCGATTTTTTGTTGCGGGGCAGCTCAATGAAGACAACGTGCAGGAGGCGATCCGGCGCCACAATCCCGCTGGAGTCGACGTTTCCCGTGGCGCGCGCAGTGTCGAGGCAATTGAGCAATTTATTGAGAAGGCCCGGCCCGGCAGATTTGGCCCTTTTGGTGGAACCTATGTTCCTGAACTGCTCATGCAGCCCCTCAAAGAATTGGAGCAGGCCTACCAAAAAATCCCGATAGAAAAAGAATTCCTCGATCTCTTGCGCCACTATGCAGGCAGACCCACGGCGATCACCGAAGTGGCCAACTTTGCCAAAGCGATCAACGGGCCGCGCATCTTCCTGAAAAGGGAAGACCTCCTCCATACAGGAGCTCATAAAATCAATAACGCCATTGGACAGTGCCTTTTGGCCAAAAAGATGGGGAAAACCCGCATCATCGCCGAGACTGGCGCAGGACAACACGGCGTCGCCACCGCAACAGCCTGCGCTTTGTTAGGCCTTGAATGCGTGATCTACATGGGACAAATCGATATCGAACGGCAAGCTCCCAATGTCTTTAAAATGCAACTGCTCGGAGCCGCCGTCGTTCCCGTCGCTCGCGGTTCCGCTACACTCAAAGATGCTGTCAATGAGGCCTTACGCGATTGGGCCGCCAGCTATGAGACTACACACTATTGCCTCGGCTCCGCACTCGGACCCCATCCGTTCCCCATGATGGTGGCCCATTTTCAAAAAGTGATCGGCCAAGAGGCCAAAGAACAAATGAGAGAGCGAGTAGGCCGCGATCCCGATTTTTGCATCGCCTGCGTAGGCGGCGGATCGAACGCGATCGGCCTTTTTTCTGCATTTCTCGATACCGATGCCGTGCTCATTGGCGTTGAAGCGGCAGGGGCCGCCCGCTTTCAAAAGGGGAGCCCTGGCGTTCTTCACGGAACGTATTCATTCTTGTTACAAGATGAGAATGGGCAAGTGCAAGAGACCCACTCCATATCTGCAGGGCTCGATTATCCTGGCGTCGGCCCCAAGCATGCCGAACTGCACACAACGCGAAGAGCCACATACGATGTTTGCACAGACGAAGAGGCTCTAGCCGCCTTTAAACTACTGGCTCGCACTGAAGGGATCATTCCCGCACTCGAGTCATCCCATGCGCTGGGTTACCTCATGCGCATTGCACCCACACTGCCTAAAGAAGCCATTGTGCTTGTCAACCTATCTGGAAGAGGAGATAAAGATGTCGCGCATATCCAAAGCCTTTGCTAATAAGAACGCCTTTGTCGGCTATCTTACAGCTGGCGATGCTCAAAAAGAGCGATTCCTGGAGCTCCTCAAAATGGGCGTCAATGTCCTTGAAATTGGCATGCCGTTCTCAGACCCCGTTGCTGATGGACCTGTCATTCAAAAAGCGATGCAAAGAGCGCTTGCCGCCAAAACAACGCCTGAAAAGGTGCTTCATTTGGTCGCAGATCTGAGAAAAGAGACCGAGGCGGCCTTGATCATCTTTACCTACTTCAATCCAATCCAAAAGGATTTAAAAGGCTTTTTAACCAAAGCCAAACAGGCGGGCGCCGATGGGATCCTCATCGTCGATCTTCCCCTCGAAGAGGCCGGCGCCTATCGCGCTCTCTGCAAAGAGATTGGCCTTTCACCCATTTTCGTCATTGCCCCGTCGACCCCACCCGAACGCATTGCCCAGATCGGCCAAGCGGCGGAAGGCTTTCTCTATTACGCTTGCCGCAAAGGGACGACCGGCGCGCGCGAAGGCCTGCCCGAAGAACTTCCTGAAAAAATCGCCCTCATCCGCTCTCTTTCTGATCTTCCCATTGCCGTCGGTTTTGGGATCTCAAGCCGCGAAACAGGAGATGAAATACTTAAAATCGCCGATGGTTTTGTCGTCGGCTCTCACTTTGTAGAAGGAAATACTGTATGATACTCGAATTAAAACCCCATGTAGATGAATTTGCCCTCATTCGCCGACTGGAGCGGATGGGATTTCAAGCTGTGCGGCAAGGACAAAACCGTCTTAGCATTGTCCGTGGCATTGACAAGCACGTCAAACCGGAACTCTTTACGGCTCTTCCTGAAGTGGCTGCCGTTCTTCCGCTCAAAGAAAAATTCAAACTCGCCAGCAAAGCGGCCCAAGAGAAGACCATCATCGAAATTAAGGGAAAAACCATTGGCGGTTCAGAACTCTTTGTCATTGCCGGACCTTGTTCAATCGAATCAATTGAGCAGATGGAAGCCTGTGCCCAGATGGCCGTTGAGCAAGGCGCGCAATCTCTCCGTGGCGGGGCCTTTAAACCCCGCACTTCGCCCTATGAATTTCAGGGACTCGGCGAAGAGGGGCTTAAAATTCTCCACGCTGTAGGCGTCAAACACAACCTCATCACCATCTCTGAAGTGATGGATGCGAGCCAGATTGACCTCTGTTCTCAATATGTGGACATTCTCCAAATTGGCGCCCGCAATATGCACAACTTCACCCTCCTCAAAGAACTGGGCCGCGTTAAAAACCCCATTCTCCTCAAGCGCGGTTTTGCGGCCACCTACCAAGACCTTCTCCTCGCTGCTGAGTACATCATGAGCGCCGGCAATCCCAACGTCATTCTCTGTGAGCGAGGCATCCGCACCTTTGAGACCCACACCCGCAATACGCTCGACCTCAATGCGGTTCCTGCTCTCAAAGAGCTCACCCACCTGCCCATTATCGTCGATCCCAGCCATGGCACAGGCCACCGCTCCCTCGTTCTGCCCATGGCTCGTGCAGCCGTAGCCGCCGGCGCCGACGGCCTCACCGTCGAGATGCATCCCGATCCAGACAAAGCCTTTACCGACGCCGCCCAGACCATCGGCCCCAAAGCCTTTGCGCAAATGATGAAAGAAGTTAAACGAATTCATGCATGCTTCTAAAAATTACACTCGCAATTGCTAGACTGACGCATCTATGATATTATAACGGCGTCAATAAAGAGGGCCGGTCATGTTTGTACAAGAAGTTCATTATGAAATAATTGCAAAAACAGATCAAATTATTATTATGAAGTCAGAGATGGACACACTCATCGAAGAGTGCCAGAATAATTCTGAACAGTGGCCTGCTCTTCATTGGGCGATCGCCAAGCTGCGCCGCCCTGATGTCGCTTTACAAATTCTTCAGTTACATCCGGAAGAGGTCGGCAAGATTACCCCAAAAACGGTGGAGTGTGTGGAGTTGTATGACTATTGGGGCCTGAACTTCGTTCCAGAGCCTCTTACAACCGAAGGGGCTTCGGCGCTTTGGTTAGCTGCTAGGGAAGGATACGCAGATGTTGTCCATGCCCTCATCAACAATGGAGCTGATCTCAATTTTATGCGAAGATTTAGAATGGTAGACGAGGCGAATCGGAGAGGACGACGGGGAATAGATGACCCTCCTTCTGAATACGGCACAACCGCTTTGAGTGAAGCGATTCAACACCAGCACAAAGAAGTCATTCAATTATTACTTGGACGCGGTGCTTCAACGAACAGCATTTTCTACGAAACTCAATATACATATTGCTTCGGTCGGGTTTCCAGTACTTCCCATTACAACATGAAGGAATACCTCTTGAAGCTGGAAGCTCAACAATAGCTCACTTGCGGGTTCCTAAAGAGAGGGTTGGAGGAACGTCTACTTGGCCGGCAAACATCAAGACAAACTCTGCTTCTACATTCCCCTGATTTTCTCCATAATGCCAAACGTTGACCGACGCCGCCCAGACCATCGGCCCCAAAGCCTTTGCGCAAATGATGAAAGAAGTTAAACGAATTCATGCATGCTTCTAAAAATTACACTCGCAATTGCTAGACTGACGCATCTATGATATTATAACGGCGTCAATAAAGAGGGCCGGTCATGTTTGTACAAGAAGTTCATTATGAAATAATTGCAAAAACAGATCAAATTATTATTATGAAGTCAGAGATGGACACACTCATCGAAGAGTGCCAGAATAATTCTGAACAGTGGCCTGCTCTTCATTGGGCGATCGCCAAGCTGCGCCGCCCTGATGTCGCTTTACAAATTCTTCAGTTACATCCGGAAGAGGTCGGCAAGATTACCCCAAAAACGGTGGAGTGTGTGGAGTTGTATGACTATTGGGGCCTGAACTTCGTTCCAGAGCCTCTTACAACCGAAGGGGCTTCGGCGCTTTGGTTAGCTGCTAGGGAAGGATACGCAGATGTTGTCCATGCCCTCATCAACAATGGAGCTGATCTCAATTTTATGCGAAGATTTAGAATGGTAGACGAGGCGAATCGGAGAGGACGACGGGGAATAGATGACCCTCCTTCTGAATACGGCACAACCGCTTTGAGTGAAGCGATTCAACACCAGCACAAAGAAGTCATTCAATTGTTACTTGGACGCGGTGCTTCAACGAACAGCATTTTCTACGAAACTCAATATACACGTCGCTCCGGTTGGGCTTACAGCACCTCCTATTACAACATGAAGGAATACCTCTTGAAGTTGGAAGCATAAATATATATTTTTATGATATATTTGCGATAGTATGCTTGTTGCAGTTGTAACGAAACCCGAGGAGATTGCGAAGATAGGCGGCCTGGCCGATCTCATTGAATTGCGGCTCGATTACTTTGACGATTTGAAGCGGGTTCCTCAAACGCCCCTTCCTTGCATTTATACCTTGCGGAAAGAGGAGCAGGGCGGCGCTCGCCCCATTCCTGAAAAAGAGAGGCTCGCTCTCATTGAAAAATTGTTAGAAAAAGAGCCAGCCTATTGCGACATCGAAGCCGACACCGATCCCGCCTTTATCGAGAAAATCGCCAAAAAGTTTCCAAAAACAAAACTCATCGGTTCCTATCATAATTTCAAAGAGACGCCTCGCGATTTGGACGCAGTTCTCGCTTCGATGAAAAACCGGGCTTTTTCCATCTACAAAATCGCCGTTCAGGCAGAATCGACCCTCGATATGCTCAAGCTCATGGTGTTAGCTAGAGAGGCTAAGGTGCCTCTATCCGTTATGTCGATGGGCGAATATGGAAAGCCCTCGAGGATTATCGCGCCGATTGCGGGCAGCGTTTTGAATTATGCCAGCCTGGAAGAAGATCCGCAGCTTCACCGGTATAGTTTGCAGATCCTACACGATGTTTTCCACTATCGAAAACTCAACCGGAACACGCTGATTTTCTCTCTGATTGGGGACCCGGTCGAGCAAAGCCCAGGCGATCTCTACCACAATCCGCGCTTCGCGCAAAATGCTGTCTACATCAAGATGCGGCTGTCGGGGCAGGAAGTGGGAGAATTCTTTCAATTGATTAAGGAGCTTCCCTTTGGCGGTCTTAGCGTCACCATTCCGCTTAAGGAGGCCCTTTTCCATGAAGTGGATGAAGTGGATCCTGCGGCCAGGGCCATTGGAGCGATTAACACGGTCACTTTTCGCAATAAGAGGGCATACGCGGCAAATACCGATGCGCCTGGCGCGCTGAATGCCATTGAAAAACATGTGGCTGTCAAGGGCAAAACGGTCGCGCTTTTGGGAGCGGGCGGAACGGCTCGAGCCATAGCCTACGAGGCGAAGAAGAGGGGGGCGAAGGTGGAGATTTACAATCGGACCCTTTCGAGGGCCAAGGAGCTGGCTCAGGAGTTTAGCTGTAGTGCTTATGCGCTCGAAGAGCTTTCGGAGCGGAGGTACGATATTCTTGTGAATACGATTCCGCCGAAGAACACTGACCTGCCGTCCATTCGTCCGAATAGTGTGGTGATGGACGTGGTCTATTATCCGAGAGAGACGCCGCTTTTGAGGGAGGCGAAGAAACGGGGCTGCGAATGTATCTATGGCGAGGAGATGTTCAACGAGCAGGCTGAGCTCCAACAGCGAGAGTGGAAGGATCTGAGGCCTTAGACTCAAAGACGGGGCGGCGGGGAGGCGGGGCTTTGCCACCTTGGATGCCAAGCTGGAAATGAGCCGCCTCACCTGTCTTCTCTAAAATAAGACTGGTAGTCCACGGCAAATATAGAGAATATCCTCACCAGCCTCAGATCAATCGCCCCCGGATCATAGATCGTCACTTCCCAAAAGTCGGTCGCATTGTCCACAAACTTCCTCTTCAAATGCCCAATCGTCCGCTCGTTTTGCGATGAGGTCAAAACAAACCCCGAACAGGAATAATCGAGATAGGCCGTCGCCACCCACCGATTGCTTTCATCATAAAAACTATACTTCGCACTGGCCGTGGTAAGAACCTCCCCATCTATAAACCCAATCCGTCTCCCCGCCGGGTCGTAAATGTCGATGTCCTTGCCCCAGGCAAATAGGGCTCCCAGAGAAAAGGTCTGCACGACTCCTTGCGCCTGCTCTAGGCCGTTCGCATCCTGCAACAAATAGGAGGTTCGGATGGGGGCAAAGTTTTTAATCCCCCGCCCTTCAAAACCATTTTTCCCCTGCATTTCGTAATAGGTGGAAAACCGGTAGGGGTGCTCCGTAATCGTGTAAGAATAGGGCTCCGCAAAAGCAGATACAAAAGCAATAAGCGCCAAAACGATTTTCATCCTCTCACCTCAATTTGAAGGCGCAGAGTATATCACCCCGCGCGCAATTAGAACAATTCCATTTTTTGGACTTGTTCGTTCTCATCAAATGTGACTTTCACCGAGTAGAATCTCTTCTGATCGAGAGCGCTCTCAATCGGCGTTCCCGCAAATTCCCACAGGAAAGCAGTGATGAGATCCAAGAGTCCATGCATATAGGCCCTGGCGACGGAACCGCACTCCTTTTGAATTTTATAGGTTTCGACTAGAAGCCCCGCTTCATTTCTCTCCGTGATGATGGGTTCGGCGCCCAGAGCGATGAGTTGCGTGCGCGACCAGGCGCTTTGGACCGATTCAATATCAGTCCCGCTCGTATTTGAGGCCATCACGACAGAACAGGAGGGGAGAAGAAGCAGTGATAAGCTAAAGAGAATCTTTTTCATGGTTTCCTATATTTCTAAAACAATTCGGTAACGGGCAGCATTGGCTTTCACTCTTTCAATCGCTTGATTGATTTGCGAAAGGGGCATCCGTTCAATCATTGGTTTAATGTTGTTTTTTGCGGCAAAGGCAAGCATTTCATTCATGGTGGGGCGGTTGGCGGTGGAGCTTCCGCAAATGGTTTTTTGCGAAGAGATCAAATGGCCCATTTCAATAGGAGCCGGATTGGGCGGCCTGCCAAGGAAACAGAGCGTCCCCTTCGGTTTCAATAGTTTCAGGACCCAGTTCCAATCGAGATCGGCATGCACTGTGGAAAGGATGAGATCGAAAGAATTGGGCAGGCAAGTGGAAAGGGCGCAAAACTGATTGGCTCCAAAAGCTTTCGCTTCAGATTCTTTGGCTGGCGAGCCAGAGATGGCCGTTACGTGGCATCCAAAGGCGGAGGCGAATTGCAGAGCTAAATGGCCGAGCCCGCCAATGCCGATCACAGCCACAGATTGGGGGTGATAGCGCTTCAGCGGGGGGTAGACAGTGGCTCCTGCGCAAAGAAGGGGGGCGGCATGAGCCGAGTCGAGAGCTTCAGGAATGGCAAAAACAAACCGGCTGTCGGCGACCATATAGTTGGCAAATCCTCCATGATTTCCGTTGCATGTGGTCGTCCTTTGCAGACACACGGTCGTCTCTTCCTTCGCGCAGTCGGGACAGACAAGACACGAATTGCGGATCCAACTGACCCCGATTCTTTGACCGATTTGTACCCCATCTGCTGCAGTTCCCTTTTGAACCACTGTTCCGACGATTTCATGGCCTGCGACCAGAGGATATTTGGACCGGTTCCAGTCGTCGTCGATGAGATGGATGTCGCTATGGCACAGACCGCAATGGGAAACTTGAACCAAGAGTTCAAAGGGTTTTAAAGAGGGGACTCTATACGAAAAGGGTTTTAGAGCCTCACGGGGGCCTAGAGCGGCAAAGGCAGAAACTTTCATGGAATCATTCTTTCAAAAATGACAAAAAAAGGAAAGTAGGCTATTATGTAGCCCTATGTTTAAATTTTTATTCTCTTTTTTGCTTCCCTTTGCAATGTGGGCCCAAATCCACGTGACGAATGATTTATCCTCTATTGAGAGAGAACTTCAAAATGCCGGCCCTGAGACTTTGGTCCTATTCGATGTGGACGCGACCCTCATCGTGCCGGACGACGCCATTTTAAGACCGCAAAATGAGCCGTTTCTCCACGAACTTTTGGGTGGGGACAAAATTCAGAATCTGCCAACGGGCGTAAGATACGTCTTTCGGGAGATTTTACTCAGTGCGCCCCATTCTTTAGTCGATGAACGAAGTCCCGCTTTGCTCCGAACCTTGCAAGAGAGGGGAATCCTTGTGGCTGCCTTTACAGGAGCGCCCAGAGGCAAGATTGGAAAGATCGATAGCGTGGCCGATTGGCGGATAGAAGAATTGAAACGGTACGGCTTCGATTTCAATTGGGATCTGGGAGTTATTGAACTTCCCAAGAGTCCAGGTAAACAATTTTCGCCCCTCTTCAAATCGGGATCCCTTTTTTCTTCTCTGCATGATAAAGGAGAAACCCTGGAAAATTTCTTAAAGGCGATCGGCTGGACTCCCAAGCGGATCGTATTGATTGATGATCAGATGGAGCATGTCAAATCGGTTGGCAAGGTTGCAGAAAAGCTCGGGGTTGAGTATCTCGGTTTTCACTACACTGCGGCTGCAGAACTTCCCTGTGAGCTAGACTCAGAAAGGGCCAGATTCCAAGTGCGCCACTTTATCGACCAGGGCGAATGGATCTCAGACAGGGTATATAGTGCTTCCAGTTGAAAGCCACCCAAAAGTATTGAAGTAATTTATTTACTAGCATAAACTCCTTAGCATGCATTATGGCCCACTAACTGAAGAAGAAAAACCCTCAGTGGAAAATGAAAAAATAAAAAACAATATTTGGGTCTTTGATGATGCCCCAGATGAAGAACTCTCCAGTTACGATTCTCACCACTTAGAGATCTTGCTGGAAGCTGAAAAAAAACATTTTTGGCTCCAATGCCGTAAAAATTATATTGCCTCCATTTTCACAAAGTTCGTAACCCTTAGCAGTCGCATTTTAGAAATCGGGACGGGCACTGGGTTTATTGCTGAAAAACTTCAACAAATGGGATTTCACATCGAAGCCAGCGATTGTACCCCAAATGGGCTTGAACACGCCTTTAAAAGAGGAATCAAAACGCTTTATCAATTCGATCTTTTTAACCCGCCTTTTCAAGAGGCTTTTGATGTGATTTGCCTTTTTGATGTTTTAGAACATCTTAAGGACGAGCGACTTGCTATTGAAAATCTCAAAAAGATGCTTAAACCGCAAGGGATGATTATTCTAACAGTTCCAGCACATCAGTGGCTTTGGAGCAGCGATGACGAGCTAGCAGGCCATCATCGAAGATACAGCAAAAAATCACTGCAAGACTGCCTTGAGGCCTGCGGCTTCCAAATCCATTATTGTCGTTATTTTTTTGTCTTCATTTTGCCGCTCCTTATCCTCAGAAAATGGATCCGGAAAAAACCTCGGGCTCAACACGTGAATCTCCAAATTCCTAAATTTTTGAGCCATTTTTTGGGTGGATTGACTAACATGGAATTCCGCTTGGGTCGGCTTGTACCTAATTTGTGTGGAGGATCACTCATTGCCATTGCAAGAAAAAAATAAAAAGCCTCGTATTTCTGTCATCAGCCCTGTCTATTTAGCTGAAAGGTGTATCGATGAGTTGATCGCCAGGTTGATGACCACTTTGGAAAAGATCGCATGGGACATTGAAATCATTTTAGTGGAAGATGCCAGTCCCGACGGTTCTTGGGCAAAAATTGAGGAAAGTACCAAAAAAGACCCACGCATCATGGGACTGCGCCTCAGTCGTAATTTTGGGCAGCACAGCGCCATTACGGCTGGGATTGAACAGGCATCAGGAGAATGGATTGTGGTGATGGACTGCGATTTGCAAGACCAGCCTGAAGAGATCCCCAAATTGCTCGAAAAAGCAAAAGAAGGTTTCGATATTGTTCTTGCAAGCAGAAAGCTGAGACGTGATGGATTTATCCAGAGCCTTGTTTCTAGAATGTTTTACCGAGTTCTTTCCTTTTTAACCGGAGTCTGTTTTGATCCAACTGTTGCTAATTTTGGAATTTATCACCAAAAAGTGATCCATGCAATTACCAAAATGCCTGAAAAGATCCGTTTTTTCCCCGCCTTAATCAACTGGGTTGGATTTCGTTCCACCAAAATCTCGGTGAATCATGCTGCGAGAACTCACGGCAAAAGTTCCTATACTTTCAAAAAACGCTTGAAACTGGCTCTCGATATCATTCTAGCCTATAGTGACAAGCCGCTCCGATTCATCGTTGCTCTAGGGCTTTTGATTTCCTCTGCCGCCTTTCTCTTGGGTGCCTATGTATTCTATCGATACATCACAGGCCAGATCGACGTGCTGGGGTATGCGAGTCTCTTTGTTTCCCTCTGTTTTTTTTCAGGCGTGATCATTACAGTGATCGGGATGATCGGTCTTTACGTTGGGAAAATTTTTGATGGAATCAAAAATCGCCCCTCTTACTTAATCATGGAAAAAACAGGAAATCGATGGAAGAAATCCCGTTCAATAAGCCTTTTCTTGCAGGAAATGAACTAACCTATATCCAACAAGCGATCGAAAAAGGAAAAATCTCCGGCGACGGCTTTTTTACCCAACGATGCCACAGATTTTTTCAAGAGACTTTTGGATTCAAAAAACCCCTTTTGACCACTTCCTGTACTGATGCATTGGAGATGGCCGCTATTTTGATCGATGTTCAGCCGGGCGACGAAGTGATCGTTCCCTCTTATACTTTTCCCTCCACAGCCAATGCATTCGCGCTGCGCGGCGCGAAAATCGTTTTTGCAGATAGCTCAAATGACCACCCAAACATCGATGCCGATCAAATAGAGAGCCTAATAACTGAAAAGACAAAGGCAATTGTGCCCGTCCATTACGCAGGAGTATCCTGCGAGATAGACAAGATTTTACAATTGGCAAAAGAATATGAGTGTTTTATAGTCGAAGACGCGGCGCAAGCTATCTGCAGCACCTACAAAGGCGTCCCCTTAGGCCGCATTGGACACTTTGGTGCTTTTTCTTTCCACGAAACAAAAAACATCTCCTCGGGTGAAGGGGGAATGCTTGCAATCAATGAAGATCGATTTTTTACAAGAGCCGAAATCATTCGAGAAAAAGGGACTAACAGAGCTGCCTATTTTAGAGGAGAAATTGACAAGTACGGGTGGGTAGATATTGGATCTTCCTTTCTCCCCTCCGATTTAACAGCGGCTTTTCTTTTTGCACAGCTAGAGAAATTGCAAGAGATTCAGCAAAAAAGAATTGCAATTTGGAACCAATATTACGAGGGATTATTACCCTTATCCGATCAAGGGCGTCTCTCCTTGCCCCAAATACCGCCTTACGCAACGAATAACGGTCACTTATTTTACATTCTTTGCCAAAGTCTCAATGAGAGACAGCAATTGATCGATTTTCTCAAAAAAAGGGGGATTTTAGCTGTTTTTCACTATCAGAGTCTTCATCGCTCTCCCTATTACAGCAAAAAACACGGCTCTCGCATCTTACCAAATTGCGACCGTTACACCGATTGTCTTGTCAGATTGCCTTTGTATTGCGCTATTTCAGAGGAACAGGTATATTACATCATCCAGAAGGTCTTTGAATTTTATGACAACTCTTTGTCCCATCGATCGCAACAATCCGATTCACATCCAATGGCTGTACAAGGTACGCACACATCCTGACGTTGCCGTCCATTTTTTTGCCCTCCCTCCCAGAACTTTTGAGCAGCATCTCCAGTTTCTGAAAGAAGCCCTCAACCGCGACTTTTTTATCATCTTCTTTCAATGTCAGATGACGGGATATTGCCAGATCATCCATTTCGATGATCGCGATGAAATAGGATTTGCGATCCATCCCGATTGGCAAAATCGAGGGATTGGTTCGGAATCGATCCGCTTGTTACTTGATCGCCTCGCCCTTTCTAACAAAAAAATTTGTCTGATTGCGAAAAGTGACAATTTACGAGCCATTCATCTCTACAAAAAACATGGCTTCACTGAAAAAGAAAGAAATGAAGAAAAGATCGTCATGGAGTTGCTTTTATGAGTGTGCTTTTAGAAAGAAAATCGATTCCATACATCGGTAAAATCGATTGGAAACTCGCGTTCATTCTTTGCCTGCCTTTGTTATTGCACGCTCTTAATCAATCTATGCTGTTCTTTGTTTCATTAAAACAAATGATTGATCCTTGGATTTACTTCGGGTATTTTTTGGATTTAAAAACTCACTTAAATGCTTTTCCAGGCACCTATTACGGAACTCGATTACCTTGGATTTTACCCGGTTTTTTAGCCTACAAATTTCTACCCGCCTCTCTTGCTACCTGGGTTTTGCATTTTACCTTCTTGTATGCCTCCATTATTTCATTGTATATAATTGTAAAAAAAACGATCAGCGATCGCGCAGCTCTGATCTCAGCTTCCTTAATGACCGGATACTATTGGTTTTTCCAAGCGATTGCAGATAATAACGTAGATGGCGCCGGCATCGCGTATTTTCTTTTAACTTTATTGATGCTTACCTCTCAAAAATCGGCTCGATTTTCCCAATTGAAGTTCTTTTTTGCCGGGGTGTTTTGTGCGTGCATGATTTACACCCAACTATTTCTGATTATCATGACCCCGTTTGTTCTTAGTTATTATTTATTTGTAAATCGCAGCATTAAAATACGCCAAGTATTTCTATTTTTAGTTGGATTTTCCTGCTTAACGATATTCTTATGTACGATTAACTACATCTTGTGTAGAGATTTTTGGTTTTTTATGCATAGCGTACGTTGGTTACACAGTTTTGTCTCAAGCGGTCCTAACCCGTGGTGGGTTCCTTTATCAAAGGACTTAACCTGGCTTCTTCTGCCTGCTGTAATTTTATACGGAAGCTTGACTTCTCTAAGATCCCCCGCAAATTCTTCTTATGCCCGCTTTTTCCAAATTTTTTACATTTCAAGCTGCATTTTGTTTTTAATTATTCAGTACATATGCAAACAACCTGCCCTAAGTTTATACTATTACACCTCTTATTTGTACCCGGCGATGTTCTTGGCTCTCAGCGCACAAATTGAGAAGATATTAGGAAGTCATGATTTATTCAAATTTTGGCCATTTTTTATTCTGACTCTAATTCTCTCAATCTGGGTTTATCTATTCCCTATCTGCCCCCAAACAATCTATAACAACTCTCTCTCTATTGCCCAGCTTTGTGGGCTCCTTGGCGGCACTACGTTTTTTTTCATTCGCCGCCAATTTATTGGGAAAATAGGGCTGATTTGCATAAGTATCGCTTTCGGCATGGACAATGCGCATGCTATTTTTAACATTAATTCTCTTAATGGCTATAAGTCTTCTAATCCAATGTGCAAAGATGCCTACTTAGCCATTATAGATTCCGTTAAAGCCGTCAGAGAGATGGATCCTCAAGCTCAGACGAAATTTTGGTATAATTCAGATCAAGCAACTATTTCTATTTATCGCGCTGTTTGTTCTACGTATTTATGGGGATACAGAATCATTAATGAAAATTTCCCCAACCTTGCTTCGACGACATTTCCAGCGACTCCGAAATTGGCTCCCAGTGACTCCATTTTCATTCTTTCTGATAAAGACGCAATCAATGCTGCAAATCACAGCTTGGCAAAGGTTGGTTTTCAAGGGAATCTTGTTGCGGAAAAAACCATTCATCGCGGAAGTTTTCAATTTAAAGTCAGTCAAATCAGGCTCTCGGAAATCGTTCAGAGTAAACTATGAATCTATATTCAAGTAAATTCAAGAGTTGGCCGAAAACACCCTTCTTCGCTACTTAAACTGGCTTTAAGAGTTTGAGTTGTTTATTCACGCCGCGATTATGCAGTCTCTCGGACAAGGAAGCTATTGATTATTCCGTTGCCGGCGGAGATTAGGTCGATCAAGTCTGCTCTGTTTTGATGTTTGTCACGCAGATGATCCCAAATCGTGAACACAGTCCCATCTTCTTTGCGGATTTTCACCTGCATGAGAGGACTATCGTGAGAAACAGCTATAAATTTCAGATAAGGTTTAATTCTCAATAGGGTTCTCACCGTAGAAAGGGGAATAGAATCTAAACCCAATTGTGTCCTGAAAGCAGCCACAGCTTCTTGGAATGCTCTTGCTTGAACAGGAATATCTTGGGAGGTTGTAACCAAGCCAATATGGTGTTTTCTTAACCGACTGACTTCTTTTAAAAGCGTGGTTGCAGTCCCGGGGGTCAAAGCCTCGGGCACATGATCCCATTTCAGAGAGAGAATACGCGGATCGAGTTCATTGACTAGAGGATCGTTCATGTCTCCTCTCACCCAGCTGGGCAATACTGCCTGTTGAAGCCGCATGTCAAACCGGTAAAAACCTTCATCATCATGTTCCTCTTCCATGTAATCGCAAAGGATTGGCGGACCATCAGGTGTTGCAGATCTGAAGTTGGGGTCTTCGTACTGTCTCACTGATGTCCCATTGTGAGCATCGGCAAGAAGATCATAGCCGTAGCATGTTTCTAAAAACTGGCGCATCGCTTCAACTCTAGCTGGAGTTGTGAGATCAAACGAGTGGGGAACAAAAGGGACGACCAAAAAGCCATCGCTCATCATCGTTTCAAAATTGAGGATATTGAGGACGGGAAGGCCCCCCAACTGCACTTCAATATTGTTTTCCCTCTGGTGTTTTAACATCGAGAGTACTTGGTTAGGGCGCTCGATGTTTTTGCAGACGCGCAACACGATGGCAGCATTGTCTCTGCCCTCGATTAAAGGTACAGGCCCCTCAACGCGATAGAGTTGGCAGTATTGACCCGATGCATTTTCGATAGGAGTGGCCGTATATTGCACTCCATTATGGGTGAACGATCCAGTTTGGGTAATCGACCGAGATTGCTTGATCAATTCGGCGTTATTATCTGAAAGGTTTCTTCCTCTTGCCATTCTGTGAGCTAATCTGACATCTGGCGGTGCAGCGGAACGGCTGAAAGTCTTTTCGGGACTAGCAAAACATCCCCAATCAGGTAGAACAAGAGCCGCGTTTGCAGTTCTCCCTTCAACGCCTCCTACTTTGCTCTGTTTTGACGCGGACTCAGGTGCGTCAAAAAGATCGCGGGTGCCGACTCGTTTAAGTGGTGATGCCATGATGATTATCCCTAAAAATAAGTTGATATTGGATCAATATCAATTTTTGCTGTTTTGATTTCATTTATGTCAAAGATTGTACTTGTTTTAGAGATTTTTATCAAAAACTGAAAGCGATACTGGTCTTTTATTTTTGCATGCCCCGCGGGAGCGACGGGAAGGGGGTTTAAATGTTTTAATTTTGCATGGGCTTCTTGGGCCCTGGCCAGGGCGATATCGGGATTAGGGTCGGTAAAGAGGAGTTTGACTAGGTGGCAGAAGGGGGGATAGCCAAATTGGCGCCTCTCTTCGATCTCAGTGCGGTAGAAGGCGGGGTAATCCTGGGCGGCTGCCAGGTGGAGAACGGGATGGTCCGGAAGAAAGGTTTGGATGACCACTTCGCCCGGGAGCTCGGCCCTTCCCGACCGGCCCGCCACTTGAGTGAGGAGCTGAAAAACTTGTTCTGCAGAGCGAAAATCGGGGATGCTCAAAGTGGCATCCGTGTTTAAAATGCCAACTAAAGTGACCGAGGGAAAATGGAATCCCTTGGCAATCATTTGCGTTCCAATGAGCACATCGGCTTTATGAGCTCGGAATTGCTTAAATAGTTCTTCATGGCTATTTTTTTTGGTCGTCGTGTCGCGGTCCATGCGCAGGGTGCGGATTTCAGGAAAAAGGGCGTGGAGAGTCCGCTCCACATGCTCCGTCCCAAATCCTTTGAATTGGAGCGACTCTGAGCCTTGACACTCGGGACAACTGCTGGGAGTGGGTTGCCGGTAGTCGCAAAGATGGCACTGCAAGAAATTCGCCTCCCGATGGAAGGTGAGAGAGAGGTCGCAGTGGGGGCACTTGATGATGTGGCGGCATTGGGCGCACATCTGCATCCGGCGGTAGCCTCTCCGGTTGAGAAAAAGGAGCGTCTGCTCGCCCACTTTCAACCGCTTTTTGATCCCCTCTAACAACTCCTCTGAAAAATGGGTAAATCCCCCCGCCCTTTCAAATGCCCCTTTCATGTCGACAATTTGCACTTTTGGCATTGGGGCCGAAGTGGCTCTGGTTTTCAATTCGTGGTACTGATACTTGCCGATTTCTGCATTGTAGCGCGACTCAATGGAGGGAGTGGCGCTTCCCAAAACGATTGTACAATTTTCAAAATGGGCCCGCATCACCGCCGTGTCGCGCGCCTGGTAACAGGGAATCTCCTCAGTTTGTTTGTAGGAGCTGTCGTGCTCCTCATCGACAATGATCAGCCCCAAATTTTGCGCCGGGCAAAAAAGGGCGGAACGGGCCCCAATGACTAACTTTGCATCCCCCTTTTTTAAATCATCCCAAGCCGTGGTTCGCTCTCCCAGGCTGCGTCTGTGGTGCAAAATGGCTATTTTCTCTTTAAAACGGGCTTTAAATCGCTCAATGGTTTGCGAGGTGAGTGAAATCTCGGGTACGAGCATGATCGCCGATTTTTGTTGCTCTAATGCGGCTTGGATGGCCTGCATGTAGACTTCTGTCTTGCCGCTTCCTGTCACGCCATAAATCAGATGAGCCTTAAATTGCCCAATCGAGCTCACAATTACATCCAAGCACCTCTTTTGTTCCTCATTGAGTGTTTTGTGGGATGTGGGAAAGAATTCCTCCTCAAGCAAAAGATCGTCGCTCGACGTTACATTCTGTGCGGAGATCAGCTTCTTTTTCATCAAGCTGTTCACCGCGCTGCGTGAAACTTCCATATCGGATAAGTAGAGGCCCTTCGGTGCGTTGAGCACCAATTCGAGAACTTCTGCCTGAAGCGGATTTTTCAGCCTCAACGCCTCAATTGCTTTGATGCAAGTATCGTGAGTTTGCGCCACTCTTAAAAAGACTCTCGTCTTCTCTTTCACCTCTTTTCGGACATTGATGGGGATGAAGCATTTCAAGACTCTTTGCAGTGGAGCGCAATAGTATTTGGCCATCCAGTGGGCTAATTTCCACATGGGCTCCGACAGTTCGCCCTGAGCCGACAAAACCCGTGCAATCGGTTTCACCCCCGCCCAATCGGAGCGATCTTTAATCTTGGCGATCGTCCCCTTTTTCAAAGTGGACTTGAGAGGCACTTCGACCCTCATTCCCACCTCGACCTTCATCTCTTTTGGTACGGTGTAATCCAAAGGTTTGGCTAAATTTTGGTCTAAAAGGACTTCTACGAAAATTTCTGACACAGGGCCTTCCATAAAGAGCGCTTTAGGAGGGGATCTTTGAGATACAGGGACAAATCGGGCAATAAAAACAGAGGCACATTCCCCAATGTTCTCACGCCTTGCGCTGGGGTCTCTTTATAAAACCCCAAAAGTCCATTGAGCTGCCACAAAGTGTAGTCGCAAACCAGAACCATCTTCAGATCTGCCACAGACAAAAAGGCTTCCCATTGCTTCTCTTTTTCGATGGTCTCGGCCTGGACGATTTTTGCGGGACCGAAGCAGACATCCAAAGCTTTTGCGATCTGTTCCAATAGAGCTTTCTGTTCGGCGGGCTCCTGAAATAGCAAGATAGAAATGGGCGCGCTTTGGTTTTTTGTTTTCCATCTTTCGGAAATTTTCTTTGCTATCGCATCGCTTGGGATTTCATTCAAGATGGCTAATTCGGGGGCGATAGAGGAAAGAATATTGCGGATGGAGTTTTGAGGAGAAGAGGGGAAGGGAGGAGGGACGGACTCGGACACGGACACGGACTCGGACACGTTAAGAGGAACGGGTACGGATTTGGGCGCAGTTGCAGGAACAATAGGCGGAAGAGCTTTAGGGATTTCGAGTCCGAGTCCGTGTCCGAGTCCGAGACCGATCTCTTTAGTAGGAGGAACAGCTTTAGGAATTTCGAGTCCGAGTCCGATCTCTTTCTCCTCTTTCTTCGCTTTCTTCGCCCCTTTCCTAAAGTAGTCTGCCTCCTCCGGCGAAGCCAAGACGTAGCTGCCCGCCTCTTCCAGGTAAGAGAGAATAATACTTAAAGTGTCGTTGGGGAGTGGCACGGGGTCTCCCATTCGATGGCATCGATCATCGATTCCACGGAGGATAGATAAGTTGTGAAGCCTCTTCTCGTATAGCCTTCGTGGATTGCGGCTCGCAGCTGTGCGTGGCCTGCGGGGAAGAAACTTTGGAGGAGCTCTTCGATCCGTCTTAATCCTAAAAATGAGTTGAGCTTATCTTTATTTTCGATGAGGTAGACTAACACATTTTCATCGGATCGGGCCTCTTTTAGGAAAGGGCAGAGGGCTTTGAAAAAATCGCAGAGTTTTTGATAGAGATCGGTGTAGAGGATGAAAAGGAGCTCGAGGATTTTTTCCAAAGGGGTTTGCACTTTTTTCCAGGTGATCATTTTGGATCTCATTCTTAGAACCAAGTTTCTCATCTCTTCTAAGATGGAGGGGATTTCTTGATCGTGTATATGAGATGCTTGTAGCAAGATTTCGGAATAAAAGCAAAGTTTGTCCAAAACGCTGCTTTTCTGTGCAAAGGGATTTTCGAGGGAGAAGAGGAGAAACTTTTCCAATTCTTTCGACACGCAGGCCAATTCTTCTTTGAAATTGGCGCCTTGCAATTGCATGGGAGTGATCATTTGCAGGTGTTGCAGCAACCCAAAAGAGTCGGTCAGTTCTTGCAGGATGAATTGGATGCTGAGAGAGCGAGCCAAAGGGGATTCGAGGTTGGAGGGGAAGATGGGCCATGGATTTAGGCTGCGCATAGAACTCTAGTAAA
>CAYWKW010000003.1:0-41785 GCA_964458995.1 uncultured bacterium | reverse complement strand
ACGAGGTTGGAATCCTTGTTTTGAAAGACATTCTCCAACGGCATGGGCTGCCCGAGTCTCTTTGGTTTGACGCGACGGCTGGATCTGTCTATGATGCGGGTTCCTGCTTTTTGTTGTTCAATTGCTACGACCCTAAACTGGGCTCGAAGGCTGAGGGAGTGGGCGCTCATAAGGATTGGAGTTATGTAACTGTGCTCGATGCTGTCGAACCTGGGTTGGAGGCGAAAATCAATGGTACTTGGCGGAGCCTGGAAGTGGAGGATGGGTACCTGATCATTAATTTCGGCTATCCCCTGGAAAAATTGCTGCCCGGAGTCACCGCATCGGAGCATCGAGTGGTCACGCAAAAAGAAAAGATGCGCACCTCTACGGTCCTCTTCGTGGACCCGCGAGTGGGCCCCTATCGAGAGGATCCAGCGAAAGAGGGCTACGTCTACGATTGGGACGCTGTTGAAAAAAGGCTCATCAATGGAGAGCCGACAACGGCCTTCTTCGCTCGGTTGAGCGCACAGCTCTATGGCGATCAGTCGGGAAAATAAGCTATTTTTTGTGCCAGTAGCCCCGCCTTACAACGCATGATAAGTGAAAAATGTGATGTGGATGAAGTTGAGGAGGAAGTGGGTGAGAATAGCGCTTTCAATTTTTCCCGACAGAAGATAAACCCCGCCGTAAAGAAGGCTAGCAATGAATACAAAGGCTAAAGTCATCCCGTTGGGACTCCAATACACGTGAGCTACAGTAAAAATAATCGAAGCGAGAAATAGGGCTGCATATTTGTTTTTCAGATACTGAGAGAATTGACTCTGTATAAATCCTCGATAAAATGCCTCTTCGGGAATAGCCACAAAAAACAAATTGTCCAAGTAGACAATCCAGGGCGAAGGGGGCAGCTTCATTTGCCAACGGGTTACTCCCACCGCAGTTGCCAATAGGGCCATGATGGCAATCCCCAGACATCCAAAGAGGAACCCTTTGCAGACTTTTTTCCAATCCGATCCATTTACAGCAACCGGCACGAATAGCGCTAAAGGGAAAAGTCCTAGGACAGCTGATTTTTGCATCCCGATGCGGAACTTCTGGGTGACTGTAATCGGGTTAAATCCTGGGACAAGATGGAAAACTACGGGAAAACTAGCGAGAACGAGGACCGAGAAAATGAAGATCCGGTTCAAAGATTTGGATTCGGCGAAACCAAACCACAACAAGGCCCATACGAATAGAATCAACGCTCCTATGGGTAAAACATTGCCGCCCAGTATCGCGGCAATCACACTAAGGAAAAAAAGGCCCATCCAGATTTTCGAATCGCGGCGCACCCAGATGCTCAAAAATGCAAGCCCCAAAAAAATAAAGCTGAACAATGACGCCATATGAAAGATTCGATTCTACGGAAATCCAGCCCCTATGACAAGAATTATGTTTAGCAATCGGCTCTCTGCGGCCCTCTGAGCTCTTTGCGTCTCTGTTTCGGTATAAAATATCAGCTGAATGCGACTTCAAGGTATGTAGCGCCCGCAATATGCTTAGCTATCTTCTCCGCTAGGCGCTTGGGGAGCTCTCTTTTTTTACCACTACACGCTGTCTTGGGAAAAACAATAATGAACCGTAGCTGGTCGGAGAGAGGATTCCCTTCGTTCTCTTGAATCCACCGATGAAGATCCCCGATAGTAGTTGTTGCGGTATAGTTAAATGTTTCGTATGGCTTCTCCATCGAGTACTTCACTGGTATTTGCATTGCTGCAACTTGAGATGAACCGGCAAGAGCTTGTGCCATAATTTACCTCTAAAATTAATGGACGATCAGTGTATCACATCTTGTCCAAAAGTTCTTTTGAATTCCTCGCTCTCGGTGTTAAATTTTTTTCAGGTTTGCTGCAAAAGTATTGCGGCTACCATGGGAGCGGTCTCGGCGCGTAGAATGTTGCGGTGCAAAGTAACACCAGTCCCTTTTTGCTCGAGTTGCATCAATTCCTTTTCAGAAAATCCTCTCTCCGGTCCAGTGATGATAAGCCCCCTCTCAGCGCTCAATCTTTGCGCATTAGGGCGAGTGTCTCCAAAGAAAAGGGGGGCGGGGATTTGAAATAACTGGTCCCACTCTGTGTTGTGGATGGGGGGAAGATCGAGGCGGCCGCATTGCTTCATGGCTGCTATCGCAATGTGATGAAGCCGTTCCAATTGATGCGGAGAAAGATCCTCCTTCTCAGAATGGGCGGCCGGGTAGAGATAGAAGGCATCCGCGCCTAGTTCGGTGCACTTTTCTATGACAAATTCAAGTTTAGAGGGGCGCATGAGGGGAATGGCGAGAAGGATCCTCGGTTCTGGAACGGGCGATTGGGAGGCGGAAAGAACTTGTAACGTCGCCTCGTGTTTGGCAATGGCAACCACTTTTGCAATAGCCAAAGAACCCCGCCCATTGACAAGCTCAATTTCTTCGCCGGTGCGGATGCGCATCACGTGAGCGAGATGGTGGAGCTCGGGGCCGTCGAGGGTGAGATGGCCCGTGAGCGGCGCATCGATGTAAAAACGTTCAGCAGGCATGTTCCTCATTTTTCCAAATGGAACCGGGCCGGCAAAGGGCCCGCTTCAATATATCGGAAAGATCATGATGGGGAAGAAGATGTTCCGCAGCCAAGGCTTTAAGTGTGGGGATGTCGAGAACGTCAAAGGCGCTTAAGCGTTTATAGTGATCATGGATGGGGGTGTAGGAGGTGAAGTTGAAAATGAGCTTGAAGCGCAGGTCGTCAAGAAGGGTTTGATGGAGTTCGGAATAGTAGATGACTTCATCGGCTTCAATCAGGGAGATGGCGCGATAGCGTTGGGGAACGAGAAGAAAGAGGAAGACGAGGGGGTAGATGAATTTGAGGGTGTGGAGATGGGGGAGAAGGGTCTCAAAGTTCTCTTCAGGAAGAATGACGCAAAGGCAGTCGTGCCGAAAGCGCTTGTAGAGATTGTGCATCGTTTGCTGCTTCCACCGATTGTGCTGCCAAAGCCATTCGCCCGGTGAGCGGATGATGCTCTCTTGAAGGAGCGTGAGCGCTTGGTCCATGATTCTAACTACCTCAGTATCAATTGGTTGCGATATGTTAGGCCAGATTGGGTCGGAGTAGCGGATCCGGTAGCCTCCGCGGACCCTGCGCGTGGCGGCAAAGATGATGGGGCACTGGGTTTTGTAGGCGAGAAGGGCGGGCGCTGTTGAGGTCCAGGCCCTCCGGCCCAAAAACGGGAAGGAGTAGCCGCTGTCGGGCATCCCCTGATCGCCGACGATGCCCATAAAAACGCCCTTCTTGAGCGCGCGAAACCCTTCTTTGACGGCGTTGCGGGGGGCAATGATCTTCCCCCCATTTTTTTGCCGTATGGAGACAATCCAGTTATAGAGCCGTTTATTTTTTATAGTCTTCCCAATGGCGATGCCGTTCATCCGGGTGGTTCCGTCGAGAAAAAGGACCTCCCAATTGGATTGATGGCCGCAGAAAAAAATGATCCCTTTTCCTTGGCTGTAGATTTCATTGGCAGATTCGGGATTTTCACATTGAACCACACGGGAAAAATCGGTTTCTCGGGCCAGTTTCGGGTATTCGAGACAATTGATGGCCAAGTTTTGAAACGATTGTTTGGCGTAGTGGATGAGTTGTTTCTTCGTGAGGGCCAAGTCATTGGCCAGGGCCAGGTTGCTAAGAGCCCGTTTCCGATAATCGCGCATGAAATAGAAAGCGATGGAACCCAATATTTTGCCCAGCCGGTGAAGCGAAGTATAGGGCATGAGGCTACAGGGAAAAGTAATGGAGCGGATGAGATAGTAGATCCACTTTTCTTTATCCACATGAATCCATTAAAAGACGCATTTGATTGGAAAAGTCGAGATGCTCTACGCTGCTGCGCGCGCTTATTGCACTGGCTCTAGTTTTTCGATTCTGCATCGCCTTTTCGAGCGCTTCGACCATGGCCTCGGGATCGAGAAGGTCTTCAATAATGGCCCCATTGGTTTTTGTTAAAATCTCATGGCCGCCGTTGGTTCTGGATGAGACGACATAGAGTCCCATGGCAAGCGCTTCCACAGTGACGTTGGCAAAAGGGTCGTAAAAAGAGGGGATGATGAGGGCGTCCGCTAGTTGGTAAAAAAGGCGGATCTCTTGACTCGGGCCAAAAAAATGGACTCGTTCTTTTAAGCCAAGCCTGATGGCTTTGGCCTTATAGAGATCCATCTGTTTATCCTTCCCAATGACGGAGAGGTGAAAATCGCCCCTTTTCAACAGGGAGAGGCCGGTTAAGAGGCGATCGAGCCCCTTTCTTAAATAGCCGTTGCCAATGAAAAGAAAATGGAAGCGGTGAGGATCGAGATGGAATTTTTTTAGACAGGTCGAGCGCTCCTCTTCCCACTTGGAAAAGTCGCTCTCCATTTCCCGCCATTCGACTCCATTGTGAATCACTTCGATCTTGCTTGGGTCGGTTGAATAATATTGGAGGATTTGATCGCGAACCATGCGGGAATTCGTAAAGAGTTTTTTCAGTTCGGGGTTTTCAAAAGCGCCCCTTTCCAAATCGAGGATTTTCCGGTGGAGCGGATTCATTTTACAAAGGAGGACTTTGAGCCGCCCCTCAGTTGCTGCCCGGCTTTCCAAATAGGCGGCATGAACCCCGTTGCCGGCCCGAATGTGCGTTTGGTGCCGGTTGCGGTCCATACCAAAAACAAGATCGGCCCTGTTGGTTTTCAGCCATCTGCAAACAAATCGATCGAATTGCTCCATCCGGATAAAGGCTGGCCAGGGAGTTGTTTTGATAGAGAACACGGGAATTTTCGAGTCGCGAAGAACCTCGCCGGTTGTCAAGAGGGTAACCTGGGCCCCTCTCTCAATGAAGGCATTTGCAATCCGTGAGGCATACTTCTCGAGGCCTCCCTGATTGCCCGCTTTCGATTTTAAAAGAACGATTTCCTTCATGGATAGTTCTGAGGGGTTACGGAGATGGAGTTTGCTTGCAGCTCGATTTTGAGAGAAAGTTTGTTGTTATTGGGCGTATAGAGGCGGAAACGGTTCATGTAACTGCGAAAACGATTGCGCAAATAGTCTTCGAGAAGATGGGGCTGCACATCGTAGACTTCATCATTGGACTCGGTCATTACTTTAGCCACATAGCGATCTTCAAGCTCATGCGGGTACATAAACTGGACGTTCCATAAAAGGGTATCTCTTTCCGATTTGGGACTCGCGATGATGACCATCTCCACCATGTCCTTCACTGTATCGAGGAAAAGGCGGCTGACTCCCTGTGCATACAAGGGAGAATTGAATACCTTGATTCCATTTTTCTTAGCGATGAAGTTGTTGGTTGCCAGCGAATAGGTTTCAGGATTGAGCGTGTGGCTAAACTTCGGAGGAAAGAAGAGAGTCACGGGGATCGAAAATCCGATGGGCAAGAGATCCTGTCTTGAAAAATCGATTCGCATCGACTTGCCCTGCGGATCATCGATCTCAATGGGGACATCTGAAAGGTAGGGGAGGGAAATTTTTTTCCAGCTGTCGGGAACCAAAAAACTCACTTCATCCGACTGTTCTCCTGAGGCCCTATTTTGCAGCGCATCCAATTCTTCTTGGGAAATATCGTTCAAATTGAAGGTGAGTTTCAAACCGCGGCTCTTCAGCCTTTTTACTGTATCTTCAGGCCCATTGACTGTCACAGAAAGTTGGTAGGGCCAAACATCGAGAAATTGGTAGCCTCTAGGAACTTCGCCGATTGGGTGGGTGATCGTAACCGGAATTTTCTCATTTACCAATTTGCTTTGGCGGATGATTATTTCAACAGGGATCACGCGCGAGATTTTTCCCGGGTCAAATTCTGCATTCAGGCTTACCAGGTTTTTCTTGTCGATCGTGGCGATCCATTCGGCCGGCTTATCTTTGGCATCGACGATCACCTCCAAATCTTTAGGCGAAAGTTCATCCAATGCCGCTCTATGGCCTATGAGGGTCAATGAGATCCGCTTATTCAAAACCCCATTGACCTGCATCCCTTCGATTGTCTTTTCTGCAGGCAAATTGGCGACTCTCACGGGAATATTGGACATTACTTTGGTGACTGTCATGGAATGGCTTACCACCATCCAAATGATCATCGCCAGGACCAAAGAGATCAATTTTCTCTGCCAATTTTCAATAAATAGGCGGATCAGAAGCGTTTTCACGTTTTCAGCCACTCCAATAGACTGAATTTAGTCTGCAATATCCGAGTTGGAGGATTGAAGATACTCCGGATGATCCCTTTAAAGCGATCGATTTTTACTCCGCGGGTCATAATTCCTTCTCTGGCAATGGAGACTTTTCCCGTCTCTTCAGAAACTACGATCACCAGTGCATCGGTCATATGGCTTAAGCCCAAACCGGCCCTATGCCTGGTCCCCATCGATTTGGCCAATTGGGAAGAATCTTCGGCCAAGGGCAAAATCACAGCTGCCGCCAAAACCACCTTGTCTCTCAAAATCACAGCCCCATCATGCAACGGGGTATTGACCGCAAAAATCGTCTCCAAAAGCTCTGGGGAAAACTCGCTATTCAACATCACCGCTTTCTGCGCATATTCCTCTAGCGAATCCTCATTTTCCAATGCGATCAGAGCGCCGATCCGTTTTTCCGACATCCGATAGATCGATCCGGCCAGTTGATCTAAGAACTTATCGAATTCGGTGACTTCCCGGTATTTGCGCCCCTTCAAACTCAGCTTGGACAGAGCGACCCTCAATTCGGGCTGGAAGATGATGATGACGGCGATGATGGCGACATTTCCGATCAGTCCCATGATTTTGTGCAATACGGGCAAATTCAGCCAATTCGACGCGGCCCAAATCAGGAAGAAGGCGCCGAAGCCCAGCACGAGGTCCATCGATTTGGTGTTCCAAAAAAAGGACAACAAGTAATTCAACATGATGGCGATGATCATGACTTCGATGAAAGGAGTGATGGAATGGAAGAAGCTCATGGATGCCTTTTACAAGGATTGGCCAAATCTTTGCAAGAAATTCATTATCGAAAAGCCCGCTTCTATTCTAATTTTTTTGTGAGTTAGATACAAGCTACTTCGCGTCGATGCCTGTCGCGTAGCGGACTTCGTAGTACGCCGCGAGAAGGTCGAGACTCGCCTGGTTTTGCTGATTGCGGGCTTGGAGGAGCTGGTTGACCGAATCGCGGTATTCAAGTGGGGGGATGCGGCCAAAATGGAGCTTGTCGCGGGCCTGCTCGCGCGCTTGTTCAGCCACGTAAACGGCTTGCGTGGCGGAGAGGAAGGTGAGCATCGCCTCCTCAAGCTGATAGAGGCCGTTGCGGATCTCCACTTCAATCCGCTGCCACTCCCGGTCATAACTAATGCGTGACGAGGATCGGATGGAGCGGGCCTCCCGGATTTCATGCTCGCGCAGGAGGCTATCAAAAATATTCCAGGTGAGGACAAAGCCGCCCGCGAGGTCATACCGCTCTTGAAAGAAGGGGACCGTTCCCAAACTGATATCATTGTAAGAGTAGCGGACAAAGCCCGAAATTTTAGGAAAGTAGGTGCCATATTTGGTGTTGACGTTTTGTTCCGCGACATTGATTTGGAGCTTGTGCGCCAGCAGATCGGGGCGGAGGGAAAAGGCTTGATCTAGATAGGCTTGCACTTCTGCTGGAGTGAAAAGGGTGAGCTGCCGGTTGTTTTCGAGCGTATCGATATGGCGGGTAAAGTCGAGCGTGGTGGGAAAGGTGTCGCTCCGATAGTGGTATTTATCCTCAAGCTCCTGCAATTTGGCGGAAAGTTCGGGAATGCGATAGATGGGCATACAGTGCTCTTGCAGATGGATTTCCGATTCAAGAAGAGGATCGATGCCCAAGGTGATGATCAGGGCATTGCGGGCGCCTTTCAGGTCTTTCAGAGTCGAGTAGTAGAGAGAAATCGCATTGGCCACAGAGACTTTGCTCTGATTCACTTCAAACGGAGTAGCGCTTCCCGCGTTTAATTTTCCTTGCTGCTGCTCCAGGGCGTAGGCGAGAAAGTCGATGTTTTCTCTTTCAATGTCGAGGGCTTTTTCGTAATAGAGAACGGCATAGTAGCGGTCGCGCACGGCTCGAAGAAGTTCGTTTTTTGTATTGGCTTGCTGGTAAGAGAAGACTTGCGCTTCATAGCCTGCGGCCTTTAGTCCAAAAATCAGGTCTGTGGAGAGGATCGGCTGGTCGAGTTGGAAAATGCTGCTATAGCCTCGATGGCTAAACGTAAATTGTTTGCTAAATACATCGAAAAAGAGCTCCTTCCGGTCAATGTCCTCAAATTCCGCTCGATAGCGAATGGCCGGAAGCCAACGGGAAACGGCCTGCTGCTTCCTCTCTTGAGCCTGTACCGTGCTTTGTTCCGCTATGAGAAGGCTCTTGTTGTATTCGAGCGCAATTTCCTCTGCATCCGTGAGTGAGAGATCGCGTAAAGGCAATTCGGAAAATAGGGGAGCGGCCAGAATGACAAAAATAAGTCCTTTACACATCAAACCCCCATATACTAAGATTGGACTTTATTTTAACCGCAATTCATCTATGGACGTCCTATTTCTTTCCCGTATCCAGTTTGCTCTGAATACATGCTTTCACTACCTCTACCCGCCGATTAGCATCGGGTTGGGTTTGATGCTCGTGATCATGGAAGGTCTCTATCTGAAGACTAAAGATCAGAAATACAAGGAGATGACCCAATTTTGGATCAATATTTTCTCCTTGACCTTTGCTCTTGGAGTTGCGACTGGGTTGGTGCAAACATTTGCTTTCGGAACGAACTGGGCGCGCTATTCCCGCTTTGTGGGAGATGTTTTTGGAAGCGCGCTAGCTGCTGAGGGGATTTTTGCCTTTTTTCTCGAGGCGGGATTTTTGGGCATTTTGCTTTTTGGGTGGGACAGGGTAGGCCCGAAGCTCCACTATTTTGCGACGATTTGCGTCTGTTTGGGAGCCCATTTTAGCGCCGTTTGGATCGTTGTGGCGAACTCTTGGATGCAGACGCCCGCTGGATTCCACATAGTCAACACGCCTTTAGGCCCGAGAGCCGAAATCACCCAGTTTTGGGAAATGGTCTTCAATCCATCGACCGTCGATCGCCTTTGCCACGTGCTCCTTGCCTGCTGGCTAACCGGGGCCTTTTTCGTGATCAGCATTGCGGCCTACTATCATCTCAAGCAGCGGCACCAAGCTGTTGCAAAACCGATGATGCGTATCGGCTTAAGCCTAGCGATGCTGGCCCTTGTATTGCAGCTCATTTCTGGCGATTCAAGCGCAAAGCTAGTCTCGAAATACCAACCCGCCAAGCTGGCCGCCTTTGAAGGCGTTTACCAGACGGCGCCCTCGACCCCCATTTCCGTCTTTGGCTGGGTCGATCAGAAAAAGCAGACCGTCCACTCCCTAAAAATCCCGGGCGCCCTCAGCCTTCTCACCTATGGAGACCTCTCCACTCCCGTCACTGGACTCGATCGCATTCCCCGCGACGAGTGGCCCAATATCTCCCTCTCGTTCCAAACGTATCATATCATGGTGACCATGTGGGCCCTCATGTTTCTCATTGCCGTGTTAGGCTTCTACTACTGGGGAAGAGGGAAGCTCGAGAAGCAAAGATGGCTTTTGTGGATCATGGTCTTTTCGGTACTCCTTCCCCACATTGGCCAGCAATGCGGGTGGATTGCGGCCGAAGTGGGCCGGCAGCCTTGGATTGTCTACAAAATCTTGCGCACCAGCGAAGGGGTCTCCACATCCATTGTCGCCAACCAGGTTTTTGGCTCGATCACGATGTTTGTAATCATTTACATTCTCCTCTTTGCCCTTTTCATCTTCCTGCTCGACCGGAAAATCAAACATGGGCCCGAGGAGATCCGCTCTAATCCCGATGATAAACTCTACACAGACATAACGAGGTTTTGATGCTAGCAAACCTTTGGTATCTGGTCATGGGAATATCGATCTTAGCCTACACGCTTCTAGACGGATTTGATCTAGGCGTGGGAGCCCTCCATCTTTTTAGCCGAACCGATGAGCAGCGCCGCATCTTTCTCAATGCCATCGGCCCTGTTTGGGATGGCAATGAAGTTTGGATTGTGATTGTGATGGGGGGACTTTTTGCTGGCTTCCCCAATGCCTATGCCACCATCTTTTCGGGCTTTTACACCCTGCTTATGTTCCTCATTGCGGGGCTGATCTTCCGCGCCTGCGCCATTGAATTTCGGAGCAAGAGAACCTCGCCCACCTGGCGCAGTCTTTGGGATTGCGTCTTCTCCATCTCCAGCATCCTCGTCGGCTTCGTTGTCGGCCTCATTCTCGGCAATATGGTAGAGGGCATTCCCCTCAACCAAAGCCAAGATTACGTCGGTGATTTTGCCACCTTCTTTCGCCCCTATCCTGTTTCAGTGGGCATTACCGCCATGGCCCTCATGGCCATGCATGGGACCATCTATCTCTCCATGAAAACAGAAGGGCAGGCCCACGAAGTGGTCCGTCGTTGGATCAACAAAGCGATCCTCTCTTTTGTCTTTTGGTACCTCGTCACGACCATCGCCACCATCATCTACATGCCCCACATGCTCGACCCCCTCTTTGCCCGGCCCTATCTCTTCATCATCCCCCTTCTCGCCACCCTTGCCATCATCAACATCCCTTACCAAGTGCGCAAAGGCAATGACGGGTGGGCCTTTATCTCTTCTTCTCTCTGCATCACTTTTCTTCTTCTCCTCTTCTGCATTGGCACCTATCCAACGATCGTTCGCTCCACCATCAACCCCACCGCCAACAGCCTCACCATCTACAACTCGGCCTCCAGCGACGAGACGCTCAAGCTTCTCCTCATTGTCGTCGCCATCGGCGTCCCCCTAGTCATCGCCTACGGCACCTGGATCTACCGCATCTTCCGCGGCAAAGTGAAACTAGAAAAATCGAGTTATTAAACGCCAGTCTTGGTTAAGAAGGGGTTTAGGGAGCAATGGAACAGAAAACTCCGTTAAGGATCCATCTCCTCGGCATACTCCGATTTTTGAATCCCTCTCGGTATAGCTAGGCGGAATAGCCTGTTGCGGAGCTATCCCAGCCATGAAGTGAATCATAGAGTAACATGCTGATAATAGATATGTTATCGATTCGTATTTCTATTTTCTGACAAGGCCATTATTCTTTATCTGCATGCGGTAGCGTAACTCGCCCGACTGTCTATATTCCCATCTTCTTTTCGTTATTTTTGTTTCTTAGGATACCCAACTACGGCGGAGTAACATAATAAGAGGTGGGCGACGCCGTTCATGGCGCGGTGGGGTTTGGCTTCGACGGGGAGCTTGTATTGCGAGGCGATGAGGTCTTTGGAGAAGCCGGTTTCCCAGGGAAGGGGGCCTTGATGGCTCTTGGCCTTGGTGAGAGAGAGCGCCCAATACATGGAGGCCAGGTCGAGCCAGTGGTAGGGCCAGCTGAGGAGCTCCTGCGTATCGGGATCGATCAGCTGGGAAAAAAAGACGCGGTCAAAAGAGGGGTTTTGGCAGATAAATACCGCTTTTTTGCGGCGAATGCCCCAGCGAGTGAAGATGTCGATGATCGTTTGCGATGCATGACGGGGGGTTTTGCCTTTCGAGATTTCTTCAAAAGTAAAGCCGTTGATGCGTAGACTTTCTTGGTCGCTCTTCTCCCAGGCCTCGATGGGCTGGGCAATGAGGGTTTGGAACTCCTCTTTAGGCTCGCCACTGGCCAGGTCAACGATTTTAAAGGCGATCTCCACAATCTTGTGGATCTGGGAATTCAGGCCGTTGGTCTCAGTATCAAGGAATACGCCAATCACGTTTCAAACTCAACAGGGTAAGATCGTCATCCTAATGTTTTAAACAAAAAATAGCAAGTGGAGATTGCTTTGTGTGTTACTTTGTAACAACTAGAGCTGTGGCTACGGTGCGTTTGCCGCAAGGGTCTAGCGCTCTCACCGTTGAAGAGAATGCTCCTGATTCGGTAAGGAAGGTGAGATCGACGCTGCCGCCGCCATCGAGGTTGAGGGCGTGTCTACATCCTAATGCTTTAAGAAGAGAACCAAATTCTGGGATGGTGAAGCCTCGAGCGCCTTCCATTCTCCCTTCTGCTGCAACGAGGAGAATTTGGTCTTGCTCGTCCTGACAGACGGCTGTGCGCCCATGGGGAGTATTCATGTGATATTGAAATGCGCCAGGGGTAGCGATGTGCTTGGCGCTTTGAAAAGGGGCCGGTTGGCCGAAGTTCGTGAGGACATTTCCATCCCGAATGAAAAGGGGCGCAGCTCCAAGAGAGTAACGGGTATTAGGAGGAGAGGAGTCGGCAATGGAAATTTGGCCGGTGGGGGAAACGGCAAAAGTGCCCCAATAGGGGGCTTGTGGATTTTGAAAAAGGGTTTTGTGATCGATGATGAGTTCGCCGATAGGGTCTCCGTTGACGTAGGGTTGCCCGTTCCAGATGTAATATTCGCCATTGGGGGGATTGAAATGAAAAAAGCCGCCGTTAATTGAACCGACTGCACGGGGAACGCGTGAGGTAAGATCGGATAAAATAAGTCGGTCATTCGGTGGGTGCTCGTGGTCTCTGAAGAGGCTGCGGGCATCTTGAGCTTGGATTTGTGCCTGAGCTGGGTCTACTTTGAGAAATTGGATTCGTTGATCTTCGCTGTAGTGGGTGTAGTGATCGACTCCAGAATGAATGGGTTGACGATGCCAAAGCCGATCGCCAAGAAGGGTTGGACTCAATTCAGTGTAGGCGCAAAGAGCGGAAAGGGCGATGCCTGTAAGGCCAAAGGCTGTTTTGGCAATTCCTTTTCCAAAATGACCTTTGGCGAGGTCTTTCATCCCTTGATAGGCAATAAGACCCGAAAGGGTTGCTACAGAAAAGGTTTGGGTAAAGACAGAAGCGGCGCGGGAGGGGAGTTGGTTTAATAGATAGGCGCCCGCCAGTCCTAGTGTCGCTTGCAGAAGGCCTTTACGGACCCTGCCTTGGCAGAGATTCGCTAAACCTTGAAATGCGATTGTGGCGCTTCCTGTAATTGCCGCTGTTTTTATAACTGTTTCTCGGATGAGTTCCGGGTGGCCGATTGTGCCGAGATTCACGGCGCTCAATCCTAAGATGGATTCAAGAGTTCCTCGTTGAATGTTCCCTTCGGCCAGATCGCGTGCGCCAGCAGCTGTGCTTAAAAGGCCAGAGATCACGGGGACGAATTGGATTTTGGTTTGGCTGCTCATCGTCTCCAGCTGGCTATGGCGTCATGGAGATTTTCCTCGAAAATTCTCCAGTAATTCCGGTCGATGTCTTGTTTGATGCGATCGTTGTCATTTCGAGAATAGTTCCGAAGCAATTCTTGTTCATCTGGAATGATTTGAGCCAAATGATTCCAATGCAAAAATTGGGCATACTGGTAGCGCTGCAAATCATCGGCAGACAGTTCATTGACAGCTGCATCTTGAACGCGCTGCATCATTTGCCATAATGGAGAATCTTGGTTTCTTTCTGGATGAGAAATGAATTTGTAAATGTCTCCCAAAGTCAAATTAGCTTCACTAAATCTGCGCAAGACTAGGGCTAAAGCTTTAATATTCACTAAAGCTTGCTGAGGAAGATTGAGCCGCAAGGCAACAGCTTGCACAAAATCGGGATCGAGCCTGCGGATGAGCCTAAGGGCACTTTCCGTAAAGGGCTCAAAGGCACGGCGGTGTTGCGGAAGTCCAACTAGGTCAGTTAATCTGAAAGGCAAGATCACGTCCCTATCAATGGGTCTTAAGTGGGGGATCCCCTCTGCATCGGTCCGGTAGAGATAATTTCTCCCATGGCCATCTTGGTTATAAAGTAGAACATCGCCAACAGCCGCTTCTTGGTACTCATGGAGGGGGAGTCGATCGATCAATGGGTTTTGGACAACCGAATCAACTTCTGGAGGGAATCTTCCTCTAGAAAGTTCTCGATATAGGGGATGTTGGGTAGCAATAGTTCTATAACCATCAAGCCATTCTTGTAAAAGGCCACTACGTGTTTGCAAACTGGGAGGCTGACCAGAACTTTCCGCGGCCAAGTCGACAAAGAGATTGCTTCTCATTGTCGTCATATAGCCTTTTGGGATACGCGCATTGACTGCGAAATCTAAAACTCTTGCTAAATATTGCCTTTCACTGGGTTGACCTTGATGAAAGCCGCTCAACTGAAGAGAGTGAATCTCAGCCAATGTTGGGCTAGCTCTTCTACGGTTAATGTCTCGGTTGTAGGGCCCCCAATTTCTTTCCAGACTCGGTTTGAAATGACCAATGATTTTACCTAAATTCGAAAGGATCAAATAAAGACCACTGGCGCTTGCATTATAAACGAGCTGTCCGCCTGTTTGCAGTGCTGTTGAAACACTTTGTTTCAATGGCATATCTTCTTCGCGCACTTCTGCAAGACGGTTATCGACTTGTTCCTCCAAAGAACGGGGAGCGGGGCAGCTATCCTGTGCGACTGTGAATAGGCTGTTTTTGGTCGAATCGGAGTACATATAAGCTGCAGAGAGTGCAGCTCCTGCACCGCCAACCAGTGTTTTTACGGTTCCTTTGAGGAATTTTCGATGGCATAGGTCGGAGATACCACTTTTTATAACAGCGCAACTGGCGAGTAAGCTTGTAACGACGGCTACAGCTTTTGGGTTCATCATCAGGAATGCTGTTGGAAGGGCCTTTCTAGAGAGGTCAGTGAGCCATTGACAGGAGGATTTTTGAACAGGATGCGCCATGATCTACTTTTTAGTCCCTAGAATTCTCTCACATTCGCGGGTACATCCCAAGCCATTATAACTCAGATCGATCATCTGCTGGATTCTATTTTTTCGAATCGGCTTTTCAGGGAGATCGGGATCATCGCTCTGATGCCAGCAATAGAGCCCTTTGGGTGGAAGTGGAAGTTCAACGCCTTTGGGAGGAACTCCGTTGGGCTGGCCCATGAAATCTCCGGGTCTCCAAAGGGTATCTACATCTTCATCGATGAATCCATAAGGAGTGCTGCCCCAGCCCCGTTTTACAAAACAGGCTCCACCTCGATTCGAGCTGTTGATCGTAATGTGGCCTCTAGATTTGGAGGTGGAATCTCGTTGCTGAACGACTAACACATGACGACCAAACCAATGTGGGTGAGCCATTAAAACTCGAGCCGCTCCTTCTTGTTCATGAAGGCAATCTTGATTGGTGCAAAGACCTTTTGTAGGACATCTTTGGTTATTTAGATCGTGTACGAGATTTCGCGTTTCCCATACTTCTTCCAGATATCGAGTCGCTTCTTCAGATTTGCGAAGGAACCATAATCCTCCATTCAATGCAAATCGGGGATCGTTCTTTCCTGTGCGCTTGTTTTCAGGGAAATTATAATCGAGCCAATTGCCTGAATCTTTTGCAAGTAGAATTGTAGCGGTGCTCCCATCTGCAACTTGATCAAAAACTTTGTAGGGGTTGATTGCTGAATTTGTAATGGGCATATCGTCATCGATAAGCCATCTTTCTGCCCCCATAGGAACATTGGGATCTTTTAACCATCTAAGCATTTCGGGAACTTTCTGCCAGTAATCGGAACATCTTACAAGGGTCCCATCGACGATTCGCGAGTCGACAACTGTGCCATTTGCTGCGAAACAGGTCCTGTCGAGCAAACGGGGATCGTTTCCAACTACGTGCGTCAAGTTCCATTTCCTTGCATATTGGGCATGGTTGCTGTCGACAAGCCTTGCGTATTCGCCGCGAGCTGGGTCTGGGCTTGGAACATAAGTCGAACCAATGGTGATGTCTCGATCTTTTTGAACGGGAATCTCTTCACAATTAGTGTTGGCTTCAAAGTCGGGGTTTCTGCAAACAGCTGGATCTGGATCGGGGTAATTTGCGGCTATGGGTGGGATTTCCGGGGTCGGTGTGTTATATTCGCAGTAAGCAACTGCCGCAGATAGGGCAAGACCTGCGAGACCAATCGCTGTTTTTGCCCATCCTTTTTTCATTTCCCCATTGACAATGTCTTTCATTCCACTGTAAGCAATGAATCCAGAAAAGCCAGCAACAGATGCTATTCGGCAGATCGTAGCGGCAACACGGGAGGATAAACTGGCTATTGTAACTGCGGTTGCAACTCCGACTGCTAGTTGGACTGCCCCTCTTGCCGCTTTTCCTGCGCATAGATTTGCCATTCCTTGTGCAGCAAAGGTATACGCGCCAGTGGTTGCAGATATTTTTAGAACCGTGTTGCGCAGAGTTTCGGAATGGCCATAAGTTCCCATATCGGTGGCAGCAAATCCGCACAGAGTGGTAGCAAGCCCTGCGCTCCAATTTCCTTCGGCTAAATTGCTTGCGCCATGGACCGTTGCGCCAAATCCAGCCAAAACAGGAGCTAATTCAGTTTTAGAAAGCTGTTCGTTAATAAAGTTAACCATAAGAAAATTCTCTGTTTGTTTTAATTTCAAAGATCTTTCTAATACAGGCGGCGACACATCCTTTGACGCTATAAGTTAAATCGATCATTCTCTGGATTCGATCTTTTCGAATCGGCCGTTCAGGAAGACTTAAATTATCTCTCAAGTGCCAACAAAATTGCCTATGAGGTGGAGGAGGAAGCTCAACGCCCTTAGTGGGGACTCCATTCGGCTGTCCCATGAAATCTCCGGGTCTCCAAAAAGTCTCTTCCGGGTCGCCGAGGTATCCAAAAGGAACGCTTCCTCGCTCATTAGCTTTGACAAAGCAGCCACTTCGATAGGAAGTATTGATCGCAAGGTGGCCTCTGGATTTAGAAGAGCCATCTCGTTGAGGAACGACTAATACATGGCGTCCAAACCAGTTTGGTTGATGGATTAAAACTCGAGCCGCCCCTTCCTGTTCATGGAGGCAATTCTGATTGATGCAGAGACCTTTTGTGGGGCATTTTGAGTCGTACAAATTATGCACGATATTGCGCGTTTCCCATACTTCTTCCAGATATCGGGTCGCTTCTTCAGATTTGCGAAGGAACCATAATCCTCCATTCAATGCAAATCGGGGGTCGTTCTTTCCTGTCCCGCTAGTTGTCGGGAAATTATTATCAAGCCAGTTGGCAGAATCTTGAGAGAGAATAAGGGAAGGTTTAGTCCCACCTGCTAATTGATCAAAAACTTTGTATGGATTGATCGCCATGTTTGTAATAGGCATATCATCATCGATAAGCCATCTTTCTGCCCCCATAGGAACATTGGGGTCTTTTAACCATCTAAGCATTTCGGGAACTTTTTGCCAGTAGTCAGAACACCTCACAAGTTCTCCATCAACGATTCGTCCGTTGGCAACAGTGCCATTTGCAGCAAAACAGGTCCTGTCGAGCAAACGGGGATCGTTTCCAACCACATGCGTGAGATTCCATTTTCTCGCATATTCAGCGTGATTGCTGTCTACAAGCCTTGCATATTCGCCTCGTGCAGGATCTGCACTAGGAACATACGTGGATCCAATGAGGATCTCTCGATCTTTTTGAAAAGGGATCTCTTCACAATGGGGGTTGGCCTCGAAGTCGGGATTAAAGCAAAATCGTTCATCTAGATCAGAATAGCCATCAACTATAGGGTGAATTTTAGGTTCTGAAGGATTTAATTCGCGATAAGCCGCAAAGCCAGCTATAGCGACTCCACTAAGACCGAAGGCTGTTTTCGCAAGCCCTTTCTTGAAATTACCTCTAGCGAGATCGCGCAATCCACTTGTTGCAATACAAGCTGAGTAACAACCCACAGAAAACGTTTGACCTAGAAGGGCCAAAGATCGAGAGGAGACGCAACAAGCTAGATAACTGCCTGCGAATCCTACAGCGGCTTGAAGGAGCCCCTTCCCAGCCTGTTTAAGCCGGCGATTGTAGAGTCCGGAGCAAAAGTTTGTGATTCCAAACACGGCAGCGGTGCCAGTTCCAGCTACAATATTTGCCTTGATAATATCATCGCGCATGGGTTCCGAATGACCCATTGTCCCGATATTGGTAGCCGTCATCCCTAAAAGGGTTTTTACAGACCCACTGGAAAGATTTCCTTCCACCATGTCTAGGGCTCCCGTTGCCGTCATTCCCATGCCAAAGACTACGGGACCTAATTCAGAATTCGAAAGGTATTCGGTAACTAAAGTTGTCATAAGTTGTAATATTTAATTAATTATAATATTATAGTGTATTTTATGATTGCTTTAAACTAAATAAATTTGTATACTATAGAAATAAAACAATAGATGCTAATATGACAACAATTAATTTTAAATGCCCCTCCAGGCTTGCGCAGGAGATCGCAGATTCCACCAATCAATTCAAATTGCTGCGAAAAGAGCAGCCGCTGTCTCCTAAAAAAGGGGAGCAATGGCTTGGACAATTGAAACGGCTGTGCTTCAAAGTCGAGGCGTTGCAAAAGGGGATTCAACAGAATGTCTTAGTAGACAGAAGATGGCTCGAAAGGGCAAGCCAACGGATCGATCTGATTTCCAGGCGGATTCCAAAAAGTTGGATATTCAAATCTGAACCTCGAGTTTTAATTGAAAAAGCGCAAAGAGCGATGCAGACGGCTCTATCTCACGATCCTTTGCGCTCTATGATGAAACCCCCATCGGACCACCCTGTTTCTCTACCTTCATATAGAATGAAAGGGGCGGGTCTTTTCCTTTTGCCTTTATATTTTAGTTTCGCATTTGGCTTGAATCCGCGCAGCGGGGTGCTTGTCACTGGACCTTTGGGTGCTGGAGTCGGTAATCAACTAGCCAAAACTTCCACTATTCTTGCCTACGCTATGGATACGGGTGCAGAAGCGGTTTTCCCAGATGCGATCGTGGATCACACAAATGATCGTAGCCCAATTCTCAGGAATCTCCAGCGTTTTAACGGTCCTATGCCCCCCAATTTACCCGTCTTTCACGAAACTTTCGATGGTAGCTTTCTTTCTAAAGAAAATCCGAAATCTGTCAGTTTTGTGGGAGCTTTTCTATTGCCAGATAAATTTAGACACCGGCAAAAAGAACTCGCTGAGATTTTCGCTCCAACTCCCGAAATGGTTGCTTCTTTAAGAGCGCGGCACTCTTCCTTTATCGATAGAAATACGGTTGCTATTCATGTTCGCAGGGGAGATTATCTCGACTTTAAGACTTCAGATGGGCATCTCGTTTATAACAACTTGGCTGATAATTCAGATTATTATGAGAAAGCAGTAAAAGAATTCGATCCCGAAAAACATCACTTTGTCATTTTTAGCAATGATATCCCATTTGCTAGAAACATGCCGGCCTTTAGAGGTTTAAAAAATATTACTTTTATTGACGGTCAAAAAAGCTATGAAGATTTTTACCTAATGTGGATGTGCAAAAACTATATCATTCCAAATAGTTCATTTAGTTACATGGCTGCTTTCCTTGGACAAGATCCCAGCAAAAGAGTGATTATGCCTGGAGATTGGCACGCCTACGATGTGTGTGAACAATGGTTTTCCCAAGACCAACCCTGCGTACATCCTGCGATGATCGACCCGAATGAGAACTGGAAAGTCATTGGCAAACGGACCCGAGCTCCATTTAAGCCAGAAGTTGAAAATCAAAGAGTTGCATTTCAAAGCGTATATGAAGAAAGTGTGAACTTGATTCAAAGAGTGAACCAGGTTTTGAAGGAGGGGGGAAGAGTTGAGCTTAATCCCGGAGGGCGTACCCACCTTGTTAAAGATATCGATGGCCGAACGGTTGCCATCTTTAAACCCGAAACTGCAATTCAGCCCAGTGAAGATGACATCCATTTCAATCGTCTAAGCGGATTTAAACAAGGTAAAAAAAACCAGAGAGAAGTCTTTGCAAAAATATTAAACCCGCGACTCCCCGCCTCGGCGATCGCTGAGCTCGAAATATCGGGGCAGAAAGTCAGCGGCTTGATACAAGAATGGGTTGAGTTTTCTGAGCCTTTGGCGCACAGCCATCCAGCAGCTGAAGAATTTTTCACTGTAATAGAGCCAAAGCAACCTGATGCACATTTTCCTGCAGCAGCAAGCGACTTTGATACAAATCCCGTGTTAGATCGCATTCCACTAGGTGAATTCCAATTGGCCTGCATCACGAATTTTCTTGTCTACAACCAAGATGGACATGCAGATAATTATCTCATTAGGAAAGATGAGAGAGGGGATCCTCACCTCGTTCAAATTGATATGGATACTACCCTTCCTTGGAAACTCAGCGATTTTAGAGGATTTTCCTCCCATAGAAGGGCCAAAGAACCCCTCAGCGAGGCAAGCCGCAAATTCATTCAAAATTTGAACCCAGACGAAGTGAGAAGTCAGGCTCAAAGATTGGGTCTTTCGGGGCAATCCGCCATCAATGCCAAAGCCCTTGCGATCATGGTAAAACGGTTCGAGCAGACCGGCCGCACAGTCGCCGATATGCATCAATTTGTCTCTAATACAGTGCCAGACACCCCTTCACCGCTTCAGGAAATGCTGTGGAAATGCAGAGAACGTGCGCTGGACGCCCTCCCTAAGGAAGATCGGGATCTATACAATTACGCTCAATCCCTCCGTTGGTCCATTTGGCATGAAGGTGGAAGGGAAGCTCCCGCCGAAGCCCGACCGACCCTTCTCAATTATTATCAGCACCATAATGATCGGATTGAAGACGCCATTGATCGTGCTTTCTGGCAAGAGTTCGATAGAGAATTATCCAGCCACGTCCCTCAAAATATATTTAACCGTATTTATCAAATAATTTTTTGATATGCGAGAAAGGGCCCCTTCTGCTATAGTCCCCGGGATTAACAAGAAGATGGTCTATGGCACTGCCTCCGCAGAAGTTTCGAGAAGCCGTTTTGCAGATTCTCTATAGCCATGATTTCGGCTATGATGAGGAGATTATCCCGTTAATGATGCATGAGCTCAAAACAACCCGCCGTGCCATGCTCGACGCCCAGGAACGGGTTCGCCAGATCCTCGCCAAACTGCCCGAAATCGACCCCCAAATTACCGCAGCCTCCACGGAGTACTCCTTCGAGCGCATCTCCAAAGTGGAGAAGGCCATCCTCCGCTTAGGGCTTTTTGAACTCTCATTCGACCCCTCGATCCCGCCTAAAGTAGCCATCGCTGAAGCCATCCGCCTCTGCCGGAAGTTTGGGACCCCCGAAAGCTCTCAATTTGTGAACGCCATATTGGACGGAGTCTATAAAAAAAATGCTCCAGCTACAGAACAACCGATCCCTGTCTGAATTTTCAACCTTTGGCATCGGCGGTCCCATCCGAACCTTTGTCGAAGTGCATACAGTCGAGGAGATGATCGAAGCTCTCTCTTTAGGCCTTCCCTACTTCATCATTGGCAAAGGCTCCAATTGCCTGTTCGATACGAGAGGATTCGATGGCCTTGTGATTCTCAACAAAATCGATTTTTGCCACTGGCAAGAGCATGAAGTGACCGCCGGTTCCGGCTACCCCTTTTCGCTCCTTGGCATTCAATCGGCCCGCAAAGGCCTCTCGGGCCTCGAGTTTGCCTCGGGAATTCCGGCCACCGTTGGGGGCGCTGTCTTTATGAATGCAGGCGCCAACGGCCGTGAAACCTGCGACAGCCTGAAGTCGGTCCTCTATTTTGATGGAACTCAACGCAATTTCACCCGGCAAGAGCTCGCATTTGGATACCGCACTTCTCCTTTCCAAAAAATGAAGGGGGCCATTCTATCGGCCACTTTTTCCCTCACGCCCCTTCCCGAAGCCCGCAAGAATCAGCTCCAAATCATTGAAACCCGAATGAAAACCCAGCCCCTCAAAGACAAGAGCGCTGGCTGTGTCTTCCGCAATCCTCCCGGAAAATCTGCCGGAGCCCTCATCGATCGAGCCGGCCTCAAAGGGACAACCATTGGCGGCGCCCAAGTTTCAGAACTCCATGCGAACTTCATTGTCAACAAAGGATCGGCAACCTCCCAAGACGTGTTGAAACTAATTGAACTTGTGCAGGAAAAGGTTTTCGAGCAAACTGGAATCAAACTCGAACCTGAAATCCGCATAATCAATAGTATTAATGCAACTTGAGTTCCGCGCTGATCTCCATTGCCACACCATCTGCTCTGATGGTTCCGACCATCCGCAAGTTCTATTGCGCCTCGCCAAACAGATGGGTCTTCAAGGCCTCTCCATCACCGACCACGACACCATGGACGCCTACACCCCCGAACTGATAGCCGACGCAGAAAACCTCAATGTGCGCCTCTTAACCGGCATTGAAGTCTCCTCAGAACTTGACGACATCGCCGTCCACATTCTCGGCTATGGCTACGATCTCGCAGATACCGACTTCAAGGATTTTCTCGTCCAGATGCAGCACCGGCGCACCGAGCGCAATCGGGCTATTTTGCACAAATTGGCTCAGAGGAAAATGCCCATTTCCGAAGAGGAGCTCAAAGCCTTTGCCACAGAGAGAACGATTGGCCGGCCCCACATAGCCCAGCTCATGGTGAAAAAAGGCTACGTGCAAACCACGCGCGAAGCCTTTGAGCGTTTCTTGCGCGAAAGGGGGCTCTGTTACGCCCCCGGCATTAAATACCAGCCCCGGGAAGTGATCGATCAGATCCACAAAGCCAAAGGAAAAGCCGTTCTTGCCCACCCCCACTTCTACAAAAAGGGGGCCTTCCTTCGTAAACTTCTCGATCTTCCCTTTGACGGCCTCGAGTGTTACTACGCGCTTCTAGCCAAAGAGCTCGAACTTCCCTGGATTAAAATCGCCAAAGAACGCAATCTCATCGTCACTGGCGGCTCCGACTATCACGGCGCCCTTAAACCTCACCTTCCTCTCGGCTGCTCCTGGGTCAACCTCCATACCTTCGAAACTCTCCTTCAACCCCCGAGTCCGTGACCGTGTCCGAGTCCGAGTCCGAAAAACTCTTTTCCCTCCCGGGCCGCGGCATCCAAACCTTCTCTCAAATGCAACATCTTGACGCTCTCCTTGGCCATCCCCACAAACAGTTTAAATCGATTCATGTTGCTGGAACCAACGGCAAAGGCTCTGTCTGCACCAAAATAGCCGCCGTCCTTCAAAATCTCGGCTGCAAAGTGGGACTCTATACCTCGCCGCACATTTGGAACTACCGGGAGCGCATCCGCATTAACAACGAGATGATCCCCGAATCCACCGCCGCACAAATCCTCTCCCGCGTTTTCGACCGCTCCCTCTCATTTTTTGATGTGCTTACGGCCATGGCCTTTGTCTATTTTGCTCAAGAAAAGGTCGATTATGCTGTCATTGAAGTGGGGCTTGGCGGCAGACTCGACGCTACCAACATCATCACGCCCATTCTCTCCATCATCACCTCTATTGGCTTCGATCACACCGCCCTTCTTGGCAACACGCTCGAAGCCATCGCCCGCGAAAAGGGGGGCATTATCAAACCCAACGTTCCGCTCATCACCGGAACCATGCCCTTTTTCCCCACCGCCATCCAAGTGCCGCCCCAGCCCACCTACGAACTCGAAAACCGGGCCATCGCCCTCCGTGCGCTCCAAGAGCTCGGCATCCATTCCACCCGAGGACTCGAGGTCACTCCTCCCTGCCGTTTTCAGCAAATCGGCCCCCTCCTCTTTGACGTCGCCCACAATCCTCCCGCCTTCGAGCGCCTCATCGAGTCGCTCCAATTTCATTATCCCTCGCGCAAATTTCCCTTCTACCTTGCCTTTTCAAAAGACAAAGATTGGGAAAAGTGCGTTGAGATCATCGCGCCTCACGCAACGCAAATCGCCTTTATTCGATCCAGCAATCCGCGCCTTCGTCAAGAGTATCCCGGATTCCCCATGATTGCTCCCGAACAGATCGAAGAGGGGATCATCGCCGGCAGCTTTTATATTTTAGAGCAATTTTCAAACTGTAGTCTTTTTTCTTCTTTGGATGTGGCTTCGCGTTTGTGATCTTTTCCTTGTAGATCTTCTTTCTTTGTCGACGCGAATGGTAGCAGAATACCCTAAAGCTTCAAGGATTGACATAAATGTAGGAAAAGAAATTCCTTCTTTTTTCCCTGATTTAATATCCTGAATAATGGTGGGAGAGACGCCAGCCGCGTGAGCTAGGGCCCTAACTGAAATTTTGGATTTTTCTAAAAGTGGGATTAAGATATCAACGAGAATAAACTTTCGATATTCTTGTTCAAATTTAAAACGGCGCTTCTGATCCTTCATAATGCGGTCAAATGTGGAAATAGGTTTTTCATTCATAGTACGAACCCTCATAGACCCGTTTCTCATAGTCTAACCTTTTCAATAAAGCTCTATCTTGTCTCATTGGGTCCAACTCGAGGAAATATTCGAGAGAAGAACTTTTCCCAGCACGATCATAGTACCACTCTATAACAAACTCGTTTCCCTCATAAGCGATGAACTCTTTCATAGCTCATTAACCCCAAAAAAATCAAGAGAACAATGTATCATAAATATGATACAAGATCAAGAAATATTTTGAACCCAGAGGAGAGTCGGCGATCGATGCCGGTTCAGCCATTTGTGATAGAGGACAGAGCGAGTACTCGGCAATGTCGACGCCCACTCTAAAAGAGCTGTCTCTTCTCGCATCCCTTCATCATGTCCGGGATAGCAAGTGATCGAGAGAGCCCCGCCGGGCGCCAACATTTCCAAGCTCTTTTTGATGCTCGTTAAGGTGAGCTCGGCTTTTGTTGTGAGCGCTTTATTGCCTCCAGGCAGATAGCCCAAATTGTAGACGATGAGATGCGGGGGATGGGGGAGGGGAAGCGTATCAATTTGACTATGGCAAAGGCGGTGCAAAATCGCCTTTTTCTGATGTCTCGCCAATAGGCTCTCCGTCGAAGCGATCGCCTCATTCTGAATGTCGATGCCAATCACCTGGCAAAGCTCCGATAAAAACAGCGTATCGTGCCCGTTGCCGCAAGTCGCATCAATCGCCAGATCGCTGGGTTTGAGGCGTTCCTTCCAATAGTTTTGGGCCACTGTCAAATGTGGTGAAAATATCTTTTCCATAGTGCTATTATACTAGGTCGATGAGAAAATGCGATATCTTAATTATAGGCGCTGGGATTGCAGGAGCAACCGCCGCGCGCGAACTGATCAGACAGGGCCTCGATGTGATCGTGCTCTCTGCAGGCGAGTCGAATTCGGCCTGGGCGCAGGGCGGCATTGTGGGCTCTCCCGAACTGCTTGCCGAAGATATCCACAAAGCGGGGGCTGGCTTTTGCAACCCCGAAGCAGTCGATCAACTCACTCGCTTGGGGCCCAAACTCATACAAGAGCTTTTAGACCAGGTCCCTTTCGATCGCAAACCCGGCGGCGCTCTCTCCTTTACGCAAGAAGGGGGCCATTCAAACAGGCGCATTCTCCATCACAAAGATCAAACCGGCAAAGCGATCATGCAATCGCTTCAAGTCCCCATCGAAAAAAAGACCGCCGTCGACCTAATCACCCTCTCCCACCACTCCCAAAAAAGGACCGACATCTACCTCCCTTCCACATGCGTCGGCGCCTATGTTTTCGACGGAAAAGAGGTCGAACTCGTTTTTGCCAAAGAGACGATCCTCGCCACAGGCGGCCTCGGCGAAGTCTTTCTCCACTCCACCAATCCACCCGAAGCGCGCGGCGATGGAATTGCGATGGCCTACCGCGCCGGCGCCCGCATCATGAATATGGAATACGTCCAATTCCATCCCACATCGCTCTATATTCCCGGAGAGAGGCGCTTTTTACTCTCTGAAGCGCTGCGCGGGGAGGGCGCCCGCCTCCTCAATGCCCGTTTTCAGCCTTTCACAGACGAACTCGCGCCGCGCGACGTCGTCTCGCGCGCCCTTTTCTCCGAAATGCTCCAATCTTCCACCGATCACGTTTGGCTCGACATCACATTTCGCCCCAAACCCTGGCTTCTCGACCGCTTTCCCGCCATCACGGCCCATTGTCTGCAAAAAGGGTTCGATCTCGCCGCAGAACCGGTCCCCATCGTCCCCGCAGCCCACTACAGCTGCGGAGGCATTGCCGTTGACCTCGTCGGCCGCACCACTATTCAGCGCCTGCGCGCCATCGGCGAAGTCTCCTGCACCGGCCTTCACGGCGCCAACCGCCTCGCCTCCACCTCGCTACTCGAAGGGCTCGTTTGGGGCTATACAGCCGCGCAAGACATCCTCAAAAATTGGCCGCAACGCTCCGACTATTTCCCTCCCGTCGAAGAGTGGCAAATGGGCCCAGAAAAAGTCGATTCAGCCCTCATTCGGCAAGATTGGACGACCATCAAACAAACCATGTGGAATTACGTCGGCCTGGTTCGCGACCATCATCGCCTCCGCCGCGCCCTCAAAATGCTTCGGCAGCTCCAATGGGAAATCGACTCTTTTTATGAACGGGGGGCCCTCACCAACGAACTGATCGGCCTTCGTAACGGCATCCTAACAGCCCTCCTCATCACGCAAGGCGCCTCTCGCAATAAACATTCTTTAGGCTGCCATTATCGGATTTCTTGATCGGTAATCTCTGATCTAGTATGATCTTTTCCGTTTTAACTTGGGGTGTTAGCTCAGTTGGTTAGAGCGCTACGTTGACATCGTAGAGGTCAGCTGTTCGAGTCAGCTACATCCCAACCATGATAAAGATTTGAATACTTTGCGCCGCACAGCGGCTGAAATTGCGGCAGCAGCCGTCCATGAGATCTACCCAGACATCCAACTCCTCGGAGGAGGAGAGACCGACACAGGGTTTTTTTACGAGTTATATTTTCCCCATCCCATTCACGCTCATCTCATTGAAGAGAGGATGCGCCAAATCGTCCGCGAACGGCGCCCCATCCGCACGCTGGAAATGGTCGCCTTTAGCGCCTCTGAGCTGCTCAAAAAAGAGGGGCATCTGGCCCGCCTTGAAGAGCTTGAAGACGGCCTTGTAGAAATCATTCAAATCGGATCTTTTCATGATCTCTCTCCAGGCCCCCACCTGAAGAATACTGCAGAATTAGCTGCATTTAAAATTTCAGTAGAAGAATTGCCTGAAAAAGGGATGCGCATTACTGGTTGGTGCGCCGCCTCGAAAGAAGAATTAAAACAATTCTTGAAAAAACTCGACGAGTACACTGAGCCCGCCATAATCGGCGAAAAAATGGGCTATTGGAAAGGCCCTATTTGGCTTCCGCCCGGCATTCAGATGAGAAATCAGCTCATTCAATTTTTGAAAAAAGAGTGGTTTAACGGCATCTTGGAAATAGCGGCTCCGCTGGAAGCCGATCGAAGTTTGTTGGGACATTCTAAAGTGGCCGAAGTCATCGGGGACAAGGAGATTCAAATAAGTTTTTTTGGCCCATCGAAAGGGGAAATGATTTCTTACTTGCAATTGATTGGAAAAACACTTACTATCTTAGGCTTTAATCACTTTACCGTGCCCAATGGGTCGGAGGTTGATTATTGGATAGAAGATGGGATTGGCAGAAGTCATCCTGTTGTTCAGGTAAAAAGGAATTCTAAAAAGGAGGCCGCAATCTCGATCCGCATGGACCAGATGTTGGCTCATTTAGTAGAAAAGAACCTGTTGGTGAACGTTGAGAATAAATAGAGAAATTCGTGCAGACCGGCTTAGAGTCATAACGGAAGATGGACAGCAGCTTGGAATCATGACACTCCGAGATGCGTTGGCGAAAGCCGAAGAGATGGGACTGGATCTCGTAGAGATAGCGCCCACGGCGAAGCCGCCTGTTGCGAAAATCATTGATTACGGCAAACTTCGCTACCATCAAGCGAAGAAGGAAAAAGAGAGCAAGAAAGCTCAAGTTGTGATCAAAGTTAAGGAAATCAAGCTCAAGCCGAATATTGACACGCATGATTTCCAAACGAAAGTGAAACACGCCCGAGAGTTTTTACTCAAAGGCAATAAGGTGCGCATCAGCATTATGTTCCGTGGCCGAGAAATGCTCCACATTGACCTCGGGCAAAGAGTCGTTAAGCAGTTTTGTGAGGAACTTGCTGAGATTGCGATTGTTGAAGCGCCGCCAAAATTACTGGGCCGTACAATGACGACCGTTTTATCACCGAGCGGCAAGCGGCCTAAAACAACAACCAGTGCCCCTGAGGGCAGTAATAAGAAAATGGGAGAACCCAACCGTGCCTAAAATGAAAACCCGTAAGGCGATGAAAGCCCGCTTTAAAGTAACAGGACGAGGTAAGCTCAAGAGAACCCGTCCGGGACGTCGCCACATCCTGACGAAAAAGAGCTCCAAGCGCAAACGCAGTTTGGCCAAGCCCCGTCTTGTCGATGATGGACAATTAAAAATGTACAAAAGAATGATAGGAGCTTAAGACAATGGTTAGAATTACCAATTCGGTTGCAGCTCGCCGTAGAAGCAAGAAGCTCCTGAAGCGCTGTGCTGGCTTTTATGGAGACCGTAAAAACCACTTGAAACTCAGCAAAGACGCGTTGATGTCTGCGCTGGCCTTTAACTACAAGCACCGCAAGCTCCGCAAGCGTGATTTTCGCAGTCTGTGGATTACGCGAATTGGCGTAGCAGCTAAGATCAACGGCCTTTCCTATTCTAGGCTGATTGACGGACTGAAGCGCATTGGTTGCGGCATTAACCGCAAAGTGCTTGCCGACCTTGCCATCCGCGACCCAGGTGCCTTCACCGCCATCGCTGGATCTGCCAAAAAAGGCCTCGTAACTTAAACCAAGGTCACCATGGCCTCCTTATCTGATCAAATCAGCGAACTTCGCTCTACCTTTATGAGCGAATTGAAGGAGGCCAACCACTCCAAGGATCTTGAGAATCTCAAAATCAAATATCTTGGCAAGAAGGGTCCCATTCAGGCCCTCATGCTCTCCCTTAAGAGCTGTCCTCCCGAAGAGCGCCCCCATTTTGGCAAAGCCATCAACGACCTCAAGGAGGAGCTTACCCTCCATTGCGACCACAGCCTAGCCCGCGTCAAGCAAGCCGAGCTAAACGAGCGGCTCAAGCACGAATGGCTCGATGCCACACTCCCGGGCCGCCGCCGTCTGCAAGGCCACCTCCATCCCATTACCACGGCCCTCAACCGCATAGTGGACATCCTCATTGGCATGGGCTTCTCCGTCCGTCTTGGACCTGACGTCGACACAGACTACTACAACTTTGAGGGGCTCAACTTTGCCCCCGACCATCCGGCCCGCGACATGCAAGACACCTTCTACATCACGCCCGACCTCCTTCTCCGCACCCACACCAGCAACGTGCAAGTTCACGCCATGGAGAGTCTCACGCCCCCCATTCGAATCATTGCTCCCGGCCGTTGTTTCCGCAACGAGGACATCTCGGCCCGCTCTCACGTCTTTTTCCACCAAGTTGAAGGCTTTTACATTGACCATAGCGTTACCTTTGCCGATCTCTTTTCCACCATGGATGAATTTCTTTCCAAGCTTCTTGGCCAGAAGGTTGAGACCCGTTACCGGCCCTCCTATTTTCCCTTTGTTGAGCCTGGCCTTGAAGTGGACGTCCGTTGTATTTCCTGCAAAGGCGCTGGCTGTCGCATTTGCAAGCACACGGGCTGGCTAGAGATTCTTGGAGCGGGCATGGTGCACCCTGCCGTTCTCCGCAAAGGCAACATTGATCCTGAGCGTTACACTGGTTATGCATGGGGGATGGGTATAGAGCGGCTTACGATGCTTCTCAATGACATACGGGACATTCGGCTCTTTACCGAAAACGATCTCCGTTTTCTCGAACAATTTCCTTAAGGGCTTACCTCAGGTTGAGTTCCGCTATTTTCTTTGAAAATTAGCGTTAAGCGGGGGAGAAGCCCTCAGGCGAGCTTCGCTCGTCCATTAGGCGGATTCGCTTTGCTCATCTGCTCTTCGAGAAAAAGGTTAAGTGGAACTTCGCCAAATTTCCTTGAAGTTAACTACTTAAACATTGTAGAATTGTACCTTATTTTGGAAGAGTGGCAGAGCGGCCGATTGCACCTGTCTTGAAAACAGGAGGCCTCGCGAGGGGTCCGTGGGTTCGAATCCTACCTCTTCCGATTTTATCGGAAGAAGAAACGCACCTGCGTGCGTTTCGTGGTAGGATTCGAATTTTTTTCGGTTGAACCCGAAAAAAATCGCCGGCCCGGTAGCAACGAGCGAAGCTCGTGCGAGAGGGCATCCTACCTCTTCCGTAGTAGAGACCAATTCGTACCCTTGGGTTCATCCATGAGCGCAAGGGTATCGATACTGGAATAGGCCACATAGTAAGGTTTAGTCTGGAGAAGATTTCCAGACTCAACCATACATTCTCCAGGTACACCTTCCATCTCAATAGTTCCCAATAAATCCTTCAGAGCTAAAGCAGAAGCTTGGGTGTTCATTTTTAATGTTTCGATCAATTTATCCAGCCGATGCTGAATCCATTCCTTAGGTGGAGCTTTGAAAGCATTCTTCGTCTGAAATTCCATAGACTGCATTTCATGTTTCAATCTTTCACTGCGACCTTTAGCATCTGTAATTGCTTCTGATACCAGCTTGGAAAAATTCCCAGACTTTATGAAGTTCAACAAATTCTGCAGTTCAGTTTGTACTTTTTCATGCTGAGCTCTCTTTAGCTTCAATTCTTCAGGAACTTCGTTCAAGCTCTTTGCAACAATCTTCTCTACATTGTCATAGATGTACTTCAGATTCTCAGCAGTTAGAATTCTCTCCTTTAGAGAACTTAGCAGGATATCCTCTACACGGCTTCTCCGGATCGTCAACTTGTTGGTGCAGGTTTTCCTTCTTGCGTTGTAGCAGCCGTAATACCCACCGGCTTTGCCGCAAACCTGGACAATTGCCCCTCCGCATGCCTTGCACTGCATCTGACCAGCGAAGAGGTGAGTGGGGTTAGAATGGACGTAGCTGATGGCCTTTCCAGAGGTTCTCTTGGACTGTTTATTCATTGGCCAAGCTCCCTCCAATTCTAACCACCTCTTTTTTGCCTTTTCCCAAGTATCCTCATCGATAATGCAAAGCTCCTTTTTAAAAGAGATGATCCGGTCTTTGTCTGATCGATGAACTTTCTTAGATTTACCTGTCATTGGATCTCTTACGTTTTTATATTTTCGCCAAATCCAGTGGCCTGCGTATTTCTCATTCTTTAGGATTCTACAGACAGTAGAAGTTGCCCAGCCGCCAGACTTGTTTTTCTTTGTGGGCATTTTATCGATATTCAAATCCCGTACAATTGCATGGGTGCTTTTGCCCTCGTTGAACTCTTTGAAAATGCGTCTAACAATAGAGGCTTCTTCCTCATTAATTTTCAAAACCATGCCTTCGTATTTGGGCTGGCCTTTTTTATTAAGCTTTAGTTCTCCAACAGGGCAAGACTTATAGCCATAAACGCTCTCTCCAGTGTTGTATCCTCTCAATCTTTGGCCCTCTAGTCCACGCATGGTCTTTTTTCTCAAGTCATCCAGATACAATTCATTAATCAGTCCGCGAATATGAACTCCCAGCTTAGAGTTGTCGTCATCGGTAACAATGCCATCTGAGCCTGAGATGATCTTCACTTGGTAAAAAGCGAATTTATTGACCAATGTCAGCATTTGATGATTGCTTCGGGAAAGTCGGGACAGATCGTCGACAGCAACAGCATCAAACTCTTTGTTCTCCATAGCTTTTTCTAAAGCCTGTAATCCAGGCCTCTGAATAACTGATCCTGAAATGGCCTCATCTGCATACACGTGCTTCTCATCAAAGAAGAAGCCGTTTTCTTGGATGTGCTTACGGCAAACGCGAACTTGGTCGTCGATACTCTTTTCGCTCTGATTCTCTGATGAGTATCGAGCGTAAATGGCAACTCTCATGGAGGCCTCCTTATTTTGAAAAAATTTCAGGATTTTCTTTAGCGGTTTGGATATAGTCTTCAGCAAGAATGGAAACGATAACATCGAGAAGCCGTTTGACGGCAGCGTTGTCCGAATAATTCAAGCTTATGCTTTCTTCGGTTAGAGGCTGTTCGTCTTTTGCCAGTATGGCCATTGGATCTTCTTGCCTTCGAAACGGAATTTTATTCCTTTAAAGACTAAAATATACCACTAAAGGTATATTTTGACAAAGAAAAGTTTGAATATGGACAAAAAAAAATTAGGAAAAAAAATCAAGCTTGCTCGAATCGAGAAGGATCTAAGTCAGGATCAGCTCGCCGAGCTGATCAAAGCTAAGCAAAAGAGCATTTCTCGCTATGAGACGGGAATATCGATCCCTTCACTCGAAAGTTTAGAAAAAATCGCAAAGACGTTAGAGAAGCCTTTCGGATATTTTTTGGATGAATGATAATTAATATGAGGATCAAAAATAGTTATGATGGATGAACATGAATATGAAAAATTCCTACTTCCGCTAAACAGAGAAATTGATGAGATTGTTGATTATTTGGACGGATTAGAAACTATAATTTCACAAACAACAAATGAACCTCAAAAGCATGTGATTATTTATAAGGAATGCTATCAAAGATTCTATGCTTATGCGGAGCGGCTGGGAGAGAAAATCGAGCACCTTCTGTTCAAACGACACTATGTGCCAGGTTTAGTTGCTAAAGATGCAGAATTTCAAAAATCTGTTGATGTAGAATTGGCAACCTTAGCCAGAGATCACAGGGTTGCTAAGGCAGTGAATGAGGCCGGTGGAAGAAATCTTTTTGGGCTACATCCTGTAGGCCATATTTCTAATTCCAGATTAGCAGCCCAAGAATATAAAAAAAGCTGTAGTACTCTTAATGATATCCATAATCTGATAGGGACTCTTGAGAACCATCTAAAAAGGATTTATTTTCGAAGAACACAGGCGCACCTCCTCCCGCCCCATAGAAAGCTGCTAAAGAGGCACGAAGTTCTCAAGTTGTTTGGCTTGAGTGCGCACGAATTAGTCGTTTAATAATTGAATATGAAATACTTGATAAATTTTTTCAACAAAAGCCCCTAATTTCCTCTGCCTTTCTGATCTAGTCAATGGGATACCTATTGCTCTTGAGATTCTAGCCTTAAATGCAGAAATTCCTAACAATCGCCCCAAGAAAAGCCACCACGATTCATTATTTACTTCTCATTTCATAATTGAATAAATTTGATAGCATCAATTTTTATTTTATTTATTATATTTATTTTCAGTTTATTTATCAATAGGTTATCTGTATAATTCTGTAGAATTTAAAGTCCATATGGAGGCATTTTGTCAACAATTCAAATAGGTATAGATCTTGGTACTACTAATTCTTCAATTGCCGTTGTTAAAGAAGCCGAGGTTCAGATTATTAAAAATGCTTTGGGAGATGAAAGCACGCCTTCAGTGATTTACGCCGATAGGAATGGAAACATCATCATTGGTTCTAAAGCAAAACGCGTCATGAATAGTTCGAAAGAAAATCTACAGAATAGCAAGGCCGAGATCAAACGCCTTATGGGAACTGCTGAGAGTATTACATTCCCGAATTTAAATAAAAGAATGCTACCAGAGGAAATCTCTGCTGAAATTTTAAAAACCCTTCGAGGGGATGCTAAAAGGAAATATCCAGATACGTTTTTAGATGCTGCAGTAATTACTGTCCCTGCTTACTTCTCTACTGTTCAGTCTGAGGCAACTAAAAGAGCCGGAATCTTGGCGGGTTTTAAGCAAATAGTTCTTCTTCAAGAGCCTATTGCAGCAGCAATCGCATACGGCTTTCTCAATCAGAAAAATGAAAACTGGCTTGTATACGATCTAGGCGGAGGTACTTTTGACGTTGCTCTTGTAGCATCCCGTGACGGATCTCTCACTGTCCTTGCCCATGCAGGAGATAACTTTCTCGGTGGGAAGGACATCGATGCAGCGATTATACAAAGTCTGATCCTCCCTTTCCTTTCTTCGAAGGGCATCGTTCTTGATCCAACAATTCATTCTCAAATCTTTAGCTATTTGAAAGAGTTAGCTGAATCTGCAAAAATTGAACTTACTGTCAGTGATAAAACTACTATCGACATCGATACCCAAATAAATCAAATACAGATTCAGCATTCCATTGAAGTCTCTAGAACAGACCTTCTAGAAAGCTGTAAACACCTGCTTAATAAAACGGTCGATCTTTGCAAAAAAACAATAAATGACGCAAAGGTTGACCCGGCAACAGTCCAAAAGATCGTTCTAGTCGGAGGACCGACTCAGATGCCTATTTTGCAGTCATTCTTGAAAGATACACTGCTAAAAAAGGTAGATGGATCCCTCGACCCTCTCACAGTCGTTGCAAAAGGTGCTGCTATGTTTGGTAATCAAACGGCAATCTCAGTTGTTGAACAACAAGGAAACATCGATTCAGCCAGTATCTCTTGTCAGCTCGAAGTAAATTACAATCCAGTAACATCGGATGACGAGCAAACTGTCACCGGCAAGATTTTGCGCTCAGTAGAATCCTCTCAGCCGCATTATGTTCAGTTTGCAAGCTCAGATGACTCCTTTACATCTGAAGAGGTCCTGATCCGAAATGGCAAGTTCATACTAACACTTCCTACAGGTAAAAAGGGCACTCATTACTGGATATATGTCAAAAACACTAGCGGACAACTGATTACCTGCTCTCCCGAAAGCATTCACATCAACCGTGGCGTTTCTATCATGGGGGCTCCTCTTCCTTATTCTATCGGCGTATCTGTGATTTCTGTTTCCTCCCAGAAGGGATATGCAGAGCCTACGGAGACAATGGAATTCTTTTTCTCCAAAAACAGCATTTTACCTCTTAAATCGAAAAAACGTTTTCATACCTTAGTAGATTTAAAAGCAGGGTCTTCTGAGAACGCTCTACCGATTTGCATCTATGAAGGAGAATCTCTGATCACAAATCGAAATACCCTGGTCTGCCACTTAGCAATCACCGGTAAGGCAATTTCTAAAGACCTAAAAAGAGGGGCGCCTGTTGATATCACCATAGAGATTAATGAATCTAGAGAGTTGACTGTGGTGGCCAATCTCCCAGACATTGATATTACTCTCAACGCAAGAGAGACCTTGTACTTTGATGCTGCCAAAATCGAACAGGTAAAGAAGGATTTTACAGAGCAGGTATCGCGTTTTGAATCTATGACGACCTCTGAAGAGATCGCAAATGCGACTAAAGTCATAGAAGAAATGATTAAAGACATCAAGTCCACTATCGATGGCTCAGGATCGGATTTAGATCAGCTTAGAAAGGCAGAGAAGCTGGTAAAGGATCTGATGATGGCCTTGGACCAACTAGAAGCAGAAACCAAATTTACTAGCAATGTTGCTGCTTTTGGGCAGGTATGCCAAGACCTGACTGATTATCTCAAGGACTGTAATCCGCAAGAAAAACGTCTCGAATATGAAACAGCTTATAAATCTCTTCGAGATGAGGGGTCGGCTGCCGTATCTAAGCAAGATGCAGTATGGATAGCGCACATTGTCCAGAAGCTGGATCAGCTATATTTCAAATGTATGTATTATGACAAACGTATTGTAACTCAGTGGATACGAGACTCAATAGAGCAAGCACAAAAAAAAGCTCATCTCCATTCTTCTCTTCCAGATCTGATCAAGAGAGCTCAAGATTCCGTTGCCAAGTCAGATATAAGAGAAATGCAAGAAGCATATTATGCTCTTGCTGCATTTGCAGAAGCTGATTGTAAGCCTCAGGTCCGATTTGTGAAATCTGGGATTACACTATGACCGTACAACTACCTCAAGTTTTGATCAGAAATTCATTCAACATCTTAGGACTTTCTTCTTCAGCTACATTAAAGGAAATCAAAAAGAGAGCCCAGCATTTATTGCAGTTCGCTAAAATTGAAGAAGTACAAGAATTTGATATAGATATCGGGCATGTCTGTGAATTTCGGAATGAAAACGAAGTACGGGTAGCTTTAGAGAGGCTCTCAGGCATTAAGGATCGACTAAGGGAAGTCTTTTTCTGGTTTGATGACCACAATGTAGAAAATCAGAAAGCCATTACTCTGATCTCTAAGGGAAATTATTCAAAATCTATCGATATCCTAGAGAAAACAGATAAAGCAAGTGTGGAATGGCTGAAGTATAAGAATTTAGCTTTGGCTCTGTTTTTCCAAGCCTTTGATTCCTTTGATATTAAAGTTTTTCGCCGCTCTTTAGAGTCATGGAAGAGCATTGTGGAGTCTGATGAGTTTTGGAATTTCTATGAAAAGTACTATTTGCTTCATGATGAATTAGGAACGTCTTCGTCCCTATTTCAAGAATTCAGAGCCTCCATTTATGAGTCTTTATCAGCCCAGACAGTTTCTTTCTATCACCAAACTCAAAATCCTGAAGTTGTTGGCATTTATTACCATACATTTGGTCAGATTGGAAAATCTACAGATGTCGAAGTACTCCAGCCAATCGTTCTTAAGATTAAAAAAGAAATAGAAGAGCTGGAGAAAATTGCTTCCGAATCAATTGATAATGCAAGTTTAGTCAAGCGCGTACTTAAGAAAATCCATAATCAATTTCTGGAGCTTGATAAGTTTGCGCTTTCTGAATATTCGCCTCTGACTGTTCTTAGGAATGACTCTGCTGAAAAACTAAGATCCATCTCAATTGACATCTATAATAAGGATGACAATATAGAGTTGGCTTTAATATTCCTTGATCTAGGAGCTAAGTTTGCAATATCAGATGTAATTGCAAACAAGATTGAGGCTGATAAAAAACAACTTAAAGAAAACATATTGTGGAAAACTATTTCCCCCCAATTCGACAGTGTTAAAGAATTTATCGCAGAACGAAAGATTGAAGAAGCTAAGAGCAGCTACCTTAAATTGGACGATGAGTTGGCAAAGAAGGACGATGAATCGGTCATCGGTATCAGAGTAACTTTGCTTATCAGCTTTTGTTCCCAATTAGTAGAGAAAGGCCATGAGCTTTTCGAGCAGAAAAAGTTTGGCATCGAGATTCTTGCAATCGATGGACTCTTAAACGGGCGGAATCATAGGGATGCGATACTTGCTTTCGAATACGTAGTAGAGGTATTGGAGAATCGTATTTCTCTATTGAGTTTTGTAGAGCTCACCAGCGACAGATCCGATCCCTTGAAAGTAATAGACAACATGTTAGCTTCATTAAAAAGCTGTGAACTTCCAAACTTAATATATGAGCATGAATCTTGCTTAAAATTAATAGATGTACTTGCCAATGGACAAGAGAATGAAAATACGCAAATTGCAATAAGACTGCTTGGTGGTGCTGTATGCTATAGTATTGTCTATCGTCGGATTCGCGGTCTTAAGCAAAAAAAGATGTGGAAATGGATAGGGTGGGGGGCTGCAATCGCCTTCTATTTCCTAGTAGTAATGGATAACGATATACCTACACCAAAATCGTCTCATAAGCCTACTTATCGAGCTAGCTCCTCGCCCCCAACTTCTCCATCACAGATTTTAACTTATGAAGAAAATCAACTCATTCAATATATGCAGAAAAATGAACCTGATCTTCTTAAGACTGTTAGAAAGGAGGGGTATTCTGATAAAGAAATAGCCCAATACGTTTTAAAACTTGCTGAGGAGGAAGAATGACAACGCTTGCTAAACCATCATTTCCTCCTGGGTGGGTTTTGCCTAGTGGAGCCAAGATTTTCAAAAGAATTGATAAGCAGCAATTCGTTGAAGTATTCAATCTGGATACAGGGGAATATCTTTATCTATTTCATGAAGAGGAAATTGCAAAAAAACTTAAAAATCGCGAGCTTTCTCATGAAACCTTCTTTATAAGCGGGGCAGAGGTTATCGGGAAAAGATACCCTGATCACAAAGATGGAGATATTCCTGAAAGGCTGAAAAATCTTCTTAAAAGAAGGGGATTGGATGCCATAGCTGGAATGGCCACACTTAAGAATACCCTGATTAGAGATGTAATTCAGCCATTCTTGAACTGGGAAGAATACGAAAAATACGGAGTTACTCCTTCTAATGGCATTCTTTTTTTCGGTCCGCCTGGTTGCGGCAAGACTTTTATAGCCAACAAGTTAGCAGAAGCCCTCAGAGCTGAAATTATTGAGTTAAGTGAAGGAACCGTTGGCAGTCCCTATATTCATGCTACATCAAAAAACATTGCGGAAGCCTTTCAAAAGGCTGAGCAGATTGCTCCATGCGTTCTCTTTGTAGATGAAATCTCAGGTTTGATGCCAAGAAGAGATGGCCTCTCTTCCACTGATCAATACAGGGAGGCTGAAATCAGCGAGTTTTTAATGCTGATGGAAGGTTGTGTAAAAAAGAAAATTCTAGTGGTAGGAGCGACTAATTTTCCTGAACGAATCGATTCGGCAATCCTGCGTTCAGGGAGAATGGATAAGAGGATCTTCATCCCACCTCCAGATCTCGATGCTAGAACCGAACTATTTAAGCTGTTTTTAGAGAATAGGCCAGTAAAAAATGATATTGATTGCGAGACCCTCGGACGGATTACAGAAGGTTTGATTTCCTCTGATGTACAACTGATAGTCAATAACGCAGCTCTGAAAGCTATGCAAGATAATGAATTGATATCCATGAGCTTATTGGAAGCAGAAGCTGCAAGATTCAAACCTCCTCTAAGTGAGTCAGACATGAATCGTTATCGTGAGTTTGAATCTTTTCAACGGGATTAAGATGCTAATTTATAAAAAATAGGCATTCATATTAAAATACAACCCACAAGAATGAAGTTCGAATAATATAGCGATTGTTCTTCTTTATTAAATATAATGAGATTTCATAATAATGATTGATTTTTTAAGCACAACAAGCCTTTTGATTGAACAATATTTCAACGAGACAAAGCTAGGAGTAGCAACTGGATTTGTTATCGAAAAAAATGACATATTATATCTCGCGACAAATTGGCATGTAGTGACTGGGAAAAATGCAGATACGGGACAAACTCTAAGCAAGTCCGGTGGATTGCCAAATGTTTTTGTGATATGGCACTATAAGAAATCTCCTGCGACAAATAAATTAGAATGGGTCGCAGTAAAAGTTCACCTTTATGAAGATGGAGGTGAAGAAAAAAGATGGCTCGAACATCCGACAGGTTGCAAAATTGATGTTATTTTATTGCCATTCAAGGTCATTGAGACAATTCAAATAAATAAGCTTAGTTTGAGTTTAGCTAATACAGATATGATTCCTGTTCCCGCTATGCCGGTCTCCATAATTGGCTTTCCATTCGGAAAGGCGGCAGGTGGCATATTACCTATCTGGGTTACCGGATCCATTGCTTCGGAGCCATATATAGATATTGATGAAATGCCTTTGTTTTACGTTAATGCTTCTGGTCGATCAGGTTTGTCGGGGTCACCTGTGGTACTTAGGATGAATGGCGGTTATCATACGAGTGAAGGTCATTTCGTTTTGAGTGGGGGATTTCAAACAAAGTTTATGGGGATTTATTCTGGCAGAATTTGTGATGATTCTGACATTTGCCGCGTTTGGAAGCCACTCGTCTTTGAACAAATTTTAAAACATGCTGGTCGATAGATTATGGTGAAATATTCAGAAAAAATCTCAGAATTCCTCGATTTTTTGAATGAAAGATTTGGTGTATTTCTGGATTCTACCCATGGCTTTCTTTTAAATCATAAGGACTTATTGCAGAATCAGCAGTGGAGTCAACAGCGATTAGGAATCTCTATAGAGCAACTAGACCAGGCGTACATCATTCGAAGTAATCATCCACCATCGCCAGATTTACAAGAGTGTGCGCGAAGAGAAAAGCATCGCATGACGCAGGGAGCATATAAAAGAAATAATGAAAGAGGTGGATTAAACCATCGGATTGCCCTTGAAGATTGTTTGTGTGCAATTTTTAATAAATGGGATGAATTTAAAGTACATGTTTTGCAAAAGAAAGGCATGGCCGATAAGCAAATCATGCCTATTATGGATTACCTGAAGGCAGTTCGAGATAGGTTGACACATCATAAAGACATCCCACAAGAAGGGAAATTTGTATACTCTTACAATTTAAAATATTTACAATATACCCTGCCGTCATTTTCTAAAGACCAGCGTATTGAACTTTCATCAGATGACCTCGATGCGATAGTTGAAGAATTGAGAGGTTGGATTCAAGCGACTTTGCCCAATTGAAAGTTTGTGAGGTAACCACTCACTGCAAGGGAGAAGATTCTATTTCTCTCATAAATTAAGTGTATCGTAGCCCCTTTCCAATGGTTTTTCTTGTGACTTTCAGACATCCAGCAATTTCCTCATTCGTCATCCCAAGAGATTTTAGCTCTTTGATCTTTTGGGAAAGCTGTTGGTAGACTGGCACGTCCTGATTGAAAGTGATTTTGATCTGGAAGGGGAGGGAGGCGGCGGTACGAATTGGTCCACACCGCGTCCGATTTTATCGGAAGAAGAAACGCACCTGCGTGCGTTTCGTGGTAGGATTCTTCGCCGGCCCGGTAGCAACGAGCGAAGCTCGTGCGAGAGGGCATCCTACCTCTTCCGTCTTTTGCCCGTTTCGGGCTGGGAGGTGCGGAGGGCTTCCCTCCGCCCGTGCCGCCGATTTTCGACGAAAATCGTGCGGAATAAATCGATGTGAGCGCCCAGACATCTTTTCGACTCGCACTGTTTTGTGATTATACCGAAACAACCTGAACAATCGGTTTCTGGCTCCGCCCCTTCCCCAATTATCGAGGCGATTTCTGGGGACCCCTTGATGAGCCTTCGGCGCCGCTTCGCTGACTCAAATTCAGGGCGCCTCCTTGCCATATTCCCGATTCTTCAAGTAGTTTCGGTATAAAATGTTTCTAGTTCCTTGATCTTTTGGAAAAGCTTTTGTAGACTGGCACCACTCAATCGAAGTAATCTACCATCGAAAATACATGCAGGTAGGGCATTTTCTAACAATTTCAATGCGTGGTTAGGTGTGAAAAGACTCATGATGATTGCCGGGCCAAATGGGGCTGGAAAGACGACTATTGCATCTGCTCTTATTTCTCAGCAAAAGAATGTTTATGAGGAGTTTTTAAATGCAGACCAGATTGCCCAGGGACTGTCTCCTCTTAACCCTAGGAGATATCATCGAGGATTAAAACATCTTATAAGTCTCTATCTACCAATTGCAAATACTGCTATAGTCATTGACAATTCAGCTGCTGAATCAGGTGCGAAAAAAATAATCGCCAAAAAAAGTATTGATACCCAACTTCAAATCGATGATATGGAAATTTGGGGGAAAATAGAGGTGCTAGCTAATGTGTAAGTCGAGTAAGAAAATCGATATCAATCAGATGCTGCTTAAAGCTCATAAGCTTGGCGTGAAAAAAGCCATCGATGTATCTGCTAGAAGTAATACATACTTGGTCGTATATGAAGGTGGAAAAGTAAAGCAGGTAAAGCCTAAGTATAAATATGTTCGGGTAGATGTCAAATCTTCAGCAAAGGTGAGTTCAACTCGATCGCAAGCTTCTCGCCGAAAAAAGGGTTAATTATAATGCTTTTCTTTGGCCGGATATTTACCTGTGTATTCCTTATGTTTCAAGCTGAGTTGCCTAGATTAACTTAACAATAGAGGACGCCTTTTAGGGCTGGCTGCATGAAGTAGTTGGCTATATTTTTCAATAGAGGGCTTCGCCCTAGCTCTTTCATATCTTGCATAAGCATTTGGCGATTTTGATTTTAATCTCTTAGAAGCTTCACGAATCGTTGTACCCGCCCTTTCTCTTTGTCTTTTTAAACCTAATGCTAAAAGATATTTATCATCCGATGCTCCAAGACCGATAACTCCATTTTCATATTCACTCACACTTAAATTGAACTTTTTATTTATTTCTTCATATGAATCCAAAAGAAGTTCCAATACGGCATCCTCGATCATTTGGAGGGCCTGTTTTTTTGTTTTTCCCTGAGTCATAATATCTAAGAATGCGACC
>CAYWKW010000002.1:0-59828 GCA_964458995.1 uncultured bacterium | reverse complement strand
TGAGTGCAATGTGCGCGCCTCCCGCTCCTTCCCCTTCGTCTCCAAAGTGACCCGCCATAACTTCATTGAAATTGCCGCAGAGATCCTCCTCAACAAATACAAACCGCGCGAATATGAGACCCTTGAACTCGACTATGTCGGAGTCAAAACGCCCCAGTTTTCCTACAAGCGGCTCAAAGGCGCCGACCCCGTTGCCAACGTTGAAATGGCCTCCACCGGCGAAGTGGCCCACATTGGCGAAAACTACCTCGAAGCCTTTTTTGCCTCGTGGCTCTCCACCGAGCAAAAAGTGAGCGGTAAAAAACTCCTCATCAGCGCCCCTGCCGGCAACCGGTTCAAACTCCTCGAATCGCTTCGGCAGCTGGAAACCCAAGGATGGGATCTCTATGCAACGGAAGGGACCCACGATTTCCTATCCAAACATGGCGTAGGCTCTGTTTCGCTCTACAAAGTCGGTGAAAAGTACGAACCCAACATCTCCACTATTCTCGCCCAGCGCAAAGTCGATCTCATCATCAACATTCCCCGTGGAGGCACTGAAAAAAACAGCGCCGGCTTTAAGATCCGCCGCCTCGCCATCGACCACCACATTCCCCTCATCACCAACCTGCAGCTAGCGCAAATCTTCCTTCATTGCCTCTCCGAACTCGACATCAACAACATCCCCGTCCGCTCTCTATGTGAAATGTATGAAGAATTTTCTCCTTAAAACGCTTCTGAAACTCGTCCGCCCCTTCATCCGCAACCACCCCGTCCGCAACCGGTTCCTCGTCGTCGCCACCACCGCGCTCGGCGACACCCTCTGGGCCACTCCCGCCATTGAAAACCTCCGCCGCTCTTTCCCCAACGCCTACATCGCCCTTCTCACGCGCCCCATCGGCCTACAAATCTTCAAAAACAATCCTCACGTCAACAAGATTCACCTTCTCGGCTCCTTCTTTCGCCTTCGCAAAACGCTCTATAACGAAGCCTTTGACACCATCTTTCTCCTCCACGCCTCGCAGCGCCTCACTCTGCCCCTCTGCGCCCTTCTCGGCGCCAAACAGATCATCGGCACTGCCGGCATCAACAAAGGGCTCGACTCGCTCCTCACGCATCCCCTTCCCAACCACGCCCAACACGAGATTGTCCGCCGCTGCAAGATCATTGAAACCATCGGCGCCAAAACCACCACCGAAACCCTCTCCCTTGCCCTCGACGAAACCCTCCCTCCTCGCCCCCCGGGCCCCTGGATTGCCCTCCATCCCGGCTCCAAAGACGCCTTCAAACGGTGGCCCTACTTTGCGGCCCTCGGCAAGCTTCTCAAGGCTGCCCTTCCCTGTGAAATCCTCATTACGGGCACTGCTGAAGAGTTTCCTCTCATGCAGCAGATCGCCGCACAAATCCCGAACGCGCACCTAGACGACCCCAATCGACCCATCCGTCAATTTGCGGCTCTTCTCAATCAAATGGATTTACTGATTTCGAATGACACGGGACCGGTTCATCTTGCCTGCGCCCTCAATCGGCCCGTCATAGCTATTTACAGCTCGACCGATCCAGCCCTCTGCGGGCCCCATAAAGCGAAAGAGGCCCTTGCCATTTCCAGGCGGGCCTCATGTGATCCGTGTTTAAAAAGGAAATGCCGCCTCCCCTTCTGTTTCCAACGAATTGGACCAGAAGAAGTATTGACGGCAGCCGTTCAGAAGTTAAGGGAACATTCTGGCTAGTACTATTCCAGCGCCAACCAAGGCCGTTCCTTTTGCATAGCCAGCATAGGGAGCTAACGGCGCTAATTTAGTTTGGGCAGCAGTATAAGCTCTCCTAGCAGTTGCCGTGACTCCATCTGCTCTCACTTGCATCCATAATTCTTTTGCATTGTGTCCACAAGTTCGAAGCTTTGCTGCTGCCGTGACTCCATGTTTTTGCATTTGTGTCGCTAATTCTGCAACATCGTGTCCACATGCTCGGATCCATGTAGCCTGTTGGTCAATCTTCTTTTGGATTTTGGCTTTCAGTTGCGCAGAACTATTCAAAGCTTCCAGCCTGTCGAAATCATCCTGAAGTACACCAGTGATATTGCAGTTGATCTGTTCCAATCGACGTTTACATTGCACGAAATTATCTTGGAGCTCGGCGAATCGTTGTGGATTATTGGCTTTTAAATAGCGATTTGCTAAAACTAAATTTAAGTTTTCCAGAATGACGATTACGTTTTGTATTTGTTTTGTAACTGATCTTATTGTAAAGGCAGAAGTTCCTCTGTATGCAGGCATTTCTTCAAGTTGGCGTTCTAGCTCTGCAGCCTCTTTTCGAATTTCCGCAATAGTAGTTATTAATTTTTCAGCTTTCTCAGTAGTCATTCCATTAAAATCTGCATCACTTTCTGGTTTCTTTGGGAGCTTTCTGACTGTCTCTTCAATCTGTTGAACTCTAGTCATAATGATCGTGATATTTTGATCCACACCATCAACATTCTGCGCGTCCAGTTCTATTTCAGCCAACTGGCCACTCAGACTACAAAGCTCATCATAAAAATCATCCACAGAAAGAATCTGAAGTTTTCGTCCGATCGATTCATACTTTTTATCACGGAGTTGGATTTCCAATTCATCTAATTCACCATCAGCTTGCCTTTTAGCAAGAACATGTTTGATATCTGCTAACCTTTTAGAAAGATCAGTACGATATTGTTTAGATTTTTCGGCGGACATCTTATTAGATATTATATTTCCAAGATCAAAATTATATTGATCCAGCCTGGCCCAATATTGTCCATTTACTGGTCTTTGACTTTTAACCTTTACCTCTGCTGGATTCAAGCAAGCATCAAAATATTCTTCCGCCTCTTGTTTTGTGCGTCGAGCTGCAGTTGCTTGATCAACAAATTCAGGAATCACTTTTCTAACTGCATCCAAACGGCAAACAGTCCGATCCCAAACAGCGAATCGATATTCACCTTCTTGTTTCTTAGAAAGTTGGACAAGAATTTCAATGCATGAACATATTTCTTGTAAATATTCAGGAGCTGATTTTCCGTTAACCGTCGCAACTACAGAGGCTGCGGGGGCCACTCCTGCGGCAGATGGTGGTCTAGTTGATGCCATATTGCTTATCCTATATTATATTAATAATTTTCATATATTATACATTAATAATTACTTTGTTGGCAGTAAAATATTGCCATTATTTCATCCCAATAATATTATCGGGATGACGCTTTAAATGGATTCGCGTTGTAGCATCCGATATGTGGAGCCGGAAAATGGGACAATGAGATATGATGCGTTTTTATGCCATCAGTGATCATGAAAAAACCTCTCGCCGGCCAAGATCTCGTCTCCATCTCCGACCTTTCGAAACAGGAAATTGAATTGATCCTCGCCACTGCACAAAGATTGATCGACAGTCCGGAATCAGAAATCCTGCACGGATGCATTTTGGCTAGCTGCTTTTTTGAGCCATCGACCCGCACAAGATTGTCCTTTGAAGCGGCCATGCATCGGTTGGGCGGCGCGGTCATCGGCTTTGCTGAAGGCGGCATTACGTCGGCAAAGAAGGGAGAAAGTCTGTCCGATGCGATGAAGGTGATTGGCAGCTATGCCGATATATTGGTGATCAGGCATCCACAGGAGGGCTCTGCCAGAGTCGCCGCCGATGCAACCGATATTCCCGTCATCAATGCAGGCGATGGCGCCAACCAACACCCGACACAGACGCTGCTCGACCTCTTCACCATTCGAGAATGCCAGGGGAAAATCGAAGATCTGCACATCGCTTTAGTGGGCGATTTAAAATATGGGCGCACAGTCCATTCACTGAGCTTGGCATTGGCGCACTATCCAGTCCGTTTGTACTTCGTCGCTCCCGAAAATCTCCCCCTTCCCGAAGCCATCACTCACGAATTGAAAAAGAAAGGGGTCAAGTTTTCTTTCCATTCAAAGATTGAAGAGGTGGTTTCTAAGGTCGATATTTTGTATATGTCGCGGATTCAGAAAGAGCGTTTTCCCGATGCGAACATCGACTTCGCCAATACGTGTCTGTTAAAGAAAAAACACTTGAGCAAGGCGAAGAGCAATCTGCGCATTCTTCACGCCCTGCCCCGCGTCGACGAGATTGAAGAGAGCATCGACGCAACCCCGTTTGCCTACTATTTTGAGCAGGCGGCCAACGGCGTCCCCGTACGCATGGCCCTACTAGCCCTCCTTTTAGGTAAACTATGATGAAGGAGAAGACCCTTTCCGTCTCCGCCATCAAAGAGGGGACGGTGATCGATCACATTCAAGCGGGCCAGGCCCTAAAGATCATTCGCGTTCTCCGTCTCAACGCCAATGAAAACCGCGTCACAGTCGGGCTCAATCTCAAAAGTGAATCGCTTGGCCTTAAGGACATCATCAAGATTGAGAATGTCTTCCTCACCGAGGCGCAAGCGGCGCAAATCGCCATCTTTTCGCCCACTGCCACCGTGAATGTCATTCAAGATTACGACGTGGCCAAGAAGTTCAAGGTGCAAATGCCCGAAGCTGTCGCCGCCGTCCTTGCCTGTGCCAACCCCCGCTGCATCACCAATGCGGAACGCGTTTCCACCTTATTCATGGTGGAGGAGAACAATAGTCATGTCATTCTTCGGTGCAACTATTGCGAAAAGCTCTTCACCCGCGACCAAATGCACGAAAAACCGCTTTAAGCTTTTTCCCGTTGGAAGAAAAAGGCCAAGAGAGCGCCCAGGAAAGGCAACAAGATAAATCTTCAGGCTCAAGAACGGCAAGCAACTTACATTCAGAATGTTGTGATTTTTGCTACTTAGGTTGCCAAATTTGGACCAAATTTGGTATATTGAGGGACAGATATGTTTAAGAGATTTTTTACCTCGCCAGATCATCAGAGCTTTTTCCTCTTCGGTCCTCGAGGGACAGGTAAATCGACTTGGCTTAAAGAGGCCTACCCAGATGCCTTCTGGATCAATCTATTAGACCCCGAAACATTCCGCTTTTTCTTAGCTGCGCCAGAAAAATTAAAGCCCGCGCTTGAGGAGCACCCTAAACAAAAAACAGTGGTCATTGACGAGGTGCAAAAAATCCCTGAACTTCTCAATGTAGTCCATGCAATGATCGAGGAGAAAAAGGGGTTTCAGTTTGTTTTAACGGGTTCGAGCGCCCGAAAGTTAAAAAAAGAGGGAGTCAACCTGTTAGGAGGAAGAGCTTTACTGAGGCATATGCCTCCCTTTTTTGCAGAGGAAATAGAACCCATTTTTCAGTTATCCCGAAACATCCGTTTGGGAATGTTGCCCCTGGTGCTCGATTCATCCATGCCAGAAGAGATCCTAAAAGCTTATGTGGGAATTTATCTAAAAGAGGAAGTTCAAGCTGAAGGAATCGTGAGAAATTTGGGCGATTTTGCCCGATTTTTAGAAACAATGAGTTTTTCTCACGCCCAAGTATTGAACACATCAAATATATCGAGGGAATGCCAAATTTCCAGAAAAACGGTTGATAGTTATCTAATCATTTTGCAGGACTTATTGCTCTCTTTTCAGCTTCAAGTTTTCCATAGGAAGGCAAAAAGAGCTTTAGTACAGCATCCAAAATTTTATTACTTTGATTCTGGAGTCTACTATTTTTTAAAACCTTCTAATCTCTACGACGTGGCAACTGAAAAAGAGGGGCCTGCTCTGGAAGGACTCGTCGCCCAACATCTCAAAGCATGGGTGGATGCTCAAAAGGAAATGCATCAACTCCACTATTGGAGAACCAGCTCAAAAGTCGAAGTCGATTTCATTGTTAGCGGACCGAATTGCTTTCTCGCCATTGAAGTGAAAAACAGCTCCACCGTTCATCCCGGCGATCTGCGTGGATTAGAAGCCTTTTGTAAAGACTATCCTGAAGCAACCCCCCTTTTTCTCTATAGAGGCAAACACCGAATCAAAGAGAAAGGAATCTCGTGTATCCCAGCCGAAGAATATTTATTAGGAATCAATCCCCATCAGCCTCTTCCGCAAAGTTTTTGATTTTAGGGCGGAAAAAAGGGGAGTGTTCTACACTACTCTCATGATCGAAATTCGGAAAGTGCAAACCGTAGACGGAAAGCAGGTCGACCACTTCATGGAAGGAGAAGCTAGGGTCATCGATGGCTCCGGTCTGTTGATGCTGCCAGCTTTGATTGACCCTCATGTCCACTTCCGGATCCCAGGCGCCGAGCATAAAGAAGATTGGCAAAGCGCCTCCAGAGCCGCCATCGCCGGCGGGGTCACTACCGTTTTCGATATGCCCAACAATACGCCCAGCTGCATCACCGCAGAACGGCTGCGAGATAAAAAACGGATCATAGATGGGCAGCTAAAGATCCCTTTGCGCTACGGTTTATATTTAGGGGCCGATCAAAATCACCTAGATGAAATCCCCAAAGTGAAAAAAGAGATCGTCGGCCTGAAAATCTACATGGGATCATCCACAGGCGACCTCTTAATGAACGACCCTGCCGCCCTGGATAAAGCCTTTCGCATTGCAGGCGAGAATGATGTGCTCGTCGCTGTCCACGCCGAAGATGAAGATTCGATTGAGGGGAGAAAAGACAAATGTAAAGCGGCTTTACATTTGGGAGCGGGGCACCATTCTGTGTTGAGGAATGCTGAGGTGGCGGCCAAGGCGGTTGAGCACGCCATTCGGCTAGCCGAGAAGTATGGGACCCGCCTTTATATTGCCCATGTGAGCACGAAGGAAGAGTTGGATTTGATCCGGAAGGCGAAGAAGAACGGGCTGAAGGTTTATGCGGAGGCGGCGCCCCACCATCTGTTTTTGACAACGGCGGCTTATGAGAAATTGGGGACTTGCGCCTTGGTCAATCCCCCTTTAAGAGAGGAAAATAGGTCGTTGTGGGAGGGAGTGAAGGATGGGACGGTGGACACTATTGGGACCGATCATGCGCCCCACTTGTTAGTGGAGAAGAAGAAGCCTTATGGGTCGGCGCCATCGGGGTTCCCGTCGATTGAGTTGTATTTGGCTTTGCTGTTGAATGCCTATAGTGAAAAAAAAATCTCTCTGGAACAAATCGTCTCTCTAACTCATACTCATCCTCAGGAGATTTTCCGGTGGCCCGCCAATGACGATGTGGTCCTGGTCGATCTGAATCGGGTGAAGAGGGTCGACAATGCCCATCTGAAAACGAAAGCAGGATGGTCTCCGTATGAAGGGATGCAATTGAAAGGCTGGCCTAAGTATACGATTTTAAAGGGGAAAGTTTATGATGCCTCCTGACTGGTATCCTGAGAATCCGCCCATTTATAATATTAAAAAAACGTATGCTGAAAATGCCGCGGAAGGCCCCTTTTTTGAGGGGAAGATTCCAAAGAGGCCAAAGCCAGAGAAGATGAGCGACTTTTTGGGCTTTGAGGTAAACTCGATGCTCGGAGTGCCCGCGGGTCCGTTGTTAAACTCAAGATGGATCGATTTGGCGGGGAGGCTCGGTTTCGATATTCCCGTTTACAAGACGATCCGGAGCGAAGCTCATCCAGGGCATAGGCTGCCCAATATCGCTTTTGTCGATGGGACGGGCAGGCAGGTGGCGCAGCCAGGTGATTTGGAGGAGTTGACGATTACCAATTCCTTCGGAATGCCGTCGAGATCGCCCGACTTTTTATTGGAAGACATTGAAAAAGGCAATCGTTCGCTTGGCAAAGGGCAGGTGATGGTTGTGTCGGTGGTGGGGACGCCCAACAGGGGTATGAGCTTTGCAGAAGATTTCGTTAGGACGGCGGTGCTGGCTCGAGAGGCTGGCGCTAAAATCGTGGAGGCTAACTTTTCGTGTCCCAATGTAGAGAAAGCGGATGGAATTTTATATAACAGCCCCGAGACCGTTCATGAATATGCCCGACTAATTGTGAAAGCGATCCACCCAGCGCCGCTGATTCTGAAGATTGGGGTTTTCCCCAGCCGCCACTTGATGAAGAGTGTCTTTTTGGCGGCGGCAAGAGCGGGGGTGAGAGCCATTTGCGGGATCAACACGGTGAGTATGAAAGTGGAGCCGCCATTGGACGAACATCGAAAAACGAGCGGAGTTTGCGGCGGGGCCATTCGGGGGACCGCTTTGGAGTTCATTCGGGATGCGGCCGATGTGATCCGGAAAAATCGCCTGGGATTGGTCTTGATGGGATGCGGCGGCATTATGCTGCCGGAGCACTTTGATGCCTTTTTTGATGCGGGAGCCGATGTTGCCATGAGCGCAACGGGACTCATGTGGGATCCATACTTAGCAATGAGATATCATGCACGTTCGTTCACTCATTCATAAACTTTTCGAAATGGGCGCTGTCAAGTTCGGCAGCTTTAAGCTGAAGAGCGGCATTGAGTCGCCCATTTACATCGACTTGAGGCTGACTGTGTCGAATCCCAAATTGCTCGTGGCCATTGCGGAAGCGATGCACGAGGCGGTGCGCGATTGTAAAATCGATCTGGTGTGCGGCGTCCCCTACACGGCCCTCCCTTTTGCAACAGCGATCTCCATTCAACACTCCATCCCGATGATTTTGCGCCGCAAAGAAAAAAAAGAGTATGGGACGGGCAAAATGGTGGAGGGGATTTATCAAGCGGGGCAACGGTGCCTTGTGGTGGAGGATGTGATCACATCGGGGCAAAGCATTTTTGAAACGATCGTTCCTCTGGAGCAAGAGGGCCTCGAGGTAAAAGACATCGTCGTTTTGGTCGACCGGGAGCAGGGCGGAAGAAAACATATTGAAAGTAAAGGTTTCCACGTTCATTCCATTTGCACCATCACTTCGATCATCGATGAGCTCCTAAAAGAGGGAAAAATCAACGGTTCCACTTACGAATCGGTTAAAGACTTCATCCGAAAGAATCAAACGTATGCCTAAACCACTCTCCTTTCTCAAAAGAGCGAATTTGACGCGCCAGCCGATGGCGCAAAAGCTGCTCAAACTCATGGAAGATAAAAAGACGAATCTATCCGTTGCGTTAGATGTCACCTCGCAAAGTCAATTGTTAAAAATGGCCGACCTTTTGGGTCCAGAGCTGTGTGTTTTGAAAACGCACGTTGATATTTTGGAAGATTACACTCCCGATTTTGGCAAAGAACTGCGCAAATTGGCTGAAAAACATCGCTTTCTTATTTTTGAAGACCGGAAATTTGCCGACATTGGGCAAACGGTGTCACTCCAATACCGGAAAGGGATCTACCGGATTGCCGAGTGGGCCGATCTGATCAATGCGCACATTGTCCCCGGCCCGGGAATCATTGAAGGGTTGAAGGGGTCCAATCTGTTGCTTTTGGCCGAGATGAGTTCAGATGGCACGATGGCCAAAGGAGCCTATACTCGCAAAGCCGTCGAAATGGCGGAGGCTCATGCAGAAACAGTGATTGGGTTTATTGCCTTAAGGAAATTGAGTCAGCATCCCGGGATGATCCACTTTACGCCGGGCGTCAAAATGCAACCAGGTCAAGATGCACTTGGCCAGAGATACAGAACGGTCGATGAGATCATCTGCAAAAACAAGAGCGATATCATCATTGTGGGGCGCGACATTACCCACGCAGCCAACCCCAATGAACAGGCCCATCTTTATCGCGAAAAGGCTTGGAATGCCTATACTACGACTATTCAAAAAGGATGAAAAATGCCAAGGAGGCGCCCAGATTTTGAGTCAGGCGAAGACGGCGCAGGCGGATCTCAAAATCTGTGGCTGCCCGACGCCGGCAGATTCATACTTTTTGAGTGGGAGTAGTATCATGTCAAAAACATCTCCTAAAATCAGCATCATTCTCCTCAATTGGAATGGGAAAAAAGACACCTTGGAGTGTTTGGCCTCTTTGCAAAAAGTGCAATACCCCCATTTTCAAACCATCATCGTCGATAATGGATCGACCAACGACTCGGTGGCTGTTTTCCGTTCGGCCTATCCCGACATTCCGATTTTGGAAACGGGGGAAAACCTAGGCTTTGCCGGAGGCAATAACCGGGGAATCGAGTGGGCCCTGCGCCACCATGCGGAGTGGATCCTCCTTCTCAACAATGATACCATTGCGGCCCCCGATTTTCTCACTGCCTTTCTCAAGGCCGCCCAAGAGCAGCCGAAAGCCAAAATCTTAGGCGCGAAAATCCTCTCGTATTCGCGGAGAAACATCATCGACCACCTGGGGGGCTTTTGGAATGGACAAAAGGGCGATTTTGAATCTCTTGAAGCAGAGCAAGAGGATCACATGTATCACAACATGAAACAGGCCGATTATGTTTGCGGCGCAGCGCTTTTGATGCACCGGAGTGTTCCAGAAAAGATCGGTTTACTGGAGCCGAAGTATTTTCTTTTTTGGGAGGAGACCGATTTTTGTTATCGGGCGCGCAGGGCCGGTTTTGAGGTGTGGACGGCGCCAGAGGCGAAAATCTGGCATAAGGGGTCCTCCTCTTTTACGGGAGGCAAGCCGCAGATGCACTACTTTTGGTGGCGCGGCAGGCTGTTATGGATTGAGCGCAATTGTTCCGAGGAGGAGAAGGGAAAGCTTTACCGGAAGGTGATTTGGCCTGATGTTTGGAAATTGGTGAGACATTATTTAATTAAGTCTGTTTTTGGTTCCGATCGGCAAAAAGTGCGTCGCTACCGTGCGGGCATTGCGGGAGTGGTTGATTATTTCCGTGGCAAATTTGGCAACTGTCCCAATTGGTTAAAATAATCCGAGTCCGAGTCCGTGTCACGAAATATTAGAGTCTTGCTCTCGCTGAATCTTCTTGTCCAACCCTTGTCTTTTTTGTTATAACTGAATTAGGGTGCTGAAATCTTATGCAAAAAACGATTCTGAAATGTCTCTTTCTCCTTCTTCTCGCCGGTTGCGCCGGTAACCAATCAATCGTCAACAATATCTCCGAAAGAGATGCCAACGAAATTGTCGTCTACTTGGCCTCTAAAGGAATCGCAGCGCAAAAAGTCGCTGCGCCTGTAAGCGCCGCCGCGGGCGGAGCTCCGTCCGATATGTACAACATCAATGTGGATGCAGCTCAGACAACTGACGCGATGGCCCTGCTGAATCATGTGGGACTGCCTCGAAGACAGGGAACGAATTTGCTGACGCTGTTTGCTAAATCGGGGCTGATGCAGTCAGATAGGGAAGAGACGATCAGGTATCAGGCGGGATTGGCTGAAGAGTTGAAGAATACCATCCGGAAAATCGATGGGGTGATCGACGCCGATGTGGAGATCTCTTTTCCGCCTACGGAGACAAATCCGGTTCCTGGAGCCCCTCCACAGAGAACGACGGCAGCTGTCTACGTGAAGCACGCGGGAGTCATGGAAGATCCCAATAGCCACATGGAAGTGAAGATTAAAAGGTTCATGGCGGCTAGCGTCAACGGATTGAATTACGACGATGTATCGGTCATTTCAGATCGATCACGGCTTGCAGACATTACTTTACAGCCCAATGCAGAAATGATCGGACCCAAATCGCTGCAGCAAACGTATGTGAGCATTTGGGGCGTGGTCTTGACCAAAAGCTCATTGGCAAGGTTCCGGCTCATTTTCTTTACGTTCATCGTTCTCTTGCTCCTCTTTGCAGCAGGCGTAGGCTGGCTGGTTTATAAGTTTTACCCGCTCATGAAAAAGCAAGAAAGTGCAGTTCCACCTGAAAACTTGCCACCAGGACCCCCCGTTTGAGAAATCCCAGCGAGATGGTTCTCAAGGCTTTTTTAAGCCGCTGCGAGCCTGAAAAAAAAAGGGCGCTGGAACGATTTTTGCCAGATCAGGAACGGGAACGTTTAGAAAAACTCCCCTCTTTTGCCGAAACAGTTACTCCAGAAAGCTTTTCCAACGGGGCCGTTTTAGATAAAGTCCACTGGTCTTGGTTTTTGCCTACATTAAAGTCCTATACCGAAGAGGAACAAAAATTATTTCTATCCGCTTTGGGCAATAGCTCGGCAAAAAATTTGGCTAAAGTATTGGAGACGACGATCCCCTCGCAAGAAATCACCGACGTGTCTAGAGCCTATTTGCGTCAGATTCTATTGCACAGTTTGGTGGGGCCAAATGATCGCCTCTTGCCGGTTGACTATCTGCCTCCGACACCGCTAAAACCACTGCTGAACTTAAACAAAAAAGAGCTGACCCGAATTATCGATATCCTCTCTTTGTACGATCTCGCTGCGGAACTTCGCCAAATTGTAGAGACAAAAATCCTGAAAAAAATCTACAGTTTCTTATCAGAGGAAGAGAAGAAATTCCTAAAGGTCGCTTCGACTCATAAAGAACATTTTGTTTTGGGACGGATGGGACTCGATCGGTGGGATGGATCTGAAGAATCGCTGCGGACGCTTCTGCATCGAAGGGGCCTGGTTCGAATGGGAGCGGCTCTTTCTGGACAAGACCCCGATCTCGTCTGGTACGTCTGCCATCAGCTAGATATCGGCCGAGGAAACGCTCTCTTTAAGCTTTGCACAAAAGAACCGATCCACGGTGTATCCGAGGCGATCGTAAGACAAATTGAAGAGCTCTTATGAAATTTTTTTCCCTCTTTTTCGGTAAAGAAGTGCGAGTGGCCCCAGGCAAAAAGGTCATTCCCGGCAAAGAATTCAGCACTTTAGAAGATGCCCATGAAATCTTAAAAACAGTCAAGGCCGAGGCGGTTGTTTTTAAGCAAGAAGCGGTCAAAGAGGCGGAAGCGATCAAAGAACAAGCCTTTAAAGAGGGTTTTCAAGAAGGGCTCACCTCGCTCAACAAACATATTATCGCTTTAGATAAAGAGCTAAAAACATTGAGGGAGGATATCCAAAAGAAGCTCTTGCCCCTCTCTTTGAAAGCAGCTAGAAAAATCATCGGCGAAGAGTTGAGGCTTCATCCCGACCGGATTGTCGATATTGTTCTGACCTCTTTGAAGCCTGTAACGCAGCATCGAAAAATCACGATTTATGTAAACAAAGCCGACTTGCCTACCATTGAAGAAAACAGGGGCAAAATCAAAAAAATCTTCGAACACCTCGAAAGCTTTTCGATCCAAGAAAGAGGCGATATTGAACCGGGGGGTTGCATGATAGAAACCGAAGCAGGTATTATCAATGCACAACTAGAGAACCAGTGGCGCGCTCTTGAGTCCGCGTTCGAATCCTTCATGAAAAAGTAATCTATGACAAAATGGTTGATCTGCCTTCTGCTCCTCATGGCACCGCCTCTGATGGCGCAGAACGCTCCTGCTCCGCCCGCTTCGGCAAAAACGGAACAGACCCTGCCCCCGAGCAATAACCCATCCATGGTCACCAAGCTGGCCGTTTTGGCGGGCCTCTCGCTGCTCCCTTTCGCCATCATGCTCCTCACCTCATTTATGAAGATCGTCGTCGTCCTCTCCCTCCTTCGCAACGCCTTGGGCGTGCAGCAGACGCCGCCGAACCAGGTTTTAAACGGAATAGCCCTCCTCATCACGCTCTATGTCATGTTCCCTACCGGTTTGGCCATGTACCAGGCGGCGGAAGGGGTCATTAAAACCAACCCTCCAACCGATATCCTTTCGAACCAATCGGCCATCTTCATAGTCAACGTAGTTGATAAAGCCAAAGAACCGTTGAGAGACTTTTTGCAGCGCAACGCCTCGGCAAAGCACATCCAAAGTTTTTATGTGCTGGGAACGAGGGTCTTTCCTGAGCCCTACAAAACGCAACTCAAGCAGACTGATTTTATCATCCTCATTCCTGCCTTCATCACGAGTCAGCTGAAGACGGCCTTTGAGATTGGGGTTTTGATCTATCTGCCGTTTTTTGTGATCGATCTAGTCGTATCCAACATTTTGCTCGCCATGGGTATGATGATGCTCTCCCCGCTCACGATTGCCTTGCCGATCAAGCTGCTTCTTTTGGTGATGATTGATGGGTGGACGATCCTAGTCCAAGGTTTAGCGATGTCGTTTAAATAGGTACAGAATGTTTGCCAATGAAATCTACTCCCTCTCCTACCAGGCGCTGTTCCTAATCCTGCTCCTTTCTGGCCCGCCGATCATTATCAGCACCATTTTGGGTCTTATTGTGGCCATTTTCCAAGCGGCCACACAGATTCAGGAGCAGACCCTCTCCTTCACAGTCAAACTCTTTGCCGTCATTTTCACGATCCTGTTTTTAGGCGGCTGGCTTGGGGCTAGCATCATGCAATATACAACCACGATTTTTACTGCCATCTCTCGCGCAGGCGCTGGATAATCGATGGATACTCTCACAGCGACCGATAGCTATGTATCGCTGCTTCTCTCACTGCCCCACCTCCAGCCCGCGACCGTTCTCTCTCTCTTTTTTCTCACCTTAGCCCGCATGCTTCCGATCATGGCCTTGGCCCCCTTCTTCGGCGCCCCCCGCAACCTGCCGATGGCGCTGCGCATGATGTTTGCCATCGCTCTGGTCGCCATTTTTCTGCCGCAAAATTTGATGGTTGCTAAGGGCGAACTCCCATTCAATGGCGCCTTTATCGGCCTTATGGCAAAAGAGCTGCTCATTGGGATGATTCTGGGTTTTTTTGCGGCCGTCCCCTTTTATATTGCCCTCATGGCGGGGAGTCTGATCGACCATCAACGGGGCTCCTCGGCGCTGCAAGTCACCGACCCGACAACTCAATCGCAAACGGGCCCCATCGGGATGCTCTACAACTATGTTCTGATAGCCACTTTTTTTCTCCTCAACGGCCCCTTTATTTTTCTCGATGGCGTGGCCACCTCCTATCAGTTGATCCCAGTTGACGGCCTTATCAGTCCGACTCTCTTTACCCTCCAAACACCCTTTTGGAAGCAGATGATCTCTCTACTTAATATGATGATGACCCTTTCGATCCAACTTTCCGCTCCAGCTCTTATTGGAATTCTTCTTACAGATATGTTTCTTGGAATTGCCAACCGGTTAGCGCCGCAAGTTCAAATCGTCTTTTTGGGAATTTCGCTCAAATCTTGGGTGGGTATTGCTCTACTAGCGGCTGCGTGGGGTCTCATTATTAAGGTGATGGGGAAAGAGGCGATCAGCTGGGTCAAATCGGTTAACCAAATGATCCAGCAAATCGGCCATTTTTACATGTCAAAACCAATGAACTAGGGTCTGCCCTGCGGGTTCAGACTCATAGCAGCGCGCATAACAGTTTGACTCATCTCAACTAGAACTCCTGGAATCCCCATAAGTTGCTGAGTGGTTGAAACCCTCTCCCTTTGCAATTCTTGAATCTCTCTTTTAAGGGACTCTATTTTTCCCTTTAATTGCGCATTCTCTCCTAATATTAAAAGCCTCTCCGTTTGCAATGCATGAACCCTTCCTTCAAGGAACTCTACCTTTTCGTTTGATTGCGCATTCTCTACTTCTAATCGTGCAGCCTTGGCCTTTATTTGTTTAGTTTCTTCGTAGGTTTCGCGATTACGTCTTGCTACATATGCTTTCCTGTACGCTTCCCTCTCTTCCGGCGTCCTCACTGCCGGGCACCTTTTTTGACCTCTTCTAGGGGGGGCAGGGGGAACGGCTGCGGCTTGAGGATCCTCAGCCTGTTGTTGTTGCAGCCCATGATTCTGAGGCGCACGGTCTTCCTCAGAGCCATCGCCAAGCATATTCGGTAGAAGGAATCCTGGCGGATTGGGTGGTAGGGGTATTGGCGAAAGCATTCGAGGGCTAGGTGGAGCCCCTGCTGGTGGTGGCAAAACTGAGGCTTGAGGAGCTTGAGTCATTGTTGGCGCCGCCAGAGCAAAGACATTCCCTACCCGCCGCTCCTGCTCAGCTCGGCGCTGCAGCTCCGCAAAGAAGGGTTCCCGCGCATAGCTTGGTTGATATTCGACTGGCAAAGCTGGTGGTGGTGAATTGCAGGTGTCTGTAATTGCGCTCCAGGTGTCTGTAATTCCGCTCATAATTACCCTATGTAATATTTTATTAAATAAAGTATTATAACACCGGAAATAAAATCATTCAATATAAAAAAATGGCATAATAGAACATTTATCCCGAAAATCGCCGCTATTGCAGGCTCAGGGGGGAGGGAACAGGGTTGCATTTAAAACAGAGAGGTATCTTATTTGCCGTTGCAGCACTGCAATTTTAGCATCCTTTCCAGTAAGAATCATTGCATACCTTGCGAGCTGTTCATTTAAGTTTGTCACTTGGTCTTCTAATAGCGCATTGTCGATTTCTAACACATGCCTATCGGCAGCTTTTCGTATCCGGTATTCTCTAGCTGAGCAACGAGACCTTAGTTTCTTTTTTTCCAGTGTTGCGGGACCAGGCGATCCATCTGAATTCGAATCTGTTTGTAATCGGGTCCTTTTTTTCTTTGGAGCTGCGTGCTCACTTGAGGGAGCATCTGGAATTGGTAAAGGGGGCAGAGGTGGACCTGGTGAAGCTCTCTGCCCTGCTGGTATCGGAAAACGTTCCTCGTCGAGCAACGATAGGTCAGGTTGAGAAACTTGGGGTCCAGGTTGTTGAGCCAATTGATTAAACATCCGCTTCGCATGCGCAAGAGCGGCCTGGGCGATTCTATGCGAAGTAAGCCAAGAATCGTCGCCGTGTGGAGGAGGGAAACCTAGCGGAGGTGAAGGTAAGCTAAAATCTGCGGGAGATACAGCGCCTGTGCTCAATATAAGCCTCCATTTAATTGGGAGAAAGGATAATAGTGATCAACAAATTAGTCAAGATTCAGCATTGCGGGAGAGACCCTTTTCCCTTATACTGGGGAAGTATGGGAGATTTGGTTTTGAAGCCCGCGATCACGCCTGTTAAGTCGGAATTCTTTTTTGGTTTGGAGCCTTTGGAAGAGTTTTGCCAGGGCAAACGGGGTGTGATCTTTGCTGATGAGTCTATCGCAAGTACGCATGGAGCTGTCGTGCAAGGAAGGGTGGGTTTTGATCTCATTCCGGTTCCAAGCGGAGAGGAATACAAGTCGAGAGAAACTAAAGAGACTCTCGAAAATGAACTGCTGATCCGAAAGTTAGGAAGAGAAACGTGGATCATCGCTTTGGGCGGCGGGGTCACCACCGATTTGGTAGCTTTTTTAGCGTCTACTTATATGCGCGGCGTGCCTTTGGTTCTCATCCCTACGACGCTGTTGGCCATGGTCGATGCCGCTATCGGGGGGAAAACCGGCGTCGATACGCCTTATGGGAAAAATTTAGTCGGGACGTTCTATCTGCCAAAAGCCGTTTTTGTGGAGTCTAAATTTCTCAAGTCTTTGCCGCCAAAACAGATGAAAAATGGGCTCAGCGAAGTGTTGAAATATGGGTTGATCGCCAACCGGGCCATTTGGGAAAGGTGTCTTCATTGGGAAAATGAGATCGAGTTTCTGATTCACGCCTCGATCGAATGCAAATTGAGGGTGGTTGAGGCCGATTTTGAAGAAAAATCGGGGTTGAGGCGCATTCTCAATTTTGGCCACACGGTAGGGCATGCTTTGGAGTTGCTTTCCGATTTTCAAATGGCGCATGGAGAGGCAGTGGCCCTCGGCTGCATGGCAGAAAGCTACTTGAGTTATCTGGAAGGATATCTCCAAAAAGAGGCGCTCGAGTCGATTTTGGGTGTCTATCGAAAGTTGGGCTATGCTTTTAAGCCAGTGGCGAAGAGGGACTTTCTCGACGCGATCCGAATGGATAAAAAAGCAATTGGCGGCGAGCCCCGTTTTGTGCTGATCGATCAAATCGGACGCTCCGTTCCCTTCAATGGCGAATATTGCTCCAAGGTAAAACATCTCGAGCGGATGATTGAGTGGATGAATGGCAACGTGTAGAATCAAACCGGGGAAATTGGAGGGCGCCATTGACATCCCCACCTCAAAATCACACACGATCCGCTCTCTGCTTTTCGCCTTGATGGCCAAGGGAAAAAGCCGCATCCACCGCCCGCTTGCCTCTCCCGACACGTTTGCCATGCTCGATGCGATCCGCCATTTGGGGGCCAGGCTCGATAGCGACCGCGATTCTCTGATCATCGATGGGGTGGATGGCCAGCCGCGAACTGCCGAGGATGTGATTCAGTGCGGCAACTCGGGGCAAGTTTTGCGATTCATTGGCGCTTTGGCCGCTTTGTCCAACAGCTACACGGTTCTCACCGGCGATCTTTCCATTCGCCACAACCGGCCTGTGAAGCCGATGCTCGATGCGTTGGTGCAATTGGGGGCTTTTGCCGCTTCGGCCCGTTTGGATGGCTACGCTCCCATCATTGTGCGAGGCCCGTTGAAAGGAGGAAAAGCAACTCTTTCGGGCGAAGATTCGCAACCTGTTTCGGGGCTTTTGGTGTTGGGGGCGTTTAGCCCGTTGGAGCTGCATGTGACCCACCCGGGTGAAAAACCTTGGATCGAGCTCACTTTGAGTTGGTTGGATCGCTTTGGCATTTTCTATGAAAATCGCCATTTTGAGCACTACAAGATGAAGGGAGGCGCTCGTATCAAAGGCTTTGAGTACACCGTTCCCGGCGATTTTAGCTCGGCTGCATTTCCACTCGTTGCCGGAGTAATCACGCAATCTGAAATCGTGTTGGACAACATCGACATGAGCGATGTGCAGGGCGATAAGGCTCTCATTGCTGCACTTGAATCGATGGGAGCGCGATTTGAGACGCATGGAACAAAATGCAGCATTAAAAAAACTACGGGGCTAAAAGGAATAAAAATCGATATCAATGATTTTGTCGATGCGCTGCCCATTTTAGCTGTGGTTGGGTGTTTTGCGAGTGGAAAGACAGAGATTGTCAATGCGGCCATTGCAAGGACTAAAGAATCGGATCGGATTCGCTGTATTGCCAACGAGCTTAAAAAAATGGGCGCTGATATTGAAGAGAAGCCCGATGGACTCATTATCAGGTCATCGCAGCTGCACGGCTCTAAAGATTTGCAATCGCATCACGACCACCGCCTGGCGATGGCCCTTTCCGTAGCGGCGCTTGCGGCAAAAGGGGAAAGTACGATCCACGGCATTGAATGCACAGCAAAGAGCTACCCCACTTTCTTCGATGATTTTCGAAAAATGGGCGCGCAAATGGTCGTCGAATGAACCTCATCCTATTTGGTTTTAAAGCTTCGGGGAAAACGCACTTTGGCCAATTGCTAGCCCGCAAAATGCACCGCCCCTTCATTGACACTGACGATCTGCTCCTGGAGCTTTACAAGAAAGAGATGGGAAAATCGCGTAAAGTAAAACAGATCCATGAAGAATTGGATGAAGAGGGCTTTCGAGCGTTGGAAAAGAGGGCGCTCCATCTTTTAAAAAATGTGCAAGACTCGATCATTGCGCTCGGGGGAGGGGCTGTTTTGGACCCCGAAAATGTCGAATTCCTGCAAAAAGTGGGAGCGCTCGTTTTTCTAAAAGCCGACGCCGAAAAATTAAAAAAAAGGATTTTCAAAGACGAGCTCCCCTCTTTTTTTGATAAAAAGGATCCCGAGGGTTCTTTTTGGAGCATGATTCAAGAGCGGGAACCGATTTACCGCTCGATTCCGGCTCGAACGGTCGATACCGATGCGCTGGATGAGGCTGGCGTTTTAGCTGCGCTTAGTTCTATACTGCTGTTGGAGGAACCGCCCGATGGCTTCTAATTTTTTCGGACAAGTTTTCCGGATCACTACTTTTGGCGAATCGCACGGGAGCGCCATTGGCGTCGTGATCGACGGCTGCCCCGCCGGCATCAGTATCACCAAAGAGGAGATCGACACGGAGCTCGCTATGCGCCAGCCTGGAGCCAGCCCCTACACATCGCCTCGAGCGGAAAAAGATGAGGTGCAGATCCTATCGGGCCTTTTCCAAGGAAAAACGACGGGCGCCCCCATTGCCCTCGTTATTTGGAATAGGGACGCCGACTCGACGAAATATGAGCCGATCAAGAATCTCCTCCGTCCCGGCCACGCCAACTATACCTATTTGCAAAAGTATGGGATCTTTGACTATCGCGGCGGCGGGCGCTCATCGGCCCGCGAAACAGCAGCCCGGGTAGCGGCAGGTGCGGTGGCTAAAAAACTGCTTACCCACTTTGACATTCAGATTTGCGCCTTCGTGGCAGAAATCGGGGGCATTGCCATTGCCGAACCCAATTTGGAATCATTAAGCAAGCTGAGAAAAAAAGTTCTCTCTAGCGCTCTTTTTTGTCCCGATACCAAAGCATCGGAGAAGATGATGAAAGTCATTGAAAAGGCAAAAGAAGAGGGGGATTCTCTCGGAGGAATTTTACAGGCGGCGGCGACAAATTTACCTGCAGGACTGGGAGACCCCGTTTATGGGAAATTGGAGGCCAATTTAGCCTCTGCCATGCTCTCTCTTCCGGCGACGAAAGGCTTTGAAATTGGATCGGGATTTGCGGCCGCCCGGATGAAGGGATCGGAGCACAATGATGCATTCGATGTTGATGAAAAAGGAAACATTACAACAACGACCAACTTTGCTGGCGGCACACTGGGAGGGATATCTACAGGTCTTCCCCTGACCTTCCGTGTTGCGTTCAAGCCCACCTCGAGCATTAAAAAGGCTCAAAAAACGGTGAACCTCAAAGGGGAAAAGAAACCCTTCAAATTGCCTGAAGGTTCCCGACACGATCCCTGCGTGGCCATCCGTGCAGTCCCCATCATTGAAGCGATGACGGCCCTCGTCCTCGCTGACGCCCTCCTCCTCAACCGCTGCTCCAAACTTTAAACAAAATCCCCAAAAGGATATCCTCTGCAGTTTTTGGAGGTTTTTTATGAGCTTAAGCGTACCCGATTCCCCAATCCATCGCGATCAAGTAACAATCGAATACACAAAAGGCTTCTCTCACAGGCAAACTGAACATGGGACTGTGAATATTGTTTTTCAAACACAAGGAGCTTTTTCAACCTTTGATTTTAGGCAAGCGAGACAATGGGAAGCTTGTTGCACTATATGGGAAAAAGAACATCGTGTAAATATCGTTTTTTGTTCGTTAAGCTGTGAGACAAAACCTTATCAAGCGGTCGATTTGATGATCGAGTTCCTTTTAAAAACTTATAGAGCCAGTCCTGCGGCGGCGAGCTCTGACAGTGATTCTACAAACTGATCAATTTCTTTTGCAGTGTTGTATAGGGCGAAAGAGGCTCGCGCTGCGGCTGTGAGCCCGAATTTGCGCAGAAGAGGCTGAGCGCAAAGATGGCCCGACCGGATCGAAATGTTCTTCAAATCTAACATCGTTGCAATGTCCAGAGGATGCATCCCTTCAATGTGGAAGGTGATGATGGGCCCTTTCTCAGGCGCGGTCCCAATGATCTTTAGGCCAGGCAGACTCAATAGTTTTTCCGTTGCGTAGGGAAGGAGCGTGTCGGCCTTGCGGTTGCGCTCCACAAACTCAAGGGCCGATTTTAGGGCAATCGCTGAACCAATGATGGGTGTCCCCGCTTCAAAACGGAGAGGAGGCATCTGATAGGTGGTTTTGTCCAAGTAGACCTGCTCGATCATGTCCCCACCACCTTGAACCGGCGGCATCACTTCCAAAAGTTCTTTTCGCCCAAAAAGGATGCCTATGCCAGTGGGGCCATAACATTTGTGGCCCGAAAAAGCGTAGAAATCACAATGAAGTGTTTTTACATCGATTTTTAAATGGGGAGCCGCTTGCGCTCCATCGACAACGAGTATTGCGCCTACTTTATGGGCCGCTTTCCCAATTTCGGCAATGGGATTGATCGTGCCGGTCACGTTCGACATGTGGGCAAGAGCGACGATTTTCGTCTTAGGCGTAATGTGCCCTTTCCACTGGAGGACGCCGCGCTCGTCAATCGGGATGAAACGAAGGGTGGCTCCGGTTTGCTGCGCAACCATTTGCCATGGGACAATGTTGGAATGGTGCTCCATTTCTGAAATGAGGACTTCATCGCCCGGCTTCAGGAATGTTCTTCCGTAACTTTGCGCTACCAAATTGATGGCGTCAGTGGTCCCTCGTGTGAAAACAATCTCTTCAAAGGTGGCGTTGAGAAAGCGGGCTGCCGTTTCTCTCGTTTCGTTGTATTTTTCAGTGGCCAGGAGCGAGGGGCGGTAAATGGCGCGGTGAACCGTTGCATACTCCTCAGAATAAAATTGGGTGAGCGCATCGATGACGCATTGCGGTTTGTGAGCCGTAGCTGCGCTGTCGAGGTAGATCCAGTCGGGACGGTTCTTGAAAATGGGAAATTCATCGCGCATGGGTAAGCTCTCCCGGGGCCTGATCGAGGATCTCCTTGCAAAAGCCCTCTATGAGCCACTCTCTTGCTTGCTCTAGGCCGAGGCCGCGGGAGCGGAGGTAGAAGAGTTGCTCCTCATCGAGTTGTCCCACAGTGGCTCCATGGGACGCTTTGACATCGTCGGCAAAGATTTCCAGGTTGGGCTTTGCATTGGCCGATGCCCGGTCACTCAGAAGGAGATTGTTGTTCAGCTGATAGGCTTCTGTTTTTTGCGCCGCGGGACGGACAAGTATCTTCCCTTCGAAAGAGAAGCGCGATTGCTCTTTTAATACAGACTTGAAGTGCTGGCGGGAGCGGGTGTGGGGCGCCATGTGTTCGACCGCGACGTGGATGTGCGCCTCTTCAGCGCCTTCCAATCGGGCCAGGCCATAGAGTTGCGCTTCGCTATTCTCTTCAGCCAACTGCACTTTGACGGAGGTGCGCAGAGTTTTTCCAAGAAAAAGAGCTTTCCACTTGCTGTCCCGCTTTTGCAAAGTTCTGATGGCTTGAAAATCGCCCTGCGCCCGATCGCAAAAAGTCAGCTCGGCTCCCTCATCCAAAACAAAATCGAGAACCGTGTTGCAAAAACCAGCTTTCCCCTGAGACGTTTGCGTGATTTGCAGCTGCGAGCCCCTTCCTAAATAGAGGTGCAGCCGCGGGTTGACCATCTCGTCAGATGTGTTCAAGAAAAGCAAATGTAAAGCAGCTTTACATTTGGGGGGGACGTAGAGAAACGCCCCGCCGCCTTGAAAGGCTCCATTGAGCGCGGCGAATGGATCGGTCTCTTCTTTGAGGAGCTTTGCCAGGCGGTTTTGCAAAAAGAGTCCGTAGGAGCGCATCGCCGCCTCAAGCGATAAACAAACAAGAGGCGCAGGGACATGTTGCTCTTGCAAAAAGCCATCGACAAAAACTAGGCCTTCTCCCGTCGCGCCTATTTTCTCTTTTCGCTCTGCGAGCGGGGGGAAAGAAAACGTTTTTTTTGTTAAATATTGGAATGCCTCTTGCTTGGGCTGCGGCAGTCCGATTTCTTCAAAGAGATCCCACCCCTTTTTGCGGAAGTTCAAGAGTGGATCTTTGGGATCTAAAAGATCGGCCCAATAGGTCTTAAGCATAGCCCTTCTCTTCTAATTCTAGAGCCAGTTCGGGGCCGGCCGTGCGGACGATTTTGCCATCGGCCAAAACGTGTACAAAATCGGGTTTGATGTAGTCGAGCAGACGCTGATAGTGGGTGATGATGATGAGCGCGTTGTCTTTTCGCCGCATTGCATTGACCCCTTTTGCCACAATTCGCATGGCGTCGATATCAAGGCCCGAATCGGTCTCATCTAAAATGGCCAGGTCGGGATTGAAAAGGGCCATTTGCAAAATTTCATTGCGCTTCTTTTCTCCGCCGGAAAAGCCTTCGTTGATATTGCGATCGAGAAACTCGGCCCTGATCTCCAGTTCAGCCATTTTCTCTTCGATGTTCCCCTCTTTGCCCAACGCTTTCAGCGCCGCTTCAAAAAATTGCCGGTTTGTGACGCCTCCAATTTCGAGCGGATATTGGAAACTCATAAAAAGACCCGCTCTGGCTCTCTCTTCGGGATCCATTTCAAGCAAATCTTGCCCCTTAAACCACACTTCGCCGCTCACTACTTCATAAGCGGGATGGCCAGCCAGTATTTTTGCCAATGTAGATTTGCCGGCGCCATTCGGGCCCATGATGGCGTGGATCTCTCCCCTCTCAACAACTAGGTTGAGCCCTTTCAAAATCGGCTTGCCATCTACTTCTACAAAAAGGTCTTTAATCTCTATCATTTTATCCAACTGAGTTTTCTAATTTTAGGGCCAATAACTTTTGCGCTTCCTGAGCAAATTCCAAGGGAAGTTCCTTGATGACGTCCTTGCAAAATCCATTGACGATCAAATTGATGGCATCCTCTCTTGAAATGCCTCTGCTTTGCAAATAGAAGATCTGCTCTTCATTCATCTTCGAGGTTGAGGCTTCATGTTCCACCTGAGCTGTGCTATTGCCCACTTCAATGTAGGGAAAAGTATTGGCTGAGCACCGGTTGCCCACCAACATCGAATCGCATTGCGTATAGTTGCGAGCTCCCTTTGCTTTGGGAATCATCTTCACCAAACCGCGGTAGCTATTGTGCGATTCATCGGCCGAAATCCCCTTCGAAATAATCGTCGATTTGGTGTTTTCTCCGATGTGGATCATCTTTGTGCCAGTATCGGCTTGCATTTTCCCATTGGTCAATGCAACCGAATAGAATTCTCCCACCGATCTGTTGCCTCTTAAAATGCAACTCGGATATTTCCACGTAATGGCTGCGCCCACTTCCACCTGCGTCCACGAAATCTTGGCCTCTTCCAGAGCAAGCCCTCTCTTGGTCACAAAATTGTAGATGCCGCCCTTTCCCTTTGCATCACCCGCATACCAATTTTGCACAGTCGAATATTTGATTTCGGCCCGGTCTTTGGCAATCAGCTCTACCACAGCGGCATGCAATTGATTGGTGTCGAAAGCGGGGGCGGTGCACCCTTCCAAATAGCTCACATAAGAGCCCTCTTCCGCAACAATCAGCGTCCTCTCAAACTGGCCAGTCTCTTTCTCATTGATTCGAAAGTAGGTCGACAATTCGATCGGGGATCTCACCCCTTTTGGGACATAGACGAAAGAGCCATCTGAAAAGACCGCCGAATTCAGTGCCGCGAAGAAATTATCGCCAATCGGCACGACGCTGCCCAAATACTCTTCTACAATCTCTGGATACCTCTTCACCGCCTCTGAAATCGAGCAGAGGACCACCCCCGCCTCAACCAGCTTCTTCTGGAACGTCGTCCCCAGCGATACCGAGTCAAAAACGACATCGACAGCCACATTAGCCAGCCGTTTTTGCTCATCCAGCGGGATCCCCAGCTTTTCAAAAGTCTTCAGAATCTCTGGGTCGACCTCATCCAAGCTCTCAAGCCGCGGCTTGCTCTTAGGCTCAGCATAGTAAGAAATTTCTTGGTAGTTGATGGGGGGGTACTTCACATTGGCCCACTGGGGGTCGTCCATCTCCTGCCATTTCCTAAAGGCCTTCAATCTAAACTTTAACAAGAAGTCGGGCTCCCCCTTCTTCTCCGAGATAGCTCTTACAGTCTCTTCGCTTAACCCCTTAGGAAAAACTTCAGACTCTATGGGAGTGACAAATCCGTATTTATATTCTGTGGTCATAAGGTTTGAAGGAATTTTACTTCACTCCCCTATTCAGCGTCAACAAATTAGGGTTGCCCAATTGTTTATTAGGAAAATAAACCTTATAATTAACCATAAGGACTTAATTATGCCCCATCATCCATCCCATGAACTTCCAATCAGATCGAAACTAGAGATGTTGGATGATATTGTCCAAATCATCCATTTTCTTCACGTAGGCGCCCGCAGCAAGGCCGACCCACTTATTGATGATCTTAAGACCCGTGCTATGTTCCTTGAGGAGCAGATTCAGCAGGATGTTCTGATTTTTGCTGAGCAGGTCCATTTTCAGTATGACTACGACCCGTGGCACAAGGTGACCCCCGAGGTGCAGCAAGCCGCCGACAAGCTCATCAAAGACCTCGGCCTCTTCCACAAATAATCAAGAGCTCTCGTCTGGCAGAAAAACTAAACTATTGTTTTGATCTAGCCGTTTTCCTAGAATCCTTCCTCTTACTTTGAGGTGGGCGCTATGTTCAGATTGCTGTCTTGTTTCTTTTTGTTGTCTTCTTCTCTCTGTGTCAATGCGAGTGAATGGGAAGGAAGTGAGATCAGTTACGGCGGTTTAACAGTTCAATGCAAGTGGGGTTGTGGTGATGAAAACGACCCGAATATGGAAAGTATTTACGACCTTTTAACATCGACAGTTCATCAAGTTTTCAAAAAAGATACTTCACTACTAGACGAGAATCAGCAACCCCATTTTGTCACTCCTTGGTCAGTTCGAGATTATGAGTGCCGTATTTACAACTGGGAAAGCTCCAATGGAGAATGGAGAGAACATAACCACAAAGCCATTTCATACCGGTCTCCAGCTGATTTTAAAGAAGTTGCCAATCAGCTCTATAGAGACCTAGAATTTTACTATCTGATTTCTCCCGACCAAATGAAGAACTCCTACTTAAAATTTTCGAAAAGGCTTCAAAAAGGGTACGACAAAGGCTATCGCTGTTTCTCCATAGATGATGGGAAAATTGAATTTGGGTCCCGAACTGCCTTTGGAGGTGGGTGCCCCTATGACATGGACGACATTGAATTCGAAATCAAACTGATTCAGAAATCCATTCAACAGATCGATGAAGGAGGTTTAGAAAGTAAGTATGAAGATTCAAAAAGTTTGATCGACAAAACCATTCAAGAAATTGACGAACAGTATAAGGAGATATTTGTCTTTTGTCTGGAAAACCATCAGGAAGAGGGGCTGAAATTTAAAACGGCCCTTGAAAGTCTAATCATCGGCGATTTTGAAGAGGCCTTCAACCAAATCAATTTCTTGATCCATCTAGCAGAAAAGAACAATTACGGGAATCAACTCATATCCAAACTCTATCTCCTGAAAGGTCAGGTCCAATCTGAATACTGTCTCTACGCGGATGCCATTTTGGCCCTTACCTCTTCCATCCAGAAGAACCCGATGCTCAAAGAGGCCTATTTTCAACGGGCAGCTGCCTATTTTGAACTCGGAGAATTTGATAAGGCGATTGAAGATTACCTTGAATCTGGCTTGCATCCGAAGCAGGCTAATTGGAAAACTTCAGCAAAATTTGGTGCTGGCATTATAGCTGGCCTCACTGAAGGTGGAGCTCATTCTCTCATTGATTTCTTCCCAGAAACATTAAGCACCCTAAGAGGGATTGGAAAAGGCCTTTGGGCACTCGGAACGCATCCCATTGATTCCTCCAATGCGTTTGCAGATGCGGCTTGGCAATGCATTAAATACATAAAAAAGACCACCTCTTTCCAACTTCTTCAGGATATGGTTCCTGAACTTAAAGAACTCATCCAAAATTTCGATCAATTGGATGACTACCAAAGAGGCAGCCTTATCGGCCAAGCTGTCGGGAGGTATAGTGTTGATATCCTAGCCTGCAAATACTCAGCCAAAGCTACCAAAGCATTCATTGACCTCAAGATGACCAACCAGGCAATGACTCTCGAAGCGTTAGCATCTCCACAAACAAGACACAAAATTGTTGAAGAAGCAGGCAAATGCCTATCTCACCGAGAATTAGTTATTAAAAATAGCAATCTCAAGCTTCTTTTGGATGATCAAGGTAAGCATCTGACTTGGCATAGGAATTATCTCCTTTCCAAAAGCACTTGGGAATATCCCCTAGAAAAAACTCAAGAACTAATTAACAAATTTGCTGGGACGGGGATCAAAGGTAAGAGATCCAATACGCATATTCCTGGCATGCCAGGTTATCAGGAAATCGTAAACTTCAAAGAATTTATAGGTTATACGATTGATAAAACTACAGAACTCAAAATTCCAACGACGTGGGGGAAAATTCATTATTCTAAGAATGGAGTTCACGTTGTTCCATATAAACCAATAGGGGAATGATGGAAGACAGTTTAGTAGATATTCTCCTAGAAGTTCATGGGGGATTGCTCGGTCATGTTGCCCCATCTTTACGAGCTGTTACTGTTGATTTAAATAAGAAAAAAAACCTATGCACCATCCATTTTTTTTATGATGGAGAAATCACAGACGAATTATTTGAACTAGTTGGTTTCTCTACTGTAGAAATGAACATCAGCGAAACCTATGAGAGCAACGATGACATTATGGTACGAATAGACTACCCAGCAAAAATCCCCATTCAGGGAAGATTGGTCTATCTGAGAAAAGAACCCACACCAACGACTTATAATCAAAAAAGTGCATTTTTATATAAGGATAGCCGGACCGTTTTAGGAGCTGCAGTTCTTTTGGCATTGATTGATGCTTTGCTAGGCAAAGTAACTCCCCAACTTAGGGGAGTAGTACTCGATGCAAATGAAGTTTCCAAGCAAATTAGTTTCTATTTCATTTATGATGGAGAAATATCAAAAGAAAACTTTGCGCTTGCGAATGCTGCCATTGAAGAGGCCAGCGTTTGGTTTCCTGAATTTAACATAAAAAGAGAGATATTAAGAGTCGATTTTCCCCAAAGAAGACCCGCTCTTGGGATTAGATGCGCCTACGCCAGGTGTGAAGATTTCCTTTAATTGAAAAGAATGGGGAGTTGTGAGAAAATCGTCCCTTCTCTAGCGAGGCTAATATGGAAATCCCCTTTTTAACGACTTATGTCATCATTTTTCTCGTCTTTTCAGCGCTCTATTTTTTAGCGAAACTCTACAGACGGTGCCCATCGAATAAGATCCTGGTGGTGTATGGAAGAGTGGGCGGCAATCGAACGGTGCAGTGTTATCATGGCGGCGGCACGATCGTGTGGCCTCTGATACAGGGATGCGCCTTTTTGGACTTGACGCCAAGAACCATTCACATTCCTTTAAAGGGCGCGCTGTCGCATCAAAATATCCGTGTCAATGTGCCGAGCACGTTTACGGTGGCTGTCGGCTTGACGCCTGAGATCATGAACAATGCGGCGGTGAGGGTGCTCGATCTCGATCACCGGGGCATCGAGTCGATGGCAACGGAGATCATCATCGGCCAGTTGCGCTTGACCGTTGCAGGCTTGCGGATCGAGGAGATCAATCAGGACCGGGAAAGATTTTTGGAGTCGATTAAAAAGAATATCGAGCCCGAATTGCACAAGATTGGTCTGACGCTTCTGAACGTGAACATCACCGATATCACTGACGAGTCTGAGTATATTGAGAGCATTGGCAAGAAGGCTTCTGCCACGGCGGTGAATCAGGCGAAGGTCGATGTGGCTGAGCAGGAGAAGCAGGGCGATATCGGAAAGGCGCACGCGGAGAGGGACCGGAGGATTTCGGTAGCTTCTTTCCATGCCGAGGCGGTGAAGGGCGAAAACGATTCGAAGGCCCACATTGCCCTGACAAATGCGGTACTCGCAGAAAAAGAGGCGCAGGCCAGCCAAAGGAGCCAGGTGGCCAAGCAGCAGGCAGAGACGGAGATCCAAAGAGCGAGGGCGCTGGCGCAAACGCAATTGCTGGAGGCTGAGCAGGTCGTTCCGCAAGAGATCATGAAGAAAAGGATCGAGATCGAGGCGGCGGCCGAGGCGCAAAGCAAGGTGTTGAAGGCGCGCGGCGAAGCTGAGGCGATATTGGCGATCAAGCAGGCTGAGGCGGAAGGGATTCAAAAACTATTGGATGCCAAGGCGAAGGGTTATCAGAAGTTGGTTGAGGCTTGCGGGGATGATGCGAAGAGCGCCTCCACGATGCTTTTGATTGAAAAGTTGGAAGAGATCGTGAAACTGCAGACTGAGGCGATTAAGAACATCAAGATCGACAAGATCACCGTCTGGGATAGCGGAAATCAGGGCGACCCCACAAAGGGGAGCTCGACTTCGAACTTCATCAGCCAGTTTGTGAAGTCGTTGCCCTCGCTGCACGATGTAACGGCCATGGCGGGACTGGAGCTGCCCCAGTATTTAGGGCACATGAAAGAGGCTAAGCCCGAAATCTCTTCAAGCAAAGCCACCAAATAGCCAGGGCGATTGCACGAAGAATCACTTGACGCAATTTGTGCGTAAATGTAATTCCATTTCCTTGAATCCGCGGCCCAAGACGCCTTTGAAGAGGTCCCCTTTTTTGGCGAGGCGGGCGGGGACGGTTTCAATGGTAAAGTCGAGAGGGTCGAGGCCCGGTTTGACTTCATTCCAGGAAAGGGGCGTGGAGACGGGGGCGTGGCGAAAGGCTCTGACTGAATAGGGCGCTACGACGAGTTGCCCTTTGCTGTTCTGCAGCGTGTCGATGTAGACTTTTTTCTGCCGCTTGCTGGGCATCCGCTCCAATGAGGTGATTTTGGGCAGTTTTTCATGCGTTAGGCGGGCAATGATCATGGCAAATTCGCGTGCCTGTTTGTAATCGTATTTGGCTTGGAGCGGAATGTAAATGTGTAGTCCCGTGCCGCCTGAAGTTTTGCAAAAGTTAGGAACTTTGAGAGTCTGTAGGATCTCATGGATCGTCAGGGCCGTCTCTATGACGGCGGTGAAAGGGATCGCTTCGGGATCGAGATCGAGGACGAGGTAAGAGGGTTTTTCGATCTGTTTGGTGGTGGAGTTGAACATGTGGAGCTCAATGGAGCCGAGATTGACCACATAGAGGAGCGTTTTTGCATTTTGCGCGAGGATGTAGTTGACTTTCCTATTTTGATGGGAGACGGGAAAGGTCTTCACAAAAGGGGGAACCTCTTTGGCATCTTTTTGGAAGAAAGAGACGCCGTCGATCCCGTCGGGGAAGCGGTGCATGACGAGGGGGCGCTCTTTGAGATAGGGCAAGATGTAGGGCGCGATCGCCTCGTAGTATTTGAGAAGATCTCCTTTGGTGATTTTTTCTTTGGGCCAGTAGATCTTATCTAAATTGGAGAGTTTCATTCGCGCACCACTTTTTTGGCGGGTTTATCATAGCGCATCCCCTTGAAGATGGGTTGGCGGAGGTTGCCGTCTTGAGTCCATTCGGCAAAGGCCACTTCGCAAACCAGTTTGGGTTTAACCCAAGTGACGGGTGAGTTGGGATGGGGCTCTTCAACAAAAGGGCACGCCCTAGTGACGATTTTCCTCCAATCGCAGTAGACATCACGAAGGAGCTTTTCAGTAAAACCGCCGCCCACATGGCCCGCATAAAGCAACCTGCCCCGTTTGTAGACGCCGACGAGGAGCGCTCCAAACTTTTTGCGGCTCCCTTTCGGTTCGGTAAAGCCGCCGATAACGACCTCTTGGCGCATTTTCGTTTTGATTTTTTGCCAATCGCGGCTGCGGCAAGATCGATAGGGGCTATCCCCCTTTTTCGCGATGATCCCTTCGAGTCCCTTTTTGGCAGCCGCCCTGAAAAAGGCTTTTCCCCTCTCTTCGATATGGTCGCTGAAACGGATTGTTTTGGCGCCGCGGAGGAGTTTTTTTAGGAGCGCTTTTCGCTCGATGAGCGGTAAGTCTCTGAGATCTTTTCCATTGAGGCTGATGAGATCGAAAACATAGTAATAGGGCGTCCCCTCTTTCCGTTTGTAATAATTTTGCAGGAGCTGAAAGTTCGATTTCCCCGTTTTGTCGAGGATGACGATCTCTCCATCGATGAGAAAGGAACCTTTCAGTTTTTTTAGCTCGCGAACGAGAGTTGGGAATCGTTCATTATACGACTTCTGATTGCGGGAGATGAGTTCAACATCCTCCCTATTTTTGCTAGCAAAGGCGCGGTATCCATCCCATTTGATTTCAAAGATCCACCCTTTTTGATCGAAGGGTTTATCAACGAGGGTGGCCAACATGGGGGAGAAGGCTTTCATGCTTCGGCTCATAGCACAAAGCCGAATTTAGACGAATGTTACTTTTAGGGTTTGGGGACCAGTTTTTCAAGGCGGACTAAAATTGCCCAAAGACCATCTAAATTGATAGCAGGTAATTCTCTGGATCTGTTAGACCTGTTGAATCTTTCCATGGCACAATCATTCAAACATCTCTTTACAGCTTTCAGGCGTTCCGATACATCGTCTACCTGGCAACCTGGTTTGTCTGCATCTAGAAGTAGTTTTGCTGCATGGAAACATCCGGCAACATCTAGATCCAACCCTTTGAGTTTAGAGCAGCGCTCATGATAATATCCGGCGACCGCCTCGAATCGACCTTTGTTGCAAAACAGATCTGATGCATAAATTTCTTCCCAACTACGAACTTGCGGCCCAAAGGAATGAGTCCTTTCGACTCTGGGAGCAGCCGGAGGGACTTTAAGGAGCTCATTCAATCTAGGCATCACGGCAGCTCCAGCTGCTAACGCAGCAACCGGTGTAACAGTAGGGCTTCTTCCCCTGCCTGGAGGCAATGGCGGGGGAGTTCTGCTAACTTTTGGGGGAAGGAGTGGCGACGGTGTTCTTGCGCCGTTTGCGAAAGGGAGGGGCGGAGATAGTTGTCTTGGGGGAGGGGGCGGCGGCGATTGCTCTTCGCTCTTCGAGACTACTACCCGACCTTGACCAGGACTTACTGGAAACATAAATGCCTCTTTTTATCTGAGTACCAATGGAGGGTTTTCTTCAAACCCTCTCTTAGTGAAGTTTTGGGCCGCCAGTATAACTCTTTTTCTATTTTTGCGGTATCTAAAGCGTAACGAAAATCGTGGCCAGGACGATCTTGCACAAAACGGATGAGCGATTTGTAATCGCCAGGATGCTCTTGGCTGATCAAATCCATGATGAGGTGAAGCAATTCTAAATTGGTCAACTCCGTTTTGCCGCCGATATCGTAAGTTTGCCCCCTTTTCCCTTGTTGTAAGATCTTCCAAATGGCTTCCGCATGATCATCGACATAGATCCAGTCGCGAATGTTCGCTCCACGACCATAAACGGGAAGCGGCAATCTCTTCAAACAATTGTGGATCATCAGAGGGATGAATTTCTCCCGGTTTTGGCAGGGCCCATAGTTGTTGCTGCAGTGCGACAGGGTCGTCGAGAGGCCGTACGTGTGGGCAAAAGCCCTGACGAGATGGTCCGAGGCGGCTTTTGATGCCGCATAGGGCGAATTGGGTCGATAGGGCGAGTGCTCATTGAAGGCGCCGCTCTCTCCTAGAGAGCCGTACACTTCGTCGGTGGAGATATGGTGAAAGTGGATCTGGGGGAATTTGCGGGCCGCTTCGAGAAGAGAGAGGGTCCCCTTCACATTGGTGTCAATGAAGGGAAGGGCCGATGCAATGCTCCGGTCAACATGGGACTCGGCGGCAAAATGGACAATGGTATCAATCTCCTGCTCCAACAAGAGCTTTTCAACCAGGGGCTGATTGAGAATATCTCCTTGAACAAAGCGGTACCGGGGATGGTCGTGGAATCCATTTAAGAACTCGAGATTTCCTGCGTAGGTGAGCAAATCGTAATTGAGGATGCGCCCCTTAAAGTCAGGTTGACGCAAAAGGTAGCGAATGAAGGCTGAGCCGATAAATCCGGCGCCGCCCGTTACGAATAGACTGGCATTTGGACGCATAAATACTCTCTCAAAGCTTCACGCCAGGGGCGAATGGCGACAAAAGCTCCCATTTTCGTTGTGTCGAAGGCCGAATAGGCAGGTCTTTTGCAGGGCGATTGGAAAAAAGAGCCCGAAACGGGAAGAAGCGATTCGGCCGCGACGGGGTATCCTAAGCGGATCGCTTCCTCACGCATGGCAAGGCCAAAATCGTACTTGCTCGCAACGCCCTCATTGGCATAATGGTAAAGTCCGGGGCGGTCCCACATTTGAAGAAGGGCGCGCGCTAAGTCGGGCGCGTAGGTAAAACGGCCCCATTGATCGCAGGTGAGGTGGATCTCTTTTTGTGTTTGGAGCATTTGCAGCAGTTTGCCGACAAAGGTCTTTCCCCCTTTTCCAAAAATCCACGAGGTGCGGACGACCGTCGCGCCCAATGCCAAGGCTCTTTGCTCCCCTTCCCATTTGCTTTGCCCATAAAAATTGCAGGGGCCCACCGGATCCTCTTCGCTTAAGGGGCGCTTTCCGTTGCCGGGGAAAACATAGTCGGTCGAAATGTGTATGAACTTGGCCCCGATGTCTCTGGCTACAACGGCGAGATTTTCGGGGCCAATCACATTTGTTTGGATCGCCTCTTCTCTTCTTTCTTCGGCGGCGTCCACTTGATTAAATGCAGCGCAATTGACGATGTGCCCAATCTGCGGATTCTTTTTTACAAAATCGCGCACGCCCTTTAGATCGGCGATATTCACTTCATGCCCAGTCCCAACCGCGTTCGGCGCGCACTCCTTGAGAGCTGATCCTAGCAGTCCTTTAGCGCCGGTGATCCACAACATGTCGTATCTCTTTGAAAAAGGGGCTTGTTTGGTCGCGCGGCGACAGGATCGGGTTTTCTATGGGCCAAGCTACTTTCAGCTCAGGATCATTCCACCGGATGGTAATTTCGGTCGCGGGGTCGTAAAAAGTACTCACTTTGTAGTGAACGCGGGCCCTATCGCTGAGGACGCAAAAGCCGTGGGCAAAGCCTTTGGGAATGAAGAACTGCTGGTGGGCCTTGTCATCGAGTTCCACGGCTTCCCATTGCATGAAAGAGGGCGAGCCGGGGCGAATGTCAACCGCTACATCCCAAATGGTCCCCTGCGAACAAGAGATCAATTTATCTTGGCCTGCTCCAGATTGAAAATGGAGCGCACGAACAGTCCCTTTTTGAGAAAAAGAGACATTATCCTGCACAAATAGAGGCAGTCCATGGGAAGTGTAGGTCGATTGCCGGTAGCTTTCAAAAAAAAAGCCCCGCTCATCATTAAACACACGAGGGGAAATGAGTTTCAAACCCGGCAACTTCAAATCGGTGATTTGCATGGGTATATTGTGAGGGAAACTATCCTTTTAAAGCAACTATAGTGCCATGGCGCCCGGTATCTTTTTCGCGGCGGTGGGAAAAATAATCTTTCTCATTGCAGTGCGTGCACGTTTCGGCAATCTCTATATTCTTGTCGAGAATGCCCAGCGCGGAGAGTTGCTTGCGGCTGATAGCCCAAAAGTCAAAGTAGTTGGGTTTAACTTGGAATGTCCACCAATCTTGCGGGAGTTCCTGTTTGTAGTTTTTATATTCCGCATGGTCGGGACCGAGAGAGGGGGAGATGCAGACAATGAGATTTTGGGGCTGTGTTCCAATGTCGCGATGCATCGCTTCAAGAGCGCGGGCATAGATATTCTGAGCCATGCCTCTCCACCCTGCATGAACGATGGCTATCGCTTCATGGACAGGATCATAGAAGATGGCGGCCTGGCAATCGGCATGAGTGACGCCCAGGGCCAGATTTTTCTCCGTGGTGAAGAGCGCATCGGCTTGAGGAATTTTATCGAGGTTTTTGGGCGTGATGCGCTGCACGTTCGTCCCGTGAGTTTCTGTGGGAAAAACGAGCCTAGGCATATTGATCGCTTTGCGGATCAGTTCGCGGTTGGTCTTTATGTTTTCGGCGTGGTCGCTGGTCCCGTTGCCCACGTTGAGAGTCGAACAAGGTCCTTTGCTCACTCCGCCATGACGTAAAAAAACTCCATGAACAACATGAGGATAAGACTCTAACAAATCAAACTCAATCCATTGCATTTTCGCCTTGTCATGTTCGCCCATATAATACCTCTCTTACTCTATCTATCAAATTCGGAATTCAGATAATATAAAAAAATCGATGGGATACGAACAAGCCTCGCCTCGCCTCGCTCTTGGAATCACAATATGTCTCTTTGCCTATATTTTTTTCGTAACAGCCAGCTCGCTTGTTTTTAGTTTTGAAGGGAAATTCCCCACGATCCAGATCATTTTTATTCTAAACATCGTCAGTTTGATCTGCATTCTTCCCCTCTCTTTGCGAAAAGGGTTTGGCCGTTTGAAAACCACCCATCTCTCCACCCACCTCATCAGGGATAGCTTTGGGGTTCTCAGCTACTATCTCTATTTTCTCGCCATCCGTTACCTCGATCTCACGGATGCAACAACGTTGAATTACACGGCTCCGTTTTTTGTTCCGTTCATTTGGTGGATTTGGATGAGAGAAAAAATCGATCTCCATGTTTGGTGGTCGATCATTGTTGGATTTATTGGCACCGCGGTGATCTTAAATCCGACCAAGCAGATTTTCCAGGAGGGGTTTGTGTTCGGCCTCTTCGCGGGGGTCGCATCGGCGGTTGCCTTCGCCGCTCTTCGGGTTCTGAACCTGAAAAAAGAGCCCATGAGCCGCACACTGTTCTACTATTTCCTTTTTGGCTCTCTCCTAAGCGCGCCGTTTGCGGCCATTTATTGGGTCAACCCCACAGGCCACGAATGGTTCCAGGTTATCGGGATAGGCCTCTCGACAGTGATCGCTCAAATGCTCCTCACCATCGCCTACCGCTACGGCACGGCCTCCTACCTCTCGCCACTCGGCTACTCAACCGTCATCTATGCAGGCATCAGCAGCTGGCTCATCTTCGACATCCCCCCTCACTTCCGCTCCATCCTCGGAACCATCCTCATTATCCTCGGCGGGACCCTCACCTACATCCTTAAGAAAAAGCCCGAAACGATCTCCAAAACCTTCGAAGTCCCCAACCCCAAAGAAAAACCCCCACTGTAATCCCTTTATTCACTATTTATTTACATTTTAATTTTAATTTAGTGTATAATACTCCTATTCAGAACATATAAAATTAGGAGTATATAATATGGCAGCACCAGTAGAAAGATTAGGTGTAAATTTTGCAGAACGAGTTCAACAAAATTCCGCTGAGGCAATAAACCTTCTAGGACCTATTGAATTGCCCGCAGATCCTATAGATAAACACAGACAATTGACAATTTTATTAGGTAGACTTGCAGCTGTTTTAAATCGTAGTAGAGAACAGATGGCAGAACTAAATCGCTTTCAAGCACAAATTGCAGCTCTAGTAGAAATGAATGGACAAACCACCGCTAGATGTGCTGAAGCGATACCAACGCTTAAACGAGCACTCGTTGCTAATGCAAAACCCTACTGCATGGCTCGCATGAGACAAGTTTTTCACAATGGAACTCAATGGTTAAATGGATATCGGATGCAAGTTGTTATAGGTGCTGCTGTTGGTATAGCAGCACATCTCGTTAGAGAAGCTTACCTTGTGTAATAAACAACCTTTTTCTGGGCCTGCACCGATCTGATTGCAGGCTTCTTGAACCTACTTATTTTTCAGTGGCTAGTTGAGCGGCGCTCTTGCGCTTCCCATTCATCGAATTGTTCGATGTGCCATCAACCACTCGCTGCGCCGCACTTTTAGGGCCAACTGCTGGCTCCAGTTGACTCGTATTTTTTGGGGATTCCGCGTTTGAAGCTCCAGCTTTTACTGCATCGCTTGTCGTACTATTGGACATGGCCGTCTCGTCTTTTTCTGGAAGAGCTTTTTGGCCTGAAAGACAGAGTCCAGCGGCAATTCCGACTACAGCTAATTTAACTACTTTCTTCATATGGAATTCTCCAAATTTTTCTACCTATTCCGCAACGTACTCAAGTTCGAAATCAATTTCAATAAAATTCCGAGAACTGCGATTTTTCACTATGATTTTAACGGGGGATGGATTAGAGTGGTTGCGATACAACTGTTTGATGGAGCAATGGGTAGGGTAATCTTATTTGTCATCGCTGTTTTTTCTCTGTTTGGCGAAGAACACACGTTTAGAGGGAAACATTTTCTGGCAAGTTATTTGGATTGCGATCTAAGAGCGATCAGCGATCTCGATGGTCTCATCCACGCAATGGATGATGCGGTCCGCGCGTCTGGCGCCACCATCCTCGATAAAACGCCCTACATTTTCCCACCCAATGGGTTGACCATCGTCTACCTCCTTTCTGAAAGCCACGCAAGTCTCCACACCTATCCAGAATATGGAAAGTGCTTTGTCGATCTGTTCACCTGCGGCGACTCTTGTTCAGCAGAAAAATTCGATGAATTGATGCGCGCTTACTTGCAGCCAGGAGTCGTCAATGCACGCCTCTTCTTGCGCGGCGAGGATGTTCAGGAAGTTCCATTCCCCCGATAGTTTGGGGCGTAGCGACGAAACCAGAGTTCCAACGAGAGAAGGGAAAAAAGGCGGGTCGCATGATGTCTCTTTTTCAAAAATCGGGGGGCAAAGATTTTGCGCGTTTGCAAGGTGGCCAAAACGTCGGTCATGAGCGGCTTCAACTCCCCTTCCATCCACTCATGCAGCGGAATGACAAATCCCCATTTTTGACGATGGGTGATTTCTGGGGGGAGATAGCCCCGGCTGGCCACCTTTTTTAAAATTGATTTTCCGAGCTTAAAGTGGGAGGGGAGGCGGGCCGCAAATTCGACCAGATGGTGGTCGAGATAGGGAACTCGGGCCTCGAGTGAGTGGGTCATCGTGGCGCGGTCGACTTTCGTGAGCAGATCGTCTGGGAGCCAAAGATTTTGATCGATGTGGAGCATCCGGTCGAGATATTCGGTCGAATCACAGGCAAAATAGTGGGGCTCGGCCAAATCTTCGAGGGCGGTTGTGGTTTGTAGCTGGAGGATGGAGGAGTGCATCTCGCGATCGAAGAGGCTCGGGATCGTTGTGTAGCGGCGAGACGGGGGACGAGAGAGGGCTTTAAAGAGGCGATTCTTACGCAGTTTCAGCGGGCTGAAAGGATAGAGGTAGCGAAGCAGTCGATATTTTTCGCAATGGTGCGCCTCTTTGAGCCGTTTTGTGTAATTGCTGTAACCGGCAAAGACCTCGTCGGCCCCCTCGCCTGTCAGAACCACTTTTACATGCTGCCTTGTCAATTGAGAGAGGAGTAGTGTGGGCAAAGCCGCTTGATCGCCAAAGGGCTCATCAAACATCTGATCGAGCGCTCCAATCATATCGTTTGCATTCACAGGCAGAGGGTAATATTCTGCATCGAGATAGGCAGCCACACGGCTTGCGTGCTCTTGCTCTCCTAAAGCAATGGAAAAGATTTTGGCCCTTTTTCCACTGACTTGCTGCATGAGAGAGGCGATGAGGGAGGAGTCGATGCCGCCGCTGACGAAGGCGCCCAACGGGACATCGGCCACCAGCATCGATTGAACCGAGCGGCGCAGCTCCTTTTCCAACTGATCCACAGCAGATTCTTCATCGCCCTCGAATTTGGGCAAATAGTGGGGCGACCAATAGCGCTGCGGTTCTCCTCCTGGAAAGCGCAAATAGTGGGCGGGGGGCAGTTTGCGCACCTGGCGAAAGATCGAGTGGGGAGCTGGGATGTATTGGCACTCGAGATAGAGGCCGATCGCATCGGGATCGATTTCGCGCGAAACTGCGGGGTGTTCGAGCAGCGATTTGATCTCGGAGGCAAAGAGAATCCGCTCCCCATTTTGGCAAATGTAAAGCGGCTTTACACCAAAATGGTCGCGCGCCAAGAGGAGGCTTTTTCCATCCCAAAAGGCGAAGGCAAACATCCCCTGCAACCGAGGCAAAACCGCCTCTTTCCATTCCATCAGCGCATGGAGCAAAACTTCGGTATCGCCTTCCGTAAGAAACCGGTGGCCCAGCGCCTCCAGCTCCCGGCGTAAGCTCCGAAAGTTATACAATTCGCCATTGTAGGCCAAAACACAACGGCCACAGGCCATGGGCTGCTGGCTTGCGGCCAAATCGATAATGGAGAGGCGGCGGTGGCCCAAGCCAACGGGTCCATTCAGATAGATGCCCGACGCATCGGGACCTCGGTGCACAAGGGCCGAGGACATCTTTTCCAAGACTTCTCTTGCTTGGGGCTGGGGATCAAACCATCCTGTAAAACCACACATAGAGAGCTAGTATGCCATTCTAAAGCTTACTGCGCCACTATCCTGCTCGAGAAGCCACATAAACTCTTTCAGTAATCACGCATCTATATTTACAGCCTGGCGCGTGGCAAACATGGGTGTATCTAGAACGCACTTTTCGACTTAAATTCACGATAAAAACGCTTTGCGATGGTTTTTGGCCCGCTTCCTCTACATCAATCTCTACACTCCCATCCTTTCTATCGCGAATGACTGCAAAATCATTGGTCTTCCGTCTCGACCAAAAGAGCGGCCCAATTCGAGAATTTACGGGTGTTTTATCAATGATTAGGCGATCTCCTTGTTGAAAGCAAGTGTAACCGACGGTTCTCGGTGTCAAGTTAAAAATTCTTGAAGTTCCATCCGACAACACTATCACACGAGACATTTTTGTCATAAAGGTGTCGAAGTAGTCCCGGTTAGATTCAAACTGCCCTTGATGACGTTTGAATTCACCATCGGAAAGTGGCAGTCCGGCAACCACCCTGTCCATGGAATCATTATCAGAATCAGCAATTTTAGAATGATCGACGGGTATTTCTCGAACAACTTGTAGAATCCTTTCTTGATGAGAGAGTGCAGCAACAGCCATAAATTCTCCTTGGATTGACCATTTGAGAGGAGAAGGTTATACTGAAACAGCATGAAAAAAGCTATTTTTCTCTTTCTCATCGTTCTCTTTTCTGCTGCTGTGGGGAAGGGTCTCTATTGTTTGAAGGATGGCTTTTCGGGCCGCCGCATCCCTAGTTTGGGCATGATGGCAACGGAAAATTTTGATGAGGAGGTTAAGGCGGCCCTTTTACAAACGTTCCATTACATCGGTAGAGGCAGACAATGTTTTGCCTTCGCCAGCGCCGATGACAAATACGTTCTGAAATTCCCCCGCACCGATATCTATAAAACACCCCTTTGGATGCGAGCGTTGCCAATGAAGGCCTATCAGGAACGTTTGGAAAAAAACCATGCTGAACGGGAAAAATTTATCATGGGCAGCTTTCAGATTTGCATCCAAGAACTGAAGGAGCAAACGGGTCTTCTGGCCATCCATTTAGGCCAAAGTCCTTCGAGGGAAAAACTGACTGTCGTCGATGCCTTGGGCTGCAAGCACCGCCTCCCGTTGGGGAAAACTTCCTTTGTTTTGCAATATAAGCATCCCATTTTGATCCAGGTTTTCCTCGACGCGTTAAAAAAGGGAAACCGGAGGGAAGCGGAACGGATTCTCGATTCGTTAGTCGATGTAGTGGTGGATCGGGCGCAGAGGGGAATTTTAAACCGGGACCGCTCTTTTTTGCGCAATTACGGCTTTAATGGAGAGAGAGCGTACCAAATCGATGTGGGCAGCTTTTTTCGCAAAGAGGACATGGACCCAAAAGCAGCCTATGAGAAATCGCTTCTCGATTCAATGGACCCCGTTCAAGAATGGCTCGCCAAAAAAGACACTGAAATGCTCCGCTACCTCAACAAAAAGATTGCGGCATCCCGTTATTAAAAACTTTAATTATCAATCACAATCAACTAGTAATAAAACCATCTTTATTGTATAATCTTTCGCATGAATAGTTTCATTCATTACATCTCTTATCGTTTTTATAAGCGGCATCACGCCGTAGTATAGCCACACGTTTCATTTAGTTTTTAAAACCCTAAAAAAAAAGTTTAATTATGAGTGCTATTCATTTCCCTACTTCTGCAGAACCCAGGTTCCCCCAAGAACCTAGTAATAAATATTTGACAGATGAGAGACTTGCCCTTCTCATGGGAAGCGTCATTGAAAAAAAGAGTGAGAATATCCAGGCTGCTCTGAATGGGAGGGTCAATCTTTCCGAGGCCGTTCTCGTTGGCGGGGATCTCTTCACCATGGGCTATTTGGCCTTTCAGGGGGTCCAAATTGTTAAGCCCTCTTTGTCGAGTATTTCGGCGATTGCCATTGGGACGCTTACCTGCGGGATAGTGGCGGGCGTGATCAACTTGGGCGTGGGGCTGGTCTGTATAAAAGAGGCGATCCAAGCCTTTAAAAACGGCGATACCAAACTCGGCATTCGATTGATGATTGACTTTATCGATCTGACTTTGATTGGGACGATTATGATTCTCGCATCATTGGCAACGGACGTGGCTATTTTGGGTGGAATCGGCGCCTTTTTTGCTGCCAATCCCTGGCTTCTTCCCGTTCTCTTTTTCATCCTTGCGGCGCCGGTGATGGTGGAAGTGATTTACCGCATTAAAAACATCCAAACGGGCCAAGACTTGGCCTCGCAATTACAAACACACAATATGCAGCAGCTAATCCGCGGTCGCGAAGTGAAAAATCCGTTCCATTTGGAGCCTTTGCTTCGCATGGATGAGAAAAGCGCGCTCGAAGCATTGAGTGAAAAATTGGAGCAGTTCCAGGCTGACATGGGAGCGGTTGCCGCTTTAGAAACCTTCAAATTGATGCAAAAACTGCTGAAAAGAGAAGAGATTGAAGAGCAATTGGCCCTCACGCGGAAGAGAATTGCCGAGTGGAATCGAGCGCAATACGTCCGCTTGTTCCAACAGGCTCTCTATACGGCCTCTTTTGGTATCAGTATGGCTGCGCTCATGCCACAACTGAACAGGCCCGCAGTGCATGGGACCATCGCTTTCTCCATGACAGCAGCCAACGCGGTTCCCTTCTATATGGATGCCTTCTGGCCCTTTAAGAGAAATACCCCCATCGTCGTCCCTAAGGTCGAATGAGCGCCGTGCAGGTGATTTCGATCAGAGCATCGAGCGGAAGGCGGGCGACTTGAAAGGCGTGGCGGGCCGGTTTGGGCTCGTGCGCAAATCTTTGGGCATAGATCCCATTCATCGCCTGGAAATCGGCCAAGTCCTTTAGAAATACTTCCACCCGAACGACGTCTTTAAAAGTCAGCGAGGCGGCCTTGAGCACCTCTTCAATGTTGTGAAGCGCCTGTTTCGTTTGCCCTTCGATGGTTGTTTCAACAATTTTACCCATTTTAGGATCGATGGGGAGCATTCCCGATAGGAAAAGAAAGGGGGGCGCCATAATGGCTTGCGAATAGGGGCCAATGGCTTTTGGCGCTTTGTCTGTTTCTATTTTTTGCATGGAGGATCCTGTTTCTTAAAGGTTTGAGCAAAGAGCGCGGCTACATTTTCTGAGGATTGATTGACAATCTGGATGTTTCTTGACTCCGTTATATTTTTTATTACTTTGATAATTTCATCAGCATAGCGTCCTTTAAATATACCTCCCCATAGATGCAATTGGCAATTGGCCAAACCGGAAAGCCTTAAAGCAGTGGCAACAAGCTTACGCAATTCTACGGCAGCCTGGGTAATGATCTCTTTGGCCACAGGATCCCCTTCATTCGCTTTTTCAAAGACGATGGGGGCGGCACTGGCTATCTTCGCTGCGGTTATTTCTGACGAATTGATTTGAGGAAGAAGGTTTTTCAATTCAGTAACTCCGAAGAAAGTGCATAGGGCAGGGGTTAAACTCGTTTTAGGGCCATATGCAAACTCTTGCGCTATTGCTGCTTTTATGGCACGAAGGGCAATCTGATGGCCGCTTCCGTCATCGCCCAAAATCGGGCCCAGGCCGCCTACTCGATATCGATCGCCCTCATTTGCTGCAAGACAGATCGAGCCAGTTCCTGAAATTAAAACGATTCCATTGCCATTCATAAGACGCAGAGCCATTCCCCCGTCGGTTAAGAGCTCGAGATTGTCTCTTCTTGCGCCCAATTCTTCAAAGATGGCGGCGACTGCTGTCAAATTTCCTGGAAGGCCTACGCCGGCCATCCCGGCTACAATGCGACAGTTGGGCAAAATCTTTTGATATTCACCCAAGAGGGAGAACAAAACCCTTCTCACGCCCTCGACTTTAACGACACTAAAATTCGAGGGGCCTGCTTCCACTCTCTTGACAACCTTTCCCTCCGCATCAAGGATTTGGAGTTCTGTTTTTGATCCGCCGCCATCGATGCAAAATGTGCAAGCAGGTGATACTTCATTCATAAGGTCCCCCCAAAAAAGGGACAGATCCTACCAAAAAATTTGCTTAGGTGTCAATGGGGGCTCGGGACATCCGTGCCGTTGAACCTATCCAAGTAAAAAATTTTAAACACAACCACTATTTATTTTAATATTTATTATTATCACTAACAACGATATAATTAACGCTTAATATTGACTACAAAATGGATTAAATAATGGCAATTGTTATATCAGGTGAATTAAGTCAGCTAGAATTAGAAATGAGCCCCGCACAGAGTGGATCGCCTGTATCTGAAATGAGGGATGCTGAGTGGTTGGGGAGGAATTTGGCCGACGCCTCAACTGTAATAAAACAAAAAACTTTAGGGGCTTCCCGCATGAGCAAAGGGGCTGTTTTTGCCGCCACTGTCATGGCTCAGTTGTGCCTAGCTTTATCGACAAGCAATAAATTGGGAAATAAGGTCGGTGACGAGGGGTACGGCGAACTCGCGCAAACACTTTGTTTAAATTTCCTAACTTCTGAAGGCGTGAAAGGGCTCTATCAACAAGACAGACAAGATGGTCAATTAAACCGGGTTCCCTTAAAAGGTCTGGCATGGGCAGCTCTTAGCGTAGGAACCGCAGCTCTTGCCGATGCCGCTGCTTTTTTCATTAAAGGGGAACCTCAAACTGTAGGGAAAGCAACGGGTTTCGCAGCGATGAATTTGCTAGGCCTAGGCGTAAAAGAGACTTCTTTCGCAGCAGAAAAATACTCTAAAGCCGGAAGAGTTGCCTTAGGAGCTCTGTATACAGGAATATGCATGGCTGCCGCATTTATGGGCAGATTATCGAGCGATTCGGTTTTGAAATTGGTCGCCACTTCGGGCGTTTCCAACATGCTGAGCAAAGTCGGTAAATCGATGGGCCGGGGGTTAACTTTCAAACGTTCTCTTGCGCTTATGGGGGGCCTCACTGCGCTTGCTGCAGGGATCGACCTTATTCCTCTGGCCGCAGGAATCACTCCTGTCGCAGAAAGCCAAAACCGTTATGTTACAGCGCTCACAGGAATTAGCTGCCTAACGAACTTAATCACGGCATGGAAATTGAAAAAAGAGAACAACAAGGGCGATTCTATTCGTATAGCTATTGAAAAGGTCCACACGCCATTACAACCAGGTCATCCAGCAAAACTTCCCCTTGCTGCTGCAGTTTTCCTCCGACTGAATGGTCAATTTAAAGAGGCGATTGTTGAACTCGAAAAGGCAAAAAAGCACCTGGGCGACAATGAGAAAGTTGACAAAGCCATTGAAGAGCTGAGGAGCTTGCAAAAACCGAAGAAAACAAAACCAATGGATGTCATCAAATCAGCGGCCATTAGCGGTATCTTTTTCGGGCTTGGAGCTGGGGCTGTCAAATTAGGCGAGCTTGTATCTGAAAAGATCTTTGGCAGCGCTAAAACGCCTACTTTGGAAGCGGGAACAACCACTTCACAAATCGGCATTGGGAAAATGTTGGTCGTGACCGGGGCCAAAAAGTGCTATAGTCTCCTTGCAAAAGGGATCAGCGCAGCCGCAAGCATAGGCACGACTTTGGGAGTCTCCTCTCTGGTTCGTTTCGCACCTTCCTCTTTTGCAATGCCTGAAGTGGCCGCATCTGTTGGAGTGAATGCCCTCTCGTTTTTCAGAACTTGCAGAAAATTACTCCTTCCCAAAGGATATCAGCAAGATCGGGAAGTCCAGGCATTGAATCGAATGGTCGCAACTCTTTAGACCGAAAATACTTGAAGAATCGGTATAAAGTGACCTTTAATCTTAAACCCATTATCATCAACACACATATTAAAAATAGGTAATCTATGGCGACCGTACCTTCAGTTATTACTGAAACATTAAAAAGCGCCATAACGAGTATTCTTGTCGCACTTGATCCCCGACCCGCGCAAGGATTGATGGGAGACATCTATCAGAATGTCCCTTGGGGGGATCGCCCAGGATCTGTCTCTTGGAATAGGTTACGAAAGGACGGATTAACATATGGGGGCAAAGCAACCATGATTTTCATGGACTGTTCAAAGCATTTCGCAACTGTTTCTACAGAGCTGAAGGGACTTACTATACCCGATCTACTCCAGGAGGAGATGCAAAAGCAATGGAGCCCTATACAGGCGGCTTATAACCACTTGCATAGTCAACTAGTTGAGGGGCGGTCGTCGATCCAGGAATTGGCACATCGTGTACAAGATCTTGGTGCCTCTTTCCTAGCTGTTTATCTTCTATTTGTAGCAAGAGAAGCGAAGTACCATCCTAAAGAAGCTTTGGCAGCTTTGCAATATACTACTATCCCTCCTTTAACTCCGAATTTTCAGAGACCTGGGGGGGAGGAGGAGGAGGAGGAGGAGGACGTAGTTGGCGATTTGCTGCGGAGTGACGATGATGAAGAAGATTTCGATCCTATTCCTACGGGAGATGATTCAGGTGGTAAAGCAGGACCGAGTCGAGAGGGAGGATCGTCTTTATCTTCTAGATTACAAGAAGAGAAGCAGCTGAAGCAAGCACTACTCAACTCTCTCACTGCAGCTGGTAGCCATTGGACGGAACCTTCTCAGAGGCTACCCTCAGCGGCGGCGGGAGTAGGTAATGGAACGGAATCGAGTGAGGGGGCAATGGCAGATCCGTTTGGTAGACCACCACGGACGATTCTGGATAATGGGCAGACTTATAAGAGTTATAAGGAAGCGCTAGAGGCCGCAAAAGAACAATCTCTTCTCGAAAATCTGCAGCGTTCACCGGAATCACCTCCGCAACCAGCTCCGGCCCCGGCAGGACAAGAAAGAGGGAGAAGGTATGGGAAAAGGCCCCTATCACCGTGAGTAGTGCACGCTCCTTTAATCTTAAACCCATTATTATCAAACGAAAAAACATCGCCCTCAATTCAAGCCCAGGGTCAAATAATGCATTTGCCCAAAGCCGGACTTGAACCGACGACCTTCGCATTACGAATGCGCTGCTCTACCAGCTGAGCTATTTAGGCGGATGGGATAGATTAAGCCAGGTGCTATTTTTTACTCAATACGTATAATCAAATTCAATGACCGCACTGCGGAATTCAGTGCTATTGCGCCCAAGGGCCGTAAACCAACAGCCGGCAATAATCCCAAAGTCACTGCTAAAATTGTATTCGATGGCAGGAGCAAAGCTGAGCTGCTCGGATGAGGGCTCGCCAACGGTGGCGAGAACGCCAGGAGAGGAAAAGCCAGGAAAACCGCAAAATTGGGTGGCTTCCGTGTGAAGATAAACGTTATCAATGGCAAGCGCCCAGTTTTTAGTGAGGGAATATTCAAAACTGGCAAAGAGTTGGAGAATATTGCCAGGCAGGGCGCGCCCATCGGCTCCAAATCCTCCGCCATAGGAGTTAAAACCATGGACGTGGACCGGGGTGTTGACGGTGTATTGAGCTCCCATATTTAGGCTGAGCCAATGGTCACAATAGATGTGGTACTCTTTGTAGATTTGAAGATCAAATTGGGTGGCAAAGGCGCCAGCTCCCGTTTGATCGGTGAGAAGCTTTGTCGGATTGAGACGCTCAAAATGGCCAGTGGGGAAGATTTCACGAATGGCAAATTTAATGCCGGGAAAGTAAGGCGTGTACCCCGCATCAAGTAGCTGAAAGTCCAATCCTACAGTAAAATCGCCAAAGTGAAATGAGTGCTGGTTTGATTTGGTGTTGTAAAAACATTGCGGTATGAGGTTAATATCACACCAGGGAGTGAGACCAAAATAGGCGATGATTTGAGGATTGAGACTGTAAAAGTTCTCTTCCGCAGATACGGTTTCCCAATCTTTATTGTAGGCGCCAACATTTGTTGTGAAATAGATGTAGGTTTCAATGTTGAAAGATCCATAGCCAACAACAGTTCCCGTTGGAGCAATAAGCGTTCCGGTAAGCCAGGGTGCTGGCGGTCCAGAAGGTGTAGGCGCAGCGACTGGCTGCAGGGGTGGCGGTTCGGGAGGCATGTAGGGCTGCGTTTTCTTTGCATCTTTCTCAATCTCCTCTTCTTGAGCTAAGCAAGAAATCGACAGAAGAAGCGCGCAAAAAAGTTTCTTCATCATTTTTCCTGGGCCGCGAGTTTGTCAAGTTCGAGATTGATGCGGAGTACATTGATCCGCTTCTCTCCAAAAATGGCAAGCGTGCGCCCTTCGGTAAAGGCGTCGATGAGCTGACTGAGTTGGTCGAGAGGGAGATTGCGGGCGGCGGAGATGCGGGGCGCTTGAAGAAGGGCGTTTTCGGGGCTGATGTGGGGGTCAAGGCCGCTGCCAGAGGTCGTAATGGCATCGGCAGGAATGGGGGCGGTGGGAGAGAGTTGGTTGGCGGCGCGATAGTCGGAGGAACGGCTTTTCAGAGTGTCAATGAGCTTTTGGGAGGTGGGGCCGAGGTTGCTCCCCGAAGAATTGGAGGCGTCATAGCCTTTATCGCCGGCAGAAGAGGGACGGGGGTGAAAGTATTCGTCCTGGGTGAAGTTTTGCGCAATCCACTCCGATCCGAGAACTTTTTTGTCTTTGTAAAAAAAGAGGGTCCCGTTGGCGTGTTTGTGGAAGAATACTTGCCCAATGCCCCACATGAAGTAGGGATAGATAATGCCGAGTAGGATCGTCAGAAGGGTAAGGAGGATGGCTGATGTTTTCAGTGTTTTCATATGAGTCCAAAATTCGTGATGGCTAGGTCGATGAGCTTGATGCCAACAAAGGGCAGGATTATGCCGCCAACTCCATAGATGAGTAGGTTGCGGCGCAAGATGATTTGAGCGCGATCGGTGATCATCTTCACGCCGCGAAATGCGAGGGGAATGAGGGCGGGAATGATGAGAGCGTTGAAAATAACGGCGCTTAAAACGGCGCTCTGCGGGCTGTCGAGGGACATGAGGTTGAGGGCTTTGATGGCTGGGAAAAAGGGGATGAGAATGGCGGGGATGATGGCAAAGTATTTGGCTACGTCGTTGGCAATGGAAAAAGTGGTGAGGGCGCCGCGGGTCATGAGCATTTGTTTGCCGATCTCAATGATTTGAAAGAGCTTCTCAGGATGGGAGTCGAGGTCGATCATATTGCCTGCCTCTTTGGCGGCTTGAGTGCCCGAATTCATGGCAACGCCTACATTGGCGTGGGCCAGGGCCGGAGCGTCATTGACGCCGTCTCCCGTCATGGCGACCATGTATCCTTCCCTTTGAAATTTTTGGACCGTTTGCAACTTGTGTTCAGGTGTCACTTCAGCGAGAAATTCATCTACGCCAGCTTCTTTAGCAATAGTACCGGCAGTGATGGGATTGTCCCCAGTGACCATAACGGAGCGGATCCCCATTTTTCGAAAACGGGCGAAGAGCTCGGAAAGCCCTTTTTTCACAACGTCTTTGAGCAGAATTACCCCCAAAACTTGCTTGTGGTCGCAGACGATGAGGGGCGTCCCGCCGCGCTCCGAGTAGGCTTTGGCGGCGTTGGCGATTTCATAAGGGAGCGGCTGACCGGTAAATTTGACTACGGCATCGATGGAGCCTTTGCGATACTTTTCAGGGCCTATGTCGGCGCCGCTCATGCGGGTTTCCGCTGAAAATGGGATGAATTTAAAATCGTGCACATGGGCTGGCAAGTGTTCTTTGTGGCGCTCTCTTAAAAATTCAACGATGCTGCGCCCTTCGTCGGTTTTGTCTTCGAGGGAAGTGATGAGGGCCGCTTTTACAAGATCGTGGATGGAGGCTTTTGGGGCGAGAGTCATTTCGGCGGCTCTACGGTGGCCGATGGTAATAGTTCCCGTTTTGTCGATGAGGAGCACGTCGATATCGCCAGCAGATTCAACGGCTTGTCCGCTCATGGCGAGGACGTGTTTTTTCATGAGGCGATTGATGCCTGCAATGCCGATCGCGCTTAAAAGGCCCGCTATGGTTGTTGGAATGAGACAAATCAGAAGAGCGACCAGCATGGTGACGGAAAAATCGACTTTAAAATATTTGCCAAAGATCTCCATCGCGACAACAACTGCTAAGAAGATAAAAGTGAGTCCTGAGAGGAGAATCGTCAAGGCAATTTCATTGGCCGATTTTTTTCGCTTGGCGCTTTCGATGAGGGTGATCATCCGATCGAGAAAGCTGTGGCCCGGCTCAGCAGAGATTTTGATTAAGATTTGATCAGAGACGAGCTTGGTGCCGCCCGTTACAGAACTATGATCGGTGCCTGCCGCGCGAATGACAGGAGCCGATTCACCGGTCACTGCCGATTCATCGACGGAGGCCATCCCTTCAATCACTTCTCCATCGCCTGGAACGATTTCCCCGGCAGAAACGCGCACAATATCCCCTTTTTTCAATTCTTTCCAGCTCACTGTATGAAAATGGCCGTCGCCCTTTTTGACATAGGCCATTGTATCGACCCGTCCCCTGCGAAGCGATTCCGCCTGGCGCCGGTTTTTGGTCTCGGCAACGGCTTCGGCAAAATTGGCAAAAAGGACGGTCAACCATAGCCAAATGGAGACCTGGGCATAAAAAGCGGGATTCTCTTTTGATAAAAAGATCCATTCGATCGTCGTGATAATGGCTCCGATTTCGGTAATGAACATGACGGGATTTCCGATCAGGGAGAGGGGATTCAATTTTTTCAGAGATTCGAGGAGGGCGTTCATGAGGAGAAGATTCCTTTGAGCATATCAAATTGCTCGATGATGGGTCCCATAGTTAGGGCGGGCAAAAATGTGAGCGCTCCGAGAAGAAGGATGACTCCCACAAGCAGGGAAATAAAAACCAAACTCGATACGGGAAAGGAACCGGCGCTCTTGGGATTGATTTTTTTCTCCACTAAAGATCCCGCTAAAGCCACCACGGGAGCCAATACTAAAAATCTTCCGCATAACATCGCAGCGGCTAAGGTCAAATCGTATCCAACAGTACTGGCCGTAAGGCCTGCAAATGCGCTCCCATTGTTGGCTGTACAAGAACTGTAGGCGTAGAGAATTTCACTGAAGCCGTGAGCTCCCGAATTGCCAAGCCCCTTCAATCCCCATTCGGTAAAACAACCCAATGAGGTGAATGCATGAACCACAAGCACAAACGGAAGGACGGCTAACATCACCATTTTCATGTCGTACGATTCGATCTTTTTCCCCAAATACTCGGGCGTGCGGCCAATGATCAATCCAGAAATAAAGATAGCCAGGAAAACAAAGAGCAATACGCTAAAGAGCCCGGCTCCTACGCCTCCAAAAATCACTTCGCTGAGCTGTATATTGAGCATGGGAACGAGGCCCCCAATGGGGGTAAATGAATCGTGCATGCAATTGACGGCGCCGCACGAAGTCGAGGTCGTCACAGCCGCGTAAAGAGCCGATCCAAAAATGCCAAAGCGCTGCTCCTTTCCTTCCCAATTGCCGCCCGTTAGCTCCATTTCTTTATATGCATGATTGCCTACCGTTTCACAAAGCGCGCAAACCCATACGCCAACCACAAAAACAACAAGCAAGCTGGCGATGATGCACCAGCCGTGCTTCGCATCTTTGACCGCTCTTCCAAAGTAGTAAATTTGGGCTGCGGGAATGATAAAGATCAAAAGAATCTGCAGGAAATTCGAAAGCGGGGTTGGATTTTCATAAGGGTGGGCCGAATTGACATTGGTAAAACCGCCCCCATTGGTTCCCAACAACTTAATCGCTTGCTGAGAGGCGATGGGGCCTTGAGCAATCGTTTGTGCGCCCCCTTCTAACGTCTGCGCCTGCACATAGTCCTTAAAATTTTGAGGCACGCCGGAAGCCATAAAAAAGGTAGCGCTCACAATGCAAATCGGCAAGAGCAGATAGAGGCAAATCCTCACTAAATCGGCCCAAAAATGGCCCACAGTCGATCCCTTGCTGCGGGAAAGTCCCCTAACCAATGTGGCAGCGGCAGCAAGCCCAACAGCGGCCGAAACAAAATTCTGTACAGCCAAAGCGGCCATTTGAGAAAAATAGGAGAGGGTCGACTCACCGCCATAGCTCTGCCAGTTGGTATTGGTCATAAAGCTCACTGCCGTATTCAGATTCAAATGCCATGCGGGGGCTGCAAATTTTTGAGGATTGAGGGGCAGATAATACTGAAACGACAAAAGAATTATAACAAAAACCACTGAAATAAAACTAAATCCTAACAAAGAGATCAAGTAGTCTTTCCAATTTTGTTCCACAAAAGGGTCGATGCCGCACCATCGATAGAAGCGATTTTCAACCGGTTTTAAGATGGGATCGAGGAAAGTTTTTTCTTTAGGATCGAGGACTTGGCCAATGAAAATTCCCAAAGGCTTCGTTAGAAGGATCACAACGGCAAGGAAGATTCCTAACTGCAACCAATCCATTTAAAATTTCTCCGGCCAAACAATGGTAGCGAGAAGATATCCAAGCAAGCAGATAGCTAAGATCAGGAGCAGAATTTGGAACAAGATCATAAACTTTTCTTTTTAGCAGGATCTTTTTTTTTCCACAATGTGTATAATCGCCATATGCTTTTGGGAAAACGGATTGGCGCGCTGTTGTTGATGGGGGGAGAAGGGCTCCGGTTTGGGAACGAAACGCCTAAGCAATTCCTGCCTCTTGCAGGCAAGGAGGTGTACCGGCACGCCTTCGATACCCTGGTTGCTTCGGCCCTTTTCGATGAGATCATCCTGGTCTGCCATCCCGATTGGGTCGATTCTGTCACGGGAAAAGCAGTTCCTGGCGGCAAAACAAGGCAAGAATCTTCCTACAGAGGCCTTAAGGCCTTTCTGCACAATCCAGAAGTCGTCCTCATTCACGATGCTGTGCGGCCCTTCGTCACGGAGGCGATCTTGCTCAAGAACATTACCACTGCAATGGAATTTGGCGCCGCCAACACCTGCATCCCCTCCACCGACACTTTAGTGCATGCGCCAGGACAAACGATTCAAGATATTCCTAAGAGAGAAGAGTACCTGCGGGGACAAACCCCGCAAACATTTCGTTATGATTGGATTTTAAAGGCGCATGAAAAAGCGCTGGCCGACGGCATCGGCAATGCAAGTGATGATTGCCGCCTTGTTTTGCGCTTAGGCCTGCCCATTCATGTGGTGCCCGGAAATGAAAAAAACATGAAGATCACAACCGAATTTGACCTCGAGGTTGCCTCCCAAATTTGTCAAGAAAGGATTTCTCTATGACTCGCTCGCGTACGATTGCCTGGATGGTGTGGATCATTGCGTCGGTTTTTTACGCTTACCAGTATGTTTTGAGAGTGATGCCGAACATCATGCTGAATGACATTATGAACCACTTTGCCATCGATGCGGCGGCATTTGGCCAGTTTTCCGGCGTCTACTATATTGGTTATTCACTGATGCATTTGCCTCTGGGCATTTTGCTCGACCGTTTTGGCCCGCGCAAAATCATGGCGCTTTGCATCCTTCTAACCGTTGTCGGCCTCTCTCCCCTGATTTTTGCCGATCGCTGGATCTATCCTATCGTGGGAAGATTCCTCATCGGTCTCGGCTCTTCGGCAGCGATCCTGGGCGTCTTTAAAATCATTCGGATGACATTTGAAGAGAAACATTTCACACGCATGCTCAGCTTTTCGGTTATGATCGGACTGATTGGCGCCATTTATGGCGGCGGCCCCGTCAACTATTTGTGCGCCACTTTGGGATATCAAGCAGTAGTGGTGCTCTTTGGAGCCATAGGCGTTATTTTGGCGGCCGCTACCTATTGGATCATTCCCAATAGCAAAAGCGAATCGCAAGAGTCTGTCCTCTCCAATATCAAAGAAGTGCTGGGCAATCCGAAAGTCATTTGGACCTGCATTTTTGCCGGTTTTATGGTGGGCCCGCTAGAGGGCTTTGCCGACGTTTGGGGAAAAGCTTTTCTGAAACACTATTTGGACTTCAATGAGACCCTAGCGGCGAGCCTTCCCTCTCTTATTTTTATTGGAATGTGTTTTGGGTCCCCTCTTCTCAGTTTCGTGGCGGAGAGAGCCCAAAACTACCTTTTAACTATCGTTGGCGCTGGAGCGGTCATGGCCCTTGCATTCGCTCTGCTTTTGACTCGCCTAAGCCCCGCTTTAGTCAGCATCAACTTTGTCATTGTGGGGATTTGCTGCGCCTATCAGATTTTGGCCATTTACAAAGTTTCAACCTATGTCCGCGAAGAAGTGGCGGGCCTTACCACTGCCATTGCCAACATGATCATTATGGTCTTCGGGTATGTATTCCACTCCATCATCGGCGCCACCGTGCAAGCGATGGGAGGCCCCACCGCCTCTCAAGCCCTCGTTTATGGAGTCGCTGTCATCCCCATCGCCCTCATTTTGGGCTCCGGCGGCTTTGCCGCTCTATTTGTTCAAGAAAAACGGAGCGAGAAATCAGCAGCCTAATGCGGCACCAATGATGTCAAAATCATTGGCTTACTGCGGGATTCCCCAAATGTGGAAGAACGTTTTGATTTGTGCCTCTTCAATAGACTGACCTCGTGGTATTTCTACTAGAAAGAGGTCGCCCTTTTCCGAGGTGAGACTGGGAAGATCGGATCCCGATTCTTCTGAGAGAGCCGGATGCATCCATCGAATTGCGAGAGCATTGAGCAGATTTTCGCCAGTGACGACAAAAATCGTGTTTTCTGAGTTGGACTGCAGAATGGCCTCTAAATCAACTATCGCCCGATTGGCAGCATCAAAATAGCTTTCCCCTGATGAGACTTTTGGGGTCACATATTTATCCACAGCTGACAGGCTTTTCCATTTCTCGTATTCTGCCTTGTAAGCCTGGTCTTTCGGTTTTCCTTCCCAATCTCCCATTCCCACTTCGAGTAATCCTTCATAAGAGGGGCCTAAACTAACTCTATCTGACAGGAAATAGGATGCCGTCTCTTCTGCCCGTTGCGCTGGAAGGGCTCGAACAGTTTTCTTGAAAATTATCTAAACTTGTCCAATAATGTCCTTTATGGATAAGTTAATCTCAATTTCCAAAGCGGCTAGCGTTGCCGGGGTTTCTGCTACTACTCTTCGCCGATGGGAAAAGGAGGGTAAATTAGTCCCGCAGCGCACTCATTCCGGACATAGACGCTATGATCTCTCCCAAATCAACCCCAACTTTGTGTATTCGTCTAGTGAAAATAGGAAGACAATTGCGTATGCACGAGTGTCTAGCCACGATCAAAAAACGGATCTTGAACGACAAAAACAGGTCTTGGAACTTTACTGCGCAAGACAAGGATGGACCTTCGAAGTGGTTTCCGACCTTGGCTCCGGCATGAACTATCATAAGAAGGGGTTAAAGTATTTACTTAATGAGATTCTTGCTGGTAAAATGGGGCGCCTTGTGATTGCTCATAAGGATCGGTTGTTGAGATTTGGAGCTGAACTGGTGTTCGCTATCTGCGGGGCTAAGAATGTTGAGGTTGTCATCTTGAATCAGGGTGAGGATACGACTTTTGAGGAAGATCTAGCCAAAGATGTGTTAGAAATCATCACCGTATTTTCGGCTCGTCTTTATGGAAGTCGAAGCCGTAAGAATCAAAAATTGCTCGATGGAGTGAAACGAGCTGTTGAAGAGGCTGCTGTATGCTAACAGCTCATCGGATTGCGCTTGATCCTAACGATCTCCAAGCCACCTACCTAAGCAGAGCTTGCGGCGTGGCTCGATTTGCTTATAATTGGGCTCTTTCCGAGTGGCAAAAGCAATATGAGGAGCGCAAGAAAGATCCAGAAAAGCCAGCCCCGACAGAAGGAGCCCTACGCAAACTTCTAAACTCGATTAAACGAGAGCAATTTCCTTGGATGCTCGAAGTGACTAAAAACGCTCCTCAAATGGCCATCAGGCAGCTAGGTAGGGCCTTCGTTAATTTTTTTGCTGGCAGGGCCAAATATCCCCAATTTCGAAAAAAAGGAATCCACGATCGGTTTACACTCACCAACGATCAGTTTAAAGTAGATGGCTGCCACATCCAAATTCCAAATCTAGGAAAAGTCCGGATGCGCGAAGCTCTGAGATTCTCGGGGAAGATCCTCTCAGCCACCATATCCCGGATTGCAGACCATTGGTTTGTCAGCATTGCTGTCGAGGCGCCGGATTTACCCAAAACAGTCCCCAATCAAAAAATAGTTGGAGTTGATGTAGGTCTATCAGCTATGGCAACGCTTTCCACAGGAGAAAAAATCACAGGACCAAAACCCCATAAATCACTTCTTAGCCGTCTAAAACAGTTTTCGAAAGCATTGAGTCGAAAGGTGAAGGGATCGAAAAACCGGGCTAAAGCAAAAACCAAGCTAGCCCGCCTTCATTCCCGCATCTCGAACATTCGCCTTGATGCAACCCACAAGTTTACTACAACACTTGTGAAGCGATTTGGCGTCGTATGCATTGAGGATCTCAGTGTGCTCAAGATGGTGAAGAATCGTCGTCTTGCCCGATCGGTTGCCGATATGGGCTTTCATGAGATCAGCCGACAATTGGAGTATAAAATGGCTAGGAGCGGAAAGGTATTGGTGAAAGCCGACCGATTCTTTGCCAGCAGTAAAATCTGCTCTAATTGCAACTATACGCTCCCTGTTTTAGAGCTATCGGTGCGACAATGGACATGTCCTAAGTGCAAAAGTCTCCACGATCGAGATGTGAATGCAGCGAGGAATTTAGAAAAATACGCCGTAAGTTCTACGGTAAAAGCCTGTGGAGGAAGCAGCTCTGGTCGAATGGATATTCCATTCGGTGAAACTGCTCTGATGAAGCAGGAAGTCAACGTCAATATCTATCTATAGATAGGTTTGAGTAAGTTTGACGGAACGGAGGCAAAACGTCCGCTAATCGGCGCGTTCTTGCTCTGAGGGCTTTTTCAGGGGTAATATCGGGAGGAGGGGCTACGAGGTGGAGCGACGCGAATCGATCCAGAGCTAAATGTTTAAGCGTTTCAATGAGAGGCTGGATTGGGTTGGCCTTCCGAATATCGGGATTAAAGGGCACGAGGGCTGTAGAAACTTCGGGTGTTGTTGCCATAAGATCTTATTTTAGCAAATAATAATTTTATATTAAAGTGGTTTTTTTAATTAAACTTATCTGGTAATTTTGTTATAATATTTTATTATAGTAATAATAAGATAATAATTATGGGATTACCTAGAGTTTCAATTTCATCTATTAACGCGACCCCAAATACTTCTTGGTTTGGCCTCAAAACGGGTGGCAAAACACGTCAACGAATGCTTTTTGTGGACAGACCTGACGACACATCCAATGGAATTGGGGTAGAGACCAAAAAACCTCTCTTCTCCTGTTTTTACGAACCCTTAGAAGTTGGAACCTCACGAGGAAAACAGACGGTTTGGGTCGATCGAACCAGTTTTAAAAAACGGGATGCTACCGCCTATAATAAATACTGCAATAGGCCTAAAACTGTAAATCCCCCTTTTGAACAACAATCTCCTGAGAAACACAGCGACGAAACAAGGGCCTTATGGAGAAAAATCAATGAATTTACGCGCAATCCTCCCTCGCTTCAGGAACTGGATCGCCTCAGAAAATATGCTATTCAACCTGGGACACAGGGCGTTAAGGTAGAAAGCGGCAACAGAGGCCGTACGCTAGTTGTCAGCCCAAAAGGCGACTATTTTGTTTGTTTAACTCGTTCTGGGAGTCAGTGTGATATTGTCGTCAAAACGGGCACTAGAAAAAGAGTCAAAATAGCCATCAACCGAAATAATTTAGAGGAACGAATTGTCGCAACGGGCAAAAAGAGATTGGCTCCAGAATATCGCAAAGAGATTCAGATTTTAGAGAAACTGCAAGGGGACGAAGAATTTGTTCAGATCGACACTTGGGCCGAAACAGCTGATAAATATTACATTATCATGGAAAAATGCGCCGGCAGTTTATGGGACAAAATTCGGGGTGTGAAAGAACCTCTAACATTAGCTCTTGACTATGCGAGGGGCGTTCAAAAACTGCATCAAAAGAATATCGTCCATAGAGATATTAAACCTCACAATTTACTGATCTCTGAACAGGGGAGAGGAAAAATTTGCGACTTTGGCGATTCCGCCGATGGAAAATCTGAATTTGGTTACGGAACTTCGAATTTTTCTTGGGATCCTACGATGGTGAAAGAAAAGCAATTGGATAAAAGACTGGATAGAAGAATGGATATTTGGGCTCTTGGAGGATCTTTGTACTTTCTATTCCATCCGACACACGATCTCCTTCCCTATCAAAATATGGGGGATTTTCCAGCTAAGAAGGCACTACGGGAATTGACTCAGGACCAAATTGATTCGACCATTGACCATTCTGGGATTGCCGATCCAAAAGTGCGCAAGTTATTGAAAGGGATGTTGACCGTCGATCGAGCAAAACGGCTCGATGCGGCTCAAGTCGTGAAGGCGCTTGAAGAGATCAAACGGGGCCCCGTCTGGAAGCGCGCCCTAGGATACTTGAAATCAACTAGATTCTTTTCACGCTTCTTTCACTACTTAGATAGGGTAGCCGCAGGGCAGCCATGCAGAGAAAGAAGACAAACCATGTTAAGTGGTGGTTGAGATTGTGATTGCTGGCTGCGAAAGAGAGGACATTGATAAGCCCCACCATCTGCACCTTTTTTAAAAAGGGGTCGTAGCCCGCGCCGAATTTCTTATACCTGCAATAGGTCTCCAAAACCATGAATAGAAGACTGGCCAGGAGAAGTAGGCTGCCTACAATGCCTAGTTCAAAGGCGAGTTGCAGATAAACGTTGTGAATGTTGGTCAGAGAGCCAAAACCCACTCCCAAAAACGTGTTCCCCTCTGCCCGTTCTACCGCTTCAAGCCACATAAAATAACGATCCCCTAATGATCCCTCGTCAATTTTTTGGCTAAATCCTGCCGATAGGATGTCAAACATGTCGAGCTTAAAAAAGAGAAGAATGAAGAAAAAGACGACGAAAAAAATGGATAAGCGGAAAAGCATTTTGAAAAATTTTCCCGATTTCCAGGTGAGATAGATCGTGCAAACAAAATAGGAGAGATAGGCAGCTCTTGTTGTTGTTAATAGGAAGGCGATCAGGGTTGCGATGAAAAAAAATAGGAGTCCTTTATTGGAAAGGTTGAATTCGGGTCCCTTTTTGTCTAAGTAAATGAGGGAAATGAGACAGAGCGCAAAACTGGAGACGATCCCATATTCGTTGGGATAGGAGCCAGGTGAAAAACGGAGCAGATTAAACCCGAATTGGGCCAGAACGCAAAACCGTTGGATGAGTTCTATGGGAATGATATGGGCATAGTATCCAAAAAAGAAGATATAGCCAACGGCCAAAGAGACAAAAAAGAACTTCAGATAGATCCTCAAAGCTTGGATGACATCCCCTTTTTCTTTCAGGGCGGATGCGGCTCCAACTAGGAAAAAAAATTGGCAGGTCATGAGGCAAAAACGGAAGAGGGTGAAGGGCTCATTGGCCTCCCCAAAATATTCAACCATGTAGGCTGAAAAAAAAGAATAAAGAAGAAAGGGGAGAAGGAAAATGCCGATTTTCGCCATCCGCTCTCTCACGTTTGTGAAAAAGAAAGGAAAACAGGGAAGAAGAAAATAATAGGCTCGAAATGATTGAGGGAAAAAGTGAGGCGTCAACATGTTGCCCAAAGGCCCCAACGCAACGTAGCAGAGAAGGAGGAATTTTTTTATATTCAGACGAATGACCGGCCGGATCATTTTTTCAAGTGCTTATTCAAAAATGAGGAGAGTTTCATCATGTCGATGGGTTCCTTGCCAATGATTTTAGATAGGGCTGCATCGGGAATGATCCGCCTCTTATTCGATGGATCTTGCAACCGGTGTTCCTTGATGTAAACCCAGATTTGTTTGGTCACTTCAGGGCGCGACATCTCCGCTGCACCCACAATCTTTGCCAAATCGGGGGATAACTTGTAGGCAGGTTGTTCGATTTTTCTCTTCTTCTTGGCAGGGGGCTCTTTCTCCCCTTTTCCCCCTTTTTTGGCGCCCCTTTTCCCCTTTTTTACGTAGGCCGTTTTCGGGTGGTGGGCATCGTACTTTTCTTCTATCTGATCGAGTGTAGAGACAATCACATCGCAATCGGGGAAGTTGGAGCAAGAGAAGAACGTTTTTCCAAAACGGGATTTGCGAGCCGTCAACTTTCCATCGCAGCCAATGGCTGGGCAGGCGGGCAACTCATCTGACGAGTAAACTTTTTCCCCTTTCTTCGGAATATTGACGATCCCTTTGCAATCAGGATACCTCGTACAACCCAGAAAAGCGCCATAACGTCCATGCCGCAAAGTCAAGGGCGAGCCGCAAATGGGGCAAGGTTGATCCCAATCAAAGTTCGGGTCGTAATCTTCTTTGTTAAAGGAGAGCGCCTCAAGCGGGGCCGTATAGTCGCAATTGGGATAATCGGAGCAGCCGTAAA
>CAYWKW010000001.1:0-72561 GCA_964458995.1 uncultured bacterium | reverse complement strand
ATAAAGGACATTATTGGACAAGTTTAGATAATTTTCAAGAAAACTGTTAAAACCCCTCTTCTTTTGGTAATGAGTGACCTTGAGAAGCTCTTGGCGAGTGGCACAATACCGGAAGAAGAGCGGCCCAGCCTCACAAAAACATTCGCAGAATGGCGCACCTTTTTCCATAATTCCAGGCCCCATTTTCATGGAGGAAAGATCCAAGACATCGCTCACATGTCTTTTTCGGCGATACCCATTCTGGGCTGGCTCTTAGGCTCGGAAGAACTGCCTGGCGCTTTGAAAGCGCACCGGATCGCCGTCCGTGAAATAAAGAACCTGATCGATTCCGTTTCAAAAACGGGACGCTAAAATTTGTATCATTGAGATTTTTGGAGTAGTTGGAGGAGGGTTTTGACCCGTTGCGATTCCCCCTTTTTGCTAATGAGAAGGGCGTCGTCCGTCTCAATGATGAGCATGTCTTCGAGCCCAATGGTCGAGATCACTTTTTTCCCACCGATAATCAGACTATTCTTCGTATCCAGTGTGTGAACTTGCCCTACGGTCACGTTTTGGTTCTGATCCTTCTCCATCACATCGTAGACGCTATCCCAAGAACCGACATCAGACCAAGAGATGGGAAGGGGATAGAGGAGAATGTCTTGCGTCTTCTCCATAATGGCATAATCGATGGAGAGATTGGGCATTTCTGCAAATGGCGCGCTTAACTGCGGGCAATGGATCTGCGCTTGCTTCCAAAAGGTTTGGAGAGAAAAGAGAAACATCCCCGAATTCCAGAAAAAAGTGGAATTGGCAATGTACTTTTCCGCTGTGGCCCGATCTGGTTTTTCGACAAACCGGACAACTTCAAAGGTAGAGTTTTGATTCCGGCGACCAACTTCAATGTACCCATATCCTGTTTCTGGCTTCGTGGGGCGAATGCCAAAGGTGATGATTTTGTTTTCAGAGGTGATTTTCTGAAGGTATTCCAGGGCATGAAGAAAAACGATCTCAGGTTCAATGAGATGATCGGACGGTACCACGAGGATGGGGTCGGATGGATTGGCCTTGCACTCCGTTTCTAGATATTTTACGGCTAGGGCAATGGCGGGAGCCGTATTTTTGCGATGGGGCTCGACAAGGATCCGCACTTTTGCGGGGATTTTATCTACCTGCTCCTGAACCAGATGGCGGTGATGCTCATTGGTCGCTATGACAATTTCATCAATAAAGGGAGCTTTCGAGAGCCTTGCGACGCTTCTTTGCAAAAGAGATAGTCCCGATCCGAAATTGATGAACTGTTTGGGGAAATCTTCTCTGGAGAGGGGCCAGAGCCGAGTTCCTCCGCCGCCTGCAAGAATGATCGCTTTCATCGCTTCTCTTTCACAAATTGGGTAAATTGCCGATTGAAGTTCTCCATTGAAAAACTTTCAGCTCTTTTTCTGCAAGCTTTTGGATCCATTTCCATTTTTTCAAAGGCTTCGATCGCCGCAATCAAAGAGGGAACCGTTTGCTCTTCATAAAAATAGCCGGTCTCACCAGGAAGCACGGTCTCCTTCACGCCTCCTTTTCCAAATGCGATCACTGGAGTCCCGCAAGCCATCGCCTCCACAGGAACAATCCCAAAATCTTCTACCGCCGCAAAGACAAACCCTTTCGCTCTCTGTAAATACTCTCTCAGCACCGCATCGGGCTGATAGCCTAACAACTCGACGTTGGCTCCCGCTTTCTCCTTCACTTTTTTCGCCTCAGGTCCATCGCCAATGACCACGAGTTTCCGATGGGGCATCTTGGAAAAAGCTTCCACTATCAAATCGATCCGTTTGTAGGGAACAAATCTCGACGCCGTTAAATAAAACGACTCCTTATTCTTTCCCATTTCAAAAAAAGAGAGGTCCACGGGGGGGTAAATCACAGCGGAGCTGCGCCCATAAAATTTCTCAATTCTCTTCGCCACATAGTGCGAATTGGCGATAAAATGATCCACCCGCCTCGATGAATTCACATCCCATCCCCGCAAGTAATGTAAGAATAGGCGAGCGAGCGCGCCTTTAAAGCCTTTCTCCAAATTCGTTTCACGCAAGTATTCGTGCATCAAATCCCACGCATAGCGCATCGGCGTATGGCAGTAACAAATATGCACCTGATCGGGCGATGTGATCACCCCTTTTGCAGCGCAATGAGAAGAGGAAATGATCAAATCATAGGAACTCAAATCCAATTGTTCGATGGCAAGCGGAAAAAAAGGGAGATAGCTCTTGTACTTGGTTTTGGCCCCCGGTAGCCGCTGAATAAAGCTCGAAACAATCTTAACATCTTGAAAATAAGTGCCGTGTAACTTACCTCTGTCATGAACTAGAGTATAAATCGGTCCTGGAAATTGTTGATGGATGGCCTGGAGTACTTTTTCTCCGCCGCCGACACCTGAAATGAGCCAATCGTGAACAAGCGCATTAGGCACGGTGTACCTTCTCAAACAATTCTCGATAGCGAGCTCCTGTCTTTTCCCAGCTAAAACTCTTGACCCGTTCATACCCTTTTTGAATCAATTCTTGTCTCAACTTTGCATTCGAGAGCACGGTTTCAATCGCTGTTCGCATCTCCCCTTCATTTTCTGGATGGAAATAGAGGCTCGCATCGCCGCAAACTTCGGGAATACTGGCCGCCTGCGACACAATCGTGGGGCAGCCGCAGCTCATCGCCTCCAACGGCGGCAATCCAAAACCTTCATACAGCGAAGGGAATACCAACGCCTCCGCCCTCTTATACAAATAGGGCAAATCGGAATCGGGCACCTCGCCCAACTGCCACACTCGTTCCCTTTGTAAAGCAGCGCCCTTCCCAACAACAACTAGGTCGATATCGGGCAAGGCTCTCATCAACCGGTCTAAATTCTTATGAGGTTTGATATTGCCGACATACAGAACAAACCGTTTTGGCAGTGAATAGGGATTGACGGTTCCACCTTTCATGATTTTCGGCGCAATGGGGATTATATCCACGTGCCTTGGCCCGAGATATTTTTGGATTTCGCCCTTTGAAAACGCAGACACTGTGGTCACACAATCGGACAGCAGAGCCTTTTTCATGACCCATTTTGCATAGGTCCTCTCCGCGACCGAACCAAAAACCAAATGGCAAACGTCATGGATAGTTGCGATTCGTCTTTTCGCGCGGATTGGGAGGAGCGGGACATTGTAGTGGGGAGACCAAAAAAGATCGCACTTGGGAATTTTAATGGGGAATAAAACCTGCTCCCGAATGGAATAAATCGGGGCATTAAATGGAATCTCCTCGCCCAATAGGATCATCCGAAAGGGCGGCTGATTGAGAAAGGGGAGGATTCCCCGAATAAACGTTCCGATGCCGGAACTAAACGCCATGCGCGCATCAACACAAAGATCGATCATGGGCACCATACTACCAAGAAGAAGTGGTTATTATCCATTAATCTTGACTTCGTTCCAGACGAACATTAAAATTCATCCCAGAAATAAGGTTCTAAAATGACCAAAATTCGAATTCCATTGAATGAAGAGAAGATTGAAAGTTTTTGCCAAAAGCATCACATTACCTATTTTGCTCTTTTTGGTTCCGTACTAACTTCAAAATTCACAAAAGAAAGTGACGTCGATATTCTCGTCAAATTTGATAAAAAACACATTCCTCATCTTTTTGCTTTGGTAGATATGGAATTGGAGCTTGCCGCTCTGATGGGAAGAATGGTTGATTTGAAAACTCCCAATGATCTGAGTCCCTATTTCCGTGATGATGTTTTAACTCAGGCTAAAATAATCTATGGATCATAAGGATCTCGTTCGATTTACACACATGCTCGACTCTACAAAAGCGATCCTGTCCTTTTCATTCGGAAAAAAAAGAAGCGATTTGGACAGTGACCGCATGTTTCTTTCTGCAGTTCTCAGAGAATTTGAAGTAATAGGGGAGGCTGCAAATAATATTTCAGAAAAGTTGAAGAAAAGATTTCCTGAATTGGCGTGGAAATCAATGATTGGTATGAGAAACCGCTTGATCCATGCTTACTTTGATATCGATCACGATGTCATCTGGAAAACAATAAGAGAATATCTCCCTCTTATGGAAGAGTTATTAGAACAAATTGTACTTTCATTAGAAAAGTAACTCTCCAATTTAAAAACTATGAAAAAAATTCTCATGGCCTGCTCCAATTATTGGACCTCCTGCTTTCAGGTGGGAAGCCATCATCTGGCCAGAGAGTTTGTCAAGCTGGGATATGAGGTCGCGTTTATTTCTGATCCCATCAGCCCGTTCCATTTGCTGAGAAGCGATGGTTTCAAAGAACGGTTCCGCATCTACTCTTCAGGTGGTGTCGAAGAGGGCGTGTGGACCTATTTGCCTATGACCTTGCTGCCGCCTCATAGAGAACCGGTTCTGCAAACGGAGTGGGTCCACCGCCATTGGCACCAAATGACCTTCCCCAATGTGGTCCGAAAAGTGAAAGACCGGGGCTTTGGAGAGGTGGATATTCTCTATCTGGATACGGCCGTACAATCGTTTTGGCTTGGGGAAATTCGGGCGAGGAAGAGCGTTTTCAGAATGGCCGATAAGAATGCGGGTTTTAGTAAGTCTACCGCGGCCTCTTTGAGGATGGAGGAGGAGCTGTGCCAAAAGGTCGATCTGGTTGCCTGCACGGCCAGGAGTTTAATGAAAGATGTGAAGGCGGGACGGGTAGAACACCTTCCAAATGGGGTTCCAGTTGCCCACTTTGCGGGAGAGGGACGGATGCCCGAGGAATTGCGATCGATTCCAAAGCCGATCGCCGTTTATTGCGGGGCGATCGAATATTGGTTTGATTATGATCTGGTGGAAAAATTAGCCGATGAATTGCCCGATGTCTCTTTCGTTATCATCGGCCCCATGAAAGAAAACCGTTTGCAAAAAAGAAAAAATATTCATCTTTTAGGGCGTAAGGCGTATTCTGGTATCCCAGACTATCTGAAACAGGCCGATGTGGGAATGATCCCTTTCGATGTAAAAAAATACCCCGACTTGATCCACAACGTAAACCCGTTGAAGTTATACGAATACATGGCTTGCGGATTGCCCGTGGTGGCTACGCGTTGGGAAGAATTGGAAAACATCGCGTCCCCCGCCTATTTGTGCAAAACAGATGACGAGTTCAAAAGAAGTTTGGTCCATGCGATTCAAAATCCAAAGAGGGATTTTTATCGTGGTTACGCAGAAGGACAAGACTGGTCCAAGAGGGCAAAACAACTGATCGAGCTTTTAATATGAAAGTCCTCTCCGTTTTTGGCACAAGACCCGAAACGATAAAAATGGCTCCCATTCTCGAGGGGCTGAAACGGACTGAGGTGGAATCGGTTGTCTGCGTCACTGCGCAACACCGCCACATGCTCGATCAGTTTTTAAATCTGTTTCAGATCCGCTCAGACTTCGATCTCAATATCATGAAACCTGGGCAAAGCTTAACCGAAATCACCACCTCGATTCTGTCGAAACTGCGCGAGGTCCTCATCGAGGTGAAACCCGATCTTCTCCTGGTGCAAGGAGATACGACTACAGCGCTGGCCGCAGCGTTGGCCGCCTTCTACGAAAAAGTCCCGGTAGGCCACGTGGAAGCGGGTCTGCGCACGGGGAACACGCTTATGCCCTATCCGGAAGAGATGAATCGCAAGCTCGTCAGCTCGATCGCCAAATTCCACTACGCGCCGACAAAAAAATCGAGAGAAAATTTGCTGCGAGAGGGGGTTTCACCGGAAACTATCTTTGTGACGGGAAATACAGTCATCGACGCCCTCTTTTACACTCTCAAACAAATCAAAGAGCACCCAGAATGGGATCTAAAAAAACCGTTTCCCTATCTCGATCCTTCCCGAAAGCTCATTTTGGTCACTGGCCACCGCAGAGAAAACTTCGGCGAGGGGTTCCAATCGATTTGTAAAGCGATCCGAAAGATTGCCGAGCGCGACGATGTGCAAATCATCTACCCTGTACATCTCAATCCCAATGTGCAGGCGCCTGTCAAATCGATCCTCGGAAATAAAGAGAATATCCACCTGATTGAGCCGCTCGATTACTTGAGCTTTGTCTTTTTAATGGATCTATCCTATCTTATTCTCACCGATTCAGGCGGCGTTCAGGAAGAAGGGCCTTCACTCGGCAAACCGGTTTTGGTGATGCGCGAAGTGACCGAAAGGCCCGAAGCCGTCGAAGCGGGAACTGTGATCCTCGTGGGCACCAATGAGAGCCAGATTGTTTATGAAACGAATCGCCTTCTCGATGACGCGCTCCACTACCAAACAATGTCCCACGCGCACAATCCTTATGGCGATGGGAAAGCAGCAGGAAGAATCATTCAGCATTTGATGAGTTATGAAGCAACCGTTTAAAAAAATCTCTGTTATTGGCCTGGGCTACATTGGTCTTCCCACCGCAGCTGTTCTCGCCAGCCATGGCGCCGAAGTCGTCGGCGTCGATGTGAATGCCAAAGCCGTCGACACGATCAACAAGGGCAAAGTCCACATTGTCGAGCCCGATCTTGAAGCGGTCGTTTACGCCTCTGTGAAATCGGGACGCCTTAAAGCAACCCTCAAACCCGAAAAGGCACAGGTCTTCATCATTGCTGTTCCGACCCCATTTAAAGAAAATTACAAACCCGATCTCTCCTACATCGAAGCCGCCGCTAAATCGATCGCCCCCGTCCTCGAAAAGGGAAATCTCGTCATCCTCGAATCGACTTCTCCTGTGGGCACCACGGAAAAATTGGCGCAATGGATCGGGCGCAGCGACATCCACTACGCCTACTGTCCCGAACGGGTCTTGCCGGGGCATATCCTTCGCGAAATTGTCGAAAACGATCGGGTCATTGGCGGGATCACTCCCCAATGCGCCGAAAAAGCCAAAACCCTCTATCAAATCTTCGTGAAGGGAGAATGTCTTCTCACCGACGCGCGCACCGCCGAAATGACCAAACTCACCGAAAATTCATTCCGCGACGTCAACATCGCCTTTGCCAACGAACTTTCCCTTATTTGCGATCAACTCAACATCAATGTGTGGGAACTCATCCGTCTGGCCAACCGCCATCCGCGCGTCAAAATTCTCCAACCAGGCCCTGGCGTCGGCGGCCATTGCATCGCGGTCGATCCGTGGTTCATTGTCGACTCCGCCCCCGCGCTCGCGCGTCTCATCCGAACCTCTCGCGAAGTGAACGACAGCAAGCCTCGGCATGTGCTAGCCAAAGTAAAAGAAAAGCTCGCAAACATCCCCAATCCGACCATTGCCTGTCTGGGACTCTCTTTCAAAGCCGACATCGATGACATCCGGGAGAGTCCTGCGATTGAAATTGTCCACCATCTCGCCGAGCAAAACATCGGAAAACTACTCATCGTCGAACCCCATCTTGAAAAGCTCCCCCCCCAGCTCTCTTTTCCCCACGTAAAAATGGTAGGTCTCCATGAAGCCATCAAAAAAGCCGATCTTCTCCTCCTTCTCGTCAATCACCGCCCGTTTTCCGCCATCGATCGAGAGCTTCTCAAAGGAAAAGAAATCATAGATACACGAGGAATCTGGACATGAAACAAGCGCTAATGGGCCAAGGCAAAATCCATCTGGAAGAAGTTCCCGCTCCCACCCCCGAGCCGGGCTATTCCCTGGTTCGCGTATCCCATTCGTGTATTTCCACAGGGACTGAACTCAGCGGCATGAAAAATTCAGGTATGCCTCTCTGGAAGCGGGCCCTGAAAAACCCCGACAAAGTGCGGCAAGTTCTCACTATGCTTGCCAGCCGCGGCTTTTCCAAAACCAAAAGCATCGTACAAAGCAAGCTCTCGACCGGTTCCCCAACGGGCTACTCCGCCGCTGGCACCGATCTCGCTACTGGGCGCCGCGTCGCCTGCGCAGGCGCGCAATTCGCCAACCACTCCGAATTCATCCAAGTCCCCCAAAACCTCATTGTTTCCATTCCCGACAACCTCGACTTCCCTGAAGCCAGCACCGTCGCACTCGGCGCCATCGCACTTCAAGGCATCCGCCGCGCCCAACCCACGCTGGGAGAAACTTTCGTCGTCATCGGCCTCGGCTTCCTCGGACAGCTCACCTGCCAAATGCTTCGAGTCAACGGCTGCCGCGTCTTTGGCATCGACCTCGATGCGCATCGCACCCAACTCGCCCAGATTCCGTGCCCTTCGCCCGACGATATTTTCCGCCTCACCGACAACCATGGCGCCGACGGCGTCATCATCACCGCCGCCACTCCTTCGAGCGAAGTGCTCTCCACCGCCTTCAAACTCACCCGAAAAAAAGGGCGCGTCGTCCTTGTCGGCGATGTTGGCCTCCACCTCAAACGGTCCGACTTCTACCAAAAAGAGATCGACTTTCTCATCTCCACCTCTTACGGGCCGGGACGTTATGACGACCGCTACGAAGAAAAAGGGCTCGATTATCCCATCGGCTACGTCCGTTGGACAGAAAACCGGAACATGGCCGAATATTTAAAACTCCTCAGCGAAAAAAAACTCGCCATCGCCCACCTCATTCACCAGATCTATCCCATCGAAGACGTTGCCAAAGCCTACGCCGATCTCAACGAACTCCAACCCCGCCCGCTCCTTGCCCTCCTCTCCTACCCACAAACGGCAACTCCAACCCGCTCCATACCCAACCCCAACATCCTCCCGCCAAACCCGAAACAGATCCAAATCGCCCTCATTGGCGCCGGAGGCTTTGCCAAAGGGATGCACCTGCCCAATCTCAAATCGCTCAAAAACTACTACCTCAAAGCCGTCGTCAGCCGTTCGGGGCACAACGCCCAAGCCACAGCCAAACAATTCAACGCAGCCTATTCCTCCACTGACTATCAGGAAGTCCTCAAGGACCCCGACATCGGCGCCGTCATCATTGCCACGCGCCACAATCTCCACGCCCAAATGGTTCTCGATGCCCTCCGCGCCCACAAACATGTTCTTGCTGAAAAGCCCCTTGCCATCACTCCACAAGAACTTACCCAAATTGAGAATTTCTATTCAGGGGTTCCCGACGCGCCCCTCCTACTCACTGGATTTAACCGCCGCTTTTCGCAGCATGCGCAAACCATTTACAAAGCCATCCAAAACCGGACCAATCCCCTCATTATCAATTACCGGATGAATGCCGGCTTCCTCCCGCTCGATCATTGGGTCCACGGCCTCGAAGGAGGCGGGCGCAACATCGGCGAAGCGTGCCACATCTACGATCTTTTTACCTTCTTCACCAACTCCGAAGTCACCCACATCGACGCACAAGCCGTCAGACCCGCCACCGGCTACTACACCCACTCCGACAACTTCATAGCGACCCTCTCCTTTAAAGATGGCTCCATCGCATCCCTTACCTACACCGCCCTCGGATCCAAAGATCACCCCAAAGAGCAGATGGAACTCTTCTGCGATGGGAAAGTGCACACCATCGACGACTATCGCACCACCTCAACCGTCCCAGAAAAAGGGCAAAAAGAGGAGCTCGTCGCCTTTGCCGACGCCATCCAGCAGGGCGGACACTGGCCCATCCCTCTTTGGCAGCAGTTGCAAGCCATGGAAATCGCCTTTAAAGTCGAGGAGTTACTCAAATGAAATTCATCTTTTTCTTCCTTCCACTTTTTCTCTCTGCCGCTGTTTACGACTGTTTTATGTTCAACCATGAGCTTGATATTTTAGAAATCAGACTCAATGAACTTTATGACTACGTCGACCATTTTGTCCTCGTCGAATGTGCAGAAACGCATCAAGGAAAGCCCAAGCCGTTCTACTTCGAGCAAAATAAGAACCGATTTGCCCAATATAACAACAAGATCATCCACATCAAGGTGACGGAACGTCTTCAAACCGATGATCTTTGGCTGAGGGAAGGGTGGCAAAGAAATCAAATCTTAAGAGGGCTTTATCACTGTTTTGTCGATGACATTATCATGATTTCCGATCTCGATGAAATTCCTCGCGGCAAAGACATGCCCCGCATTCTCTCCCATATCAAAACCCATCCCATTTTTGCGTGCCAACTCGACCTTTTTGTTCACTATCTCAATGGTTACGTAGGCCAGTGGAATGGCCCCGTCATTACGCAGTACTATCTCCTCCCCCCAAACTACATGCCCAATGCCCTTCGTTCCATGAGAAATAACCTGCCGGTCGTAGCCAATGCCGGCTGGCATTTTTCCTCTATGGGCGGGGTGAAAGCAAATCAACTGAAACTCGAAAGCAACGTCCATGGCGCTGAGCGTCCAATCCCCACCCAGCAACAACTTGAATTAACTATTTTGGAAACCCCATGCATCCCTGTTGATTCCCTCTTTCCGCAATGTGTTATTGATCACTTAGACTGGTACATTCAAAACGGCTGGGTGAGAACAGATTGCACTCTCACCCGCGAAGCCATTGAAACCAAGGTGCACCCGTAATGAATGGGTAAACGATTCTGCAAGGGAGTGATACTGTTTGTCGACATTGTGGTGCCGAAAGGGATAAATATTAAAATAGCTTCTCTTCTCGTTTTCTTATGTGGGGTTGGCTGGCCGGTTACTTCTCAATCGATTGCCCTAGAAGATCGTGTTGTTCTTGAGCAATTTTTTGAACGACTAATAACTCGAGAGGGCCTAGGGTATGTTCTTCTTGGAGAAAAGCCAGCCATACTAGTGAGCTTTATTCCCCACTTATCTTGGAAACATCCGCTTCGTTCTCTCTTGTGTTTAAAAACCTACTTTTCTCCTGCCAATCAAAATATGAAAGAAGGGTGGAAGTGCTGGGAAAAATATTTGTCCAGGAGCTCTCCCAAATTTATCTTTATTAAAACAAAAAGCCCCAATAGCCCCCTGGTCAGTTTTGGTTTTATTTTGAATCGAGATCTTTGTACTCAAGTCATTCGGGAGAATAGGGTGTGTTTTGAAAAAGTCATAAATGATAACCTGTCCCTCGAAATTTCGTTTAGAGCCCTTCCTTCTCAGGTATTGGGTCACGAGGAACTTCTTGGCATTCTTCTCGGATACGGAAAGAGAAACTCCCAGCTTTATTCAGAACGGCAATTGAACCAATTGGCCTTTTTTCCCAAATCAGAGGATGTAAAGCCTCCTATCGCACTTCCTTCATTTCGGGCCGATTGGACAAATCATGAAACGGCTCTGTTAAGAGAAAGGTATTTGGATTGCAGAGAGAAAATCGGCACCCTATTTTTACACCCCAGGCTTTTAGACCAAATCCTCAAAATCCTCCTTATTGAGTAACACCAGTTATCGACAGAATAATCTAAATCCCTGTATGATGAGGCGCTTATTTCCAAAAAAAACTAAGTTGCATGTGCGGATTGACTGGTGTTTTTGCTTTTAATTCTTTCAAAGTGACGAAGTCGTACGTCCAATCGATGATCGATACGATCAAACATCGCGGCCCCGATGGAGAGGGAATTTGGATTTCAAAAGATCAAAAAGTAGGGCTTGGCTTTCGGCGCCTGTCGATCATCGATCTGTCTGAAAGCGCCAGTCAACCTATGAGCAATCAGAATGGCTCCATCCAAATTGTTTTCAATGGAGAAATTTATAACCATGCGGAGATTCGAAAACAGCTTCCCCATTATCAGTGGAAAACCGACCATTCCGATACCGAAGTAATCATTCACGCCTTTGAAGAGTGGGGCATTGACTGCCTTCACCGTTTTCGCGGCATGTTCGCCATCGCCATTTGGGATGAAAAGAAACGGGAACTGTGGCTCGTCCGCGACCGCATCGGCATCAAACCGCTCTATTATTCCATCCATCATGGCCGCATCACTTTTGCCTCCGAAATCAAAGCCCTCCTTCAAGATCCCGAACAAAAAAGAGCCGTCCACGAAGAGGCGTTTTATCACTATTTGTCCTTTTTAACGACCCCTGCGCCCCAAACTCTCTTTGATGGAATCAAGAAACTATCCCCAGGAACCTGGCTTCGGATCCGGGAAGATGGATCGATTCTAGAAAACCGTTACTGGGATGTTTGGGATCATACGACGCCGCTGACAAACCATTCCGAAGAGGAGATTGCCAGCCGCATTCTCTCCGAACTGAAAACCGCTGTCCGGTTGCGAAAAGTGAGCGACGTCCCCGTTGGCATTTTTCTTTCGGGCGGAATCGATTCGAGCACCAATGCCGCGCTCTTTTCAGAAGGAGAGCAAGAGGTCAAAACATTTAGCATCGGTTATCAGGGCGAATATGCCTCTTACCAGAATGAGCTCCACTTTGCTAAGCAAATGGCGCAGGAAGTGAACGCCCGCTACCATGAGCGGCTCCTCAATGTCGATGACCTTCTCGATTTCCTTCCCCAGATGATCTACCTGCAAGATGAGCCCATTGCCGACCCCGTCTGCGTTCCCGTCTATTACGTCTCCAAACTCGCCCGCGACAATGGCGTCATCGTCGCCCAAGTCGGAGAAGGCTCCGATGAGCTTTTTTGGGGCTACTCCAGTTGGAAAACGGCCCTTAAACTCCAAAATCTCGACAATCTTCCCGTTCCCAACTTCATCAAAAAACTTGGGCTTTTCGGAATTAAAGCCCTCGGCAAAGAGACTTCTATGCATTATGAACGCCTTCGCCGCGGCTCTCTTGACCAACCCATTTTTTGGAGCGGAGCTGAGTCCTTTACCGAGGCGCAAAAGCAAAAACTCCTCTCGCCGCGGCTGCGTCAAAAGTTAAAAGGGCTCACTTCGTGGCAAGCCATCGAACCCGTTTACCAACGCTTCCAACAAAAAGCCTGGGAAAAAACGCCTCTTAACTGGATGTCGTACGCCGATCTGAATCTCCGTCTTCCTGAACTGCTCCTCATGCGCGTCGACAAAATGTCTATGGGAGTCTCCCTTGAAGGTCGAGTTCCCTTTCTCGATCACAAATTTGTGGAGCTGGCTATGAGCATTCCGCAAGCGATCAAGACGAAAAACGACATTAGCAAATACATCCTCAAAAAGGCTGTTCGCGGAGTCATTCCCGACGCCATCATTGACCGCCCCAAACAAGGCTTTGGCGTCCCCGTCTACGAATGGCTCTATGACAAACTCGGCTCTCGCATGCGGGATGAGTTGAATCAGTTTTGCGATCAAACTGATTTTTTTGACCGCGCAGAAGTGATGCGCTATTTTGATCAGGGCCACGCCCCTCAAGTGTGGTATCTCTTTAACTTTGCATTATGGTGGAAAAGATTTGTTAGCTGAGTTTTCACTTGGTTGCATAAACAAAACGATATTGTCAAAATTACCGCAAGGATGCCTATGGACAGAAAAGACAATGTCTCTTTAACATTGTCCTTCATGGAATGCAAAACGATTTGTTCAAAAAAACATGCGGGTCTTGGCGATTTTACGACTGCCCTTCGTTCTTGGCGCATTTGGGTCTCTCTGGCAATGCAAGACATTCTCAATAGGTACCGGGGTTCTGTTTTAGGCCCTTTCTGGATCACGATCAGCACAGCCATCACCGCCTTTTCTATGGGATATCTTTATGGGATCCTGTTTGGGATTGATCGAGCGACTTATTTGCCCTATTTTACTACAGGAATGATCGCATGGAGCTTTATCTCCATGATCATCATTGAAAGCACCAAAATCTTGACCGATGCAAAACCTTTCATGGAAAACATTCAGGTTCCCTGCATCGTCTACCTCTTTCGCCTCGTCCTTAGAAACGTAGTTATTTTAGCCCACACTCTACCCGTTTTTGTGATCATCGCCTGCATCTACCACATGCAGGTCAATGCCAATATCTTATTGTTGATCCCCTCTTTGTTGATACTGTGCATAAATGGCTTACTCTTTGGGACTCTCATCGCATTCGTCAGCACTCGCTACCCCGACTTCGTCGCCATTGTCACTAACATCCTCCAGGTTCTCTTCTTCGTCACCCCTGTCATGTGGTCTCCCGATATTCTTCCAGCAAAGTTTCATGTGTTTTTATACCTCAATCCATTTTATTATTATGTAAACCTTATCAGAAATCCTTTACTGGGGTTATCTTTCGGTCTCTCAGATTTATACGGCATAAGTATATTAACCCTAGTTGGAGTAATCCTCTTCATCCCCGTTTTAAGAAAATACAGCAGAAGAGTTATATTCTGGCTATGAAAGAAGCATTTATAAAATTAAATAATATATCTTTAGACTATTTTCATTACATAAAGCGATATACGCTAAAAAAAACAGTCATCAAATCTCTCTTCCAGTTTTTAGGCAAAAAAGAGGAAGAAACGATCGTATTGAATCGAGCGTTAGATGGGATTGATGCCGAATTTAGACCCGGCGATCGGATTGCATTAGTTGGGAAAAATGGTTCGGGAAAAAGCACACTTTTACGCGTCTTATCGGGAATCTATCAACCAACGGAAGGATCCTTACAGATTCAAGGCAATGTCACTTCTCTGCTCGACATCAGCGTTGGCTTGAATACAGATGCCACAGGATATGAAAACATCATTCTTATGGGCATTTTGCAGGGCAAATCAACAAGGCAAATGAAATCTAAATTTGATGATATCGAGGAATTTACTGAGTTGAATGACTATTTGAAAATGCCCGTTCGAACGTATTCTTCTGGGATGAGGATGAGACTTGCTTTTGGAATCGCTACCTGTATGGAGTCAGATATTTTGATTATTGATGAAGTCATCGGCGTTGGCGATCAAAGTTTCATGGAAAAAGCTCAGAAACGGATGAAAGACTTAATCCATCGGTGTCAAATATTTATATTAACCTCCCATTCGAATCAAATTTTACAACATTTTTGCAATAAGTCGATGATCCTCAACAAGGGTAAATGCGCTTTCTTTGGGGATCTCCAGGACGGGATTGATCTTTACCAAAATTCCGTTCATGTGAAGTGATGAATCGATGAAAACAATCATTCTTGCCGGAGGCTAGGAACTAGACTCACGGACCATTTCTTTCGCAGGAACTCCCACTACTGTTTTGTAAGGAGGGACATCTTTTATAACAACGGCCCCAGCTCCAATCACAGTTCCCGCCCCAATGCGGCATCGCTGCTTGATAATGGCCCCCGCACCCACATATACGCCTTCTTCGATGATCACATTTCCTAGGATCAGTGCACCCGGAGCGATGGTACAAAAATCGCCCACCTTCACGTCGTGATGGAGAGTGGCATTGATATTGACTTTACAAGCAAGTCCGAGTTTTACATGGGGCATGATCGTCACCCCCCTTTGAATAACGGATCCATTTCCAATTTCAGCACGAGAAGAAACATAGGCGTGAGGCGATTGGAGAGTAAAGAGATTTTCAAGGCCATAATGATCAGCTAATTTCGCACGAATCGCGGGCAGGTCGACAGCCAAAACGACTTGGAAATGCCCTTCGGGTTTGAAATCTTCATCTTTGCCTAAGTAGGGAACGCAAGGACGAACCAGAGAGGGGGCGAAGACCCCCTCTAAGGTTAATTCAGAAATGCCTTCGATGAGATCAATGACGTCCCAATCTTCGCCAACAACGGCAACCCTTTTCATCTTACACGCCTGCGAGTTCGTAAGAGAAGATTCGGGGCGTGGGCAAGGGGACGATAAACTCACCTCGATACCCTCTTTTTCTTAAATTCAGGGCGAGTTCTTCGGCTATATGCCATGAATAAAAGAGAACGAAATCGGGCTGATCGGTATAGAGTTTTTTTTCATCGAGGACAGGGACGCGTGTTCCAGGAATGTATTTATCGAGCTTATGCGAATTGGAAACTTCCATGACCGCATCGATGAGTCCATCATCCAGGGCTCCGTAATTGATCAAAGTGCTGGCTCGAGAAGGGGCTCCAATGCCATAAATTCTCTTGCCTTGCGCTTTGATATCGGCAATCAATCGATAGAGTTCCAATTTCGATTCAATGACTCGTTTGCGGAATGTGGTAAAAACAGAGCCGTTTGTAAGGCCTGAGGCCTCCTCTTCCGCAAGAGCGCGGGGCACAGAAAGATCGACAGGATGTTGTCCTTTGCGCGCTGTGTAAACGCGAATCGATCCGCCATGTGTGGGGATTCTCTTAACGCGAATCACTTCCAATCCGTGCTGTGCAAAGAGATTCATCAAACTTTTCAACGAATAGTAGCGAAGATGCTCGTGATAGATGGTATCGTATTGTAGAGTCTGAACGAGATCTAACAAATAATGAGATTCAGAAATGAAAATGCCATCTGGCTTCAAGAGATGGAGAATCCCTTTCACGATTTCATGAACGTCTTTGATATGGGCAAAAACATTGGCTGCCGTGATGATTTTCGCTGCGCCATACTTCTCCTTGACCGATTTGGCATTGGCAAAGCTGAAATAATCTTTGATCATTTCAATCCCTTTTTGTCGGGCTACATCTGCGGCTTGAGAGGGCTCGATCCCCAATACTTTTTGGCCAAATTCTTTAAAGGGAGCGAGAAGTGTGCCGTCATTGGCGCCCACGTCGATGATTAAATCGAATGATGTCAACTGAAACAAGCGATTGGCTTCTTGAGCTAAATCTCTGAAGTTCTCCCTTAAAATTTTGGTTGTGCCGCTGAGATAGGGATAGGTGTGAGGAAATAGGATTCGAGGATCGACTTCGTAACCAATTTGAACTAAAGTACAATCGCGACATCTTTTGAGTTCTAAAGGAAATCTCATTTCAACACCGGGAATCGAATTTACCGGAAGCATCTCATTGACCGGAGGAACATACCCCAGAAAAAGGATCGATTCAAGATGGGTTTTTCCACAAATTTGACAGGCGCTCAGAGGTTTGGAATCCAGGGAATCGAGTCGATTCATGAATGGGTCTCCTTAAGTTTCTTAGGTTTATTGGCCGCATGCCAATCAATGACTGATGGAAGTCCTTGATCGAGAGAAATTTTGGGCTTGAATCCCAAGGACTTGATTTTATCGATATTGGGGCAGCGGCGAGGCGTGGAACCTTGTTGCAAAGGTCCCTGAATGAATTCGCATTCTCTTCCAAAATGGCACACGATTTTTCGCGCTACATCTGCGATAGCAACCTCTTCTGGATTGCCAATATGATAAATATTTAAGTGCTTCCCTTTTTCTAACAGAAGGACCATTCCATCAACCATGTCATCAATATGAATAAAGGCTCTCGTTTCGTGACCATCGCCTTGGATTTTGAAAGGAACAGTTCCAAAAGGTTTTTCATCAATCGTATCAATAGCTCGTAAAATGAATTGAGGAATCACATGTTCCCAGCCCATGGCAGCGCCATATACGTTATGAGGCCGGAAGAGAATGGCGCGTTGAAAACCGGTGCGGCACTGATTGACCACTAAGAGCTCAGTAATGATTTTTGAGCCCCCGTAAGAATAGCGGGGATTTAATACGTCGGGAACAATCAAACTCTCTGTTTCATCTGTAGGAATTTTTTTGGGAGTTTGATAGACCTCGGAACTTGATGCTACGATGAGGTCGCCCACTTTATTTTTTTGGCATCCTTCAATCACATTTAAAATGCCGCGGACGCCGACATCGAGAACGAGGGCAGGTTTCGAATAGAAAAATTCAGTCCCATTGATGGCAGCTAAATGAAAAACGGTCTCCATTCCCTCTATAACTCGAGAAACTGTTGCCGGATCCCGAATATCTCCCTGGATCAATTCGATTTTTTTCAAAATGTCTGAAAGGCGGGTTGCGGAAGAGCGAAAACCATTATCTAAAACACGCACTTGGTGTCCTAATCCAACAAGCCTACGGACCAGCGCAGCTCCTAAAAAACCGGTTCCTCCCGTAACAAGAATGCGCTTTTTCATACTACTTCCGTGGCAAATTTGTGGCTTCCTAATGCGATGTATTTGACATCAGGGGGCAAGCAAAGATTATTCCGGCTAAAATTATTCCAAAAATCGTAGATGATTCCGGGTCTTATCATTTCTGCGGCCCATTTCTCTAAGGGGAGATCCGAAAAATAGGAGTGGTTATTCAAAATCAATACAACATGGGAGTTCAAAACAGCTTCTCGCGCATCCGTTTTGGGTTTAAGCCCAAACTCTCGAATGGCTTCAGAAGAGACCACTGGATCGAATCCGTAAAAATCGGCTTGAGGAAAGGCGTTTTTCAAGGCATCAAAAATGGGCTTTGCAGTCGTGCCTCGAATGTCATCAGTTGCAGGTTTGCCTTTAAAAGCGATGCCCATAAGGGAAATTTTTAAATTTTTGGGAAAAGCCTTATTTCGTTGGATCAATTTTTGTAGGAAGTGAGCCACTTCGCTGGGCTGGGTCTCATTAACCTTTCGAGCTGCCAATGTAATTTCAGGGACAACTCCGAAGTCTTTCATGCTTTGGGCCAAAATGTGAGAATCTTTGGATAAACAGGGACCGCCCACGGGACCGGGTGAGGGCAAATCGGCCCTCGAATAGCCAAATCGTCCCACGCTAATCACCTCTTCGGCGCTAAGCCCCGCTGCATCGCAAAGGCGAGCTACTTCATTGGAAAAACCAAAAACAACGTCTCTTTTGGTGTTATCAATCAATTTGATCATTTCAGCCGTTTCAACATCGCTGACTCGTAAGACGGTGGGAGTCAAAAATTGAAAAATATGTCCTGCTCGGATATTGGTTGACAAGTTGTCTGCACCAATGACTTGAGGCAAATAGCGCAATTCCGCCATCGCCTGCCCTTCCACTGTCCTCTCTGGGCAAAAAGCGATTTCAAAAGATTTACCCGCTTCCATCAATTTCGCCTTGACGACCGATCGAGTCGTGCCCAATTTCACAGTCGAACGTAAAATGATTAGATCTCCATTCTTCAGTCTTTTTGCAATTCCCTGAATGATATTTTGGATGCTATTCAGATTGATATTTTTATGATCGTCTAAGGGTGTTCCTACCGTGATAATAAAAACGGTGGCATTGCAATTTTCTGGAATTTGATTAAAGACTTTTAATTGCCCATTTTCGATCACTTTTTTCAATTGCGTCGAAAGACCGGGCTCAAAAAAATGGGCGCTTCCGGAGCGCAATTTTTCAACAACATCCTCTCGAATTTCCACTCCTGTCACTTGAAATCCCACTTCAGCCATAGCAGTGGCTAAAGTAACGCCTACAAAGCCCAAGCCCAAAATACAGACATTCCGATCGGGGAAATCGAGAGGCACTTGAATATCAATGATCGATTTTTTCATGAAGCTCCAACGGCTTGAGAACATTCTTGACGGATAACTTGAGAGACTATTTGAATATCTTCTTTGGTGATTTCGAAAAAGGAGGGAAGCCATAGTCCATTTTTGGAAACTTGAATGGCATTTTCGAATCCCTCGTCAGGCAACAAATAGGGCTTTTGCCTATGGATGGGGAACCAAAAGGGACGGAAATCGATATTTTGTCCCTTTAATGCTTGTTCGATCCTAGGTCTCTCTTCGCAGAGAAGATCGGTCCACTGCCTTACTTCCCCATCATTGGGAAGCGGAGGCAGCGTATATACATCGCCCTGTTTTAAAAATTCCTGATACCACTGATCCCGTTTTTGGAAGTGGCAAACCCTCTCGCCCATTCTCTCAAATTGGGCCAAGGCCACGGCTGCTTGCAAATTCGTATATTTGAAATTATATCCCACAACGGGGTGGAGGTCATCTCCCCCCGTTCCCCCGAACCTACGGCCCTGGTCTTTGAGCTCGCGAAGTCGATAGTAGAGATCGCTGTTATTGGTGGCGATCATGCCGCCTTGGCCTGAAGATATCGTCTTATTGGCGGAAAAAGAGAAACATCCCATATCCCCATAGGTTCCTAAGTAGCGTCCCTTGTATTTCGATCCCAAAGCTTCAGCTGAATCGCAAACAACTGCCAATTTGTTCTTTTTTGCTATTTTTTCAATGAGGTCATACCGAGCGCCGCGCCCGTTGACATCGACAGGAATGATTGCCTTGGTTCTTGAGGTAATCGCCGCTTCAATTCGATTGGGATCGATAGTAAAACGGACCGGTTCAATATCTACCAGCTTTACTTTGGCGCCTGCCAAATGGACGGCATTGGCTGTTGCCGCAAAGGTCAAATCGGGAATGATGACCTCATCTCCGGGGCCGATACCCAAAGCCATCAAACTCAAAGCAATAGCCGCAGTTCCGCTCGTCACAGCGATGCAATGGCGGCATCCAAGAAAGGTAGCTATTTTTTCTTCAAAGCCACGAGTGACATCGCCATCATTGATGTATTGACTTTCAAGAACTTTCACTACGGCATTTTTTTCACTTTCGCCAAAGACGGGATAAAACCATCCAATTTTTTTGTTCATGCTGCTCTCCGATTAAACCGATTTCTTAGAGAAATCCAAGCATTTAAACCTACACCAAAAACGGTTAGGTTGCCAATCAAATAGATTTGCATCATCGTGGCGGCCAACATACTCAAGTGAATTCAAAAGAAAGCCCTTCTAGGGCTTCTGGCTTGATCCAAAAATTGATCTTGCCACGATTCACTACCTGTTTGTTATACTGCTTCCAGTCACGTTTGTGGCCCATGGGTTTGTATACCGAAACTACTTGAAGAATCGGGAATCTGGCAAGGAGGCGCCCTGAATTTGAGTCAGCGAAGCGGCGCCGAAGCAGCTAAACTTAAAAAGTTTAGCGATGCAGGCGGATCTCAAATTTAGTGGCTGTCCGACGAAGCCAGAAACCGATTGTTCAGGTTGTTTCGGTATATTATCAAATGATTTTTAGACAAGGCAGTCGGGAGAAGCCCCCGCTGCCCCATTCGGAAATGGCCACGCAAACGCAAACGTTCACGTTAGGGGGGTTATGCAACACACCCACTGTGAGGAGGTGTTGGAACCTATGAGCAAAATCACTGTTTCTTATTATTCGCCCTACGTTGTAGGGAAACCTCCACCCATAGAACACACTTCCATCTCTATAAGTGAATTGAAATATTGGATTAAATCTGGGAAGATCTTTTCCCATTTGCTCCGCTATAGAGAATCCAAAATGATCACTTATGATCTTCGATTGATTGCAAAACCTTTTGCTTTGGCTTTAATCATAAAATCCCTTTCCAGAAAAGATAGTTATTTGATCGACAGAAATAATAATTCTAAAAAGATCACATTCTCCCTATTAGCTATTCTTTTCACGAAATTATTAAAAGATTTGCTCACTAAAAAACGGTTTTTAAGAGAAATGGGAAGAGAAGTAATGGGCCTGCTACAGGGAGGTGTAAAAGGAGAAAAACCATTAGAGCTCTCCCTTCAACCTCTCTATTTGAGAACAGATCTCTGTTTTGGCCTCCAATCGGGGGGATCAGTTGGACACATTGCTGGGGTTTTGAACAATTTAAGCTCCTTTACAGGAAGACCCATTTTTCTAACGACAGACTCAATTCCCACGGTGAATTCCGAGCTGGAATCCCACATCATTTTTCCCGGTGATTCTTTCTGGAATTTTAGCGAAATGCCCCTCTTTGTTTACAATCGCGTTTTCTTTAATACATCGCTGCAACTGATTGGCTCCAGGAAGCCCTCCTTTATCTACCAGCGGTATAGTTTAAATAACTTTTCTGGGGTCAAATTAGCCCGCCATTATCGCGTTCCCTTTGTTTTGGAATTCAATGGCTCTGAGATCTGGGTCAACCGCAATTGGGGAAATGCATTGCGATATGAATCTCTTGCAGAACAGATAGAGCTACTCAATATTCATTCCGCTGATGTGATTGTTGTGGTCAGTCAGCCGCTTAAAAACGAACTGATGGCAAAAGGAATTGCAGGTGAAAAGATATTAGTAAACCCCAATGGCGTCGATACGGAAAAATATTCTCCTTCCATTGAAGGCTCTAAAATACGCAAATTATTGGAATTAGAAAACAAAACAGTCTTTGGCTTCATTGGAACTTTTGGCCAATGGCACGGGGCCGAAGTATTGGCCGAAGCTTTTGGCAGATTATTGCAAATGCATCCGGAACTGCGAAAAAGGGTCCATCTTTTAATGATCGGAGACGGGATCACGATGCCTATTGTAAAAGAAACTCTGAATCGTTGGAACGCGATGGAGGCGTGCACCCTCACTGGAACCATTCACCAGGAAAAGGGGCCCTCGTACTTAGCGGCTTGCGACATTTTAGTTTCTCCCCATGTACCGAATCCAGATGGAACGCCCTTTTTCGGATCTCCGACAAAACTGTTTGAATATATGGCGATGGGCAAAGGGATCGTCGCGTCGGATCTCGATCAAATTGGAGAAATCTTGAAGCACAACCACTCTGCCTGGATGGTCAAACCGGGAGATCCCGAAAGTCTCATGAATGGACTAAAGACATTGATCGGAGATCCCGTTTTGCGGCAACATTTAGGGCAGGCTGCCCGAGAAGAGGTTGTTGCAAAGTTTACATGGAAAGAACATACTCGAAAGATCATTGAGAAGCTATGCGAGAGAACCTAGTCAAAACTTTACCCGCTGCAAAAACCTTGATCCTCGGATGGGGCATGGTTTTGTTTTTTGTCGTTTTTAATTCTTTGGGCGCTTTTATCATAAAAAATCAGGTCCAAAAATTGGGCTCATGGAATTTTTCTTCGCCACAATCTATTTTTTCTTTCTTCATTACCCTTTTTTCATCTTGGCAAACTTGGGTGGGGTTAGTTTCCATCAGTGTGGCTACAGGGGCATGGATTTTAGCATTAGCTCATCTGGAAATATCGAAAGCTTATCCCGTAGCAATTGGAGTGAATTTACTTGTTCTTGTAACCCTATCATTGTTCTATTTTCATGAGCCTTTGACTTTTTCTAAAATCTTGGGTATTTTTCTTATCTTTACTGGGGTCATCTCGCTTTTTAGATAGGTAAGCATGCGGTTCTTAATCACGGGAGGAGCGGGATTTATCGGGTCCCATCTTTCCGATCGGCTCCTTGCTGAAGGGCACCGGGTTCTCATTTTAGATAATTTGTCAACGGGGCGCTTGGAAAATGTTCCTCCCCAAGCCCAGTTTGTTCAAGGCGATGTCGCCGATTTCGCCCTTGTTCTGGAATTGATGAATCAGGCTGACGGCTGCTTCCACTTGGCTGCTGTTCCTTCGGTTTTTCGAGCGCACCAAGATTGGCTTGGATGCAGCAGGGTCAACTTCATGGGGAGCATTACCGTTTTTGATGCAGCCAAACATCTCTTGCCTAAAAAAAAGATCCCAATTGTATATGCTTCATCCGCAGCTGTTTATGGGAATTTAGAGCCCCCATTGAGAGAAACCATGGGCTCGATTCCTCTGTCGGCTTACGGGGTCGATAAACTCGCCACAGAACTCCACGCAAATATTGCGACTCTGGTTCATGGGATTCCGACTGTAGGACTCCGATTTTTTAATGTTTTTGGCCCTCGGCAAGATCCACTTTCTCCCTATTCAGGAGTGATTTCCATCTTCACAGAAAAAATCAGAAACCGGCTGCCCGTTTCCATTTATGGAGATGGAGAACAAGTTCGCGATTTTGTTTATATTGAAGATGTTGTAACCGCCCTGATTCGAGCTTTTGACTCTTGCAAAAATGGGGTTTTGCCTAGAGTTTATAACATTTGTACAGGCAAAAAAAGTTCTATTCTTGCTCTAGCAAAAGAAGTTGCAAATTTTATTCAGCATCCATTACAATTGCGGTTTTTACCAGAGCGTTTAGGCGATATTAGAACTTCTTTAGGCGACCCAAAAAGGGCGGCCCAAGAGCTCGGTTTTAAGGCCCAATTCAATTTGACGCAAGGCCTTTCAAAAATGGTGCTAGGAACCTAATGAGGCCGGAGGTGCAAAAAGCTGCAACGAGAAAATCAAAACGTCCGTCTGATTCGATTCACTCGCAATTTTGGCCATCAAGCTGCCCTCGTTGCTGGTTTAAATGCAGCGCATGGAGATAAAGGGGTAGATTGATTATGGACATGATGGATTGCAGACGCACGCAGCTTCAAGCCGCTCTGGATGGGTATCAAGCGTCCGACACTCCGCTAGTCGCCCTTTTCGAGGGGACTTATCTCCCTGCAGGTTTCGCCGATGACCAAGGAATGTACTACTTCATCCCCTGGATTACAAAAACATTTGGAATCCCCCTTCATTCAGCAACTGAGTTTTTCTTTAGTTCTCTGATGTTAATGGGAGTTCTCATTTCTCTTGGTTGTTTGTTCAATCTGTCTCGACACTGGATTTCTTGGCTCTTTTCTCTCGTGGCGGTCCTTTTACTTGTAAGGTATTGCTATTTTGATGTTTACACCTTCTCATTTGTCGCCGCCGCGTCTACTATTCCCCTATTTCTCTCACCCCATCGCAAGTTCAATTGGCTCTTAATCGGTTCGCTCGCATTCAGCGGATGGGTCATTGGCTATTGCAATATCTTGCGCTCTCATGCTGGAACAGGTTCTCTTTTATTCATCCTTTCTTGGATTCTATTGAACACTGAACTAACAAAACAGGACAAGAATAAATCCATTTTAATTTTGATTCTTTTTGCTGTGATGCCTTATTTACATTTCGGTATTTTAGAAAAACAAAGAGATCAATTTCTTGTGAATCATGTTCCTAACTATGTAAGCGAACCCATTGTTCACCCCAAATGGCATAATATTTATATCGGGCTCTCTTATTTGAAAAATAATTACGGCATCGAGTGGGCTGATATGTGTTCAGCGAGAAAAGTCGATTCCATAAAACCCCAAGTCAAATACTGTTCGATAGAATATGAAAAGATCTTACGAAATGAGTGTTTTTCCATTTTTAAGAACGATCCACTTTTTATAATTAAAAACATTCTGACTAAATTATTCGTGATCGTCTTTAAAATTATCAAATTTGCAAACTTTGGGTTGCTCCTTCTCTTATACGTAAGACCCCCATTCCGAACTCTGATTCCCTTTTGCGTAGCTATGTCCTTTTATTCCCTCCCAGGAATCTTAACATTGCCCATAAATGCCTACTTAACAGGGCTTCACACTGTATCCACTCTTTTTGGTGTCTATATGATCGGTCTTGCAATAAAAAAATATCAAACGTCTTCCATTAAACAACCCAGCCCTACATAGAATATGAAGATCATGGAGTGCAGACATCTAGAGCTCGAGAATACTCTTAAAGGGCTTTATTTATCTGATGTTCCGATTGTTAGCTATAGTGGAAGCAACTACTGGCCTGCAGGTTTTGCGGACGATTTAGGAAACTATTATCTTATTCCCTCTATCGCAAAAGGGCTTGGAATCTCCATCGATCAAGCCATTGATCTGTTTTTTGGCTCGCTTTTAGCTGTTGGGGCCATGGTTGCCTTCTTTTGCTTTTATTCCGCATTCACCCATTGGGCTTCTCGAGTTGTGAGTTTCATAGCGATCTCGTTGTTAACGATTGCCTCATTTCGCTACTCCGATGTCTATATCACCTTTTTCTTTGCCAGTGCGACCCTCATTCCTCTCTTCGCATTAAAGAAACCTAGGGGAGCCCTTTATTTTGCTATCGCTGGGGTTCTGATTGGTTATTGCAATTTCATCCGTTCTCATTCGGGTACGGGCGTTCTTCTATTTTTGTTTCTCTGGCTAATCTTAAATCCAAATCTCCAATGGAATAAAAAAGCGTTTTATTTTTCAGTCTTAGTTCTCTCTTGTCTGCTTCCCTATCTCCATTTTCATCACCTGGAGCAGCAACGAGATCGGTACCTTTCAAAAATCAGTCCAGCTTATGAGAGTCTTCGAGTTACCCATCCCAAATGGCATTCCATCTACCTCGGGTTGGGATATTTTCCCAATCGACATGGAATTGAGTGGTCAGATCGGTGCGCGTGGGAGAAAGCCTTGTCGATCAATCCAAATGTGAAAAATTGTTCGCCCGAATATGAAAAAATATTGAGAAATCTTGTTTTCCAGATAGCTAAAGAGGATCCGATTTTTATTCTAAAGACGCTTCTACATAAATTTTTGAAGATAATCTGTAGGTTCTTAATCTTCTTTAACTTTGGAATCGCCTTCTATTTTTATGTCAAACCGCAGCTACATCAAGTTCTCCCCTTTTTCATTTCCGCCGGTTTCTATTCTCTTTCAGGAATTCTTGTAATGCCCATTAATGTCTATCTTGCAGGCATGTCTAGCGTCGCTACTCTTTTTGGCCTTTACATGATCTGTGTGGGAATCGAAAAATACACCCAAAAAAACCTCATTACTCAAGAGAATCCTTCATGAAAAGACTATTATCGATTATTTTGCCAATATTTAATGAAGAAGAAAACATTCCCCTTATCTACAAGGAACTCATTTCGGTTTTAGATCTTTTAAGCGCTAAATATGACTATGAACTCATCTTTGTAAACGATGGGAGCAGGGATAGCTCCTGGCTCAAACTGGTAGAGCTCGCCCATGCCGATCCCCGTGTTAAAGCGATCACTTTCAGCCGCAATTTTGGCCATCAGATGGCCCTGACAGCAGGATACGATCACGCCTCTGGCGATGCCATCATCACAATGGATGCCGACCTGCAAGATCCTCCGAAATTGTTACTCCCCATGATAAAAAAATGGGAAGAGGGGAAGCAAATTGTTTATGCGCGAAGAATTGACAGAAAGGACTCGTTTTTAAAGCGCATCACAGCAAAAGTCTACTACCAATTTTTGGATGTGATTGCTGACGTGAAAATTCCTCGCAACGTGGGTGATTTCAGGCTCATTGATAAAAAAGTGCTCGCGACGCTCAACCGGTGCCGGGAAAAGTCGCGCTATTTCCGCGGAATGGTTGCATGGACGGGCTTTTCGCACGATTTCATCGATTTTGCAAGGCCGAATCGACAAGCAGGTCAAACAGGGTATACATGGAAAAAAATGTTCAAGCTCGCCTTCGACGGAATGACCAGCTTTTCCATGTTTCCTTTGCGCCTGGCAGCCTATGTGGGCGTATTTGTCATTCTGACTGGAACGTTGATGCTCTCCTATATCATCTTTGATGCTCTCTTCCGAAAAGTCGATTACCCCCTCTTTAAATGGCTCACGACCGTTACCTATATTTTCATGGGCATTCAATTCATTCTCTTTTGGTTTTTAGGTGAATACATTGGTCGAATCCACGATCAACAAAAAGGGAGACCGTTGTATATTGTTGCCGAGGAATTGAATTTTATAAACGAACCTGAGCCGCAAACCTTCCATGAAACAAGAGTTTGATCACTACATCGAAGGCTATCGCTCCAACTGTGACAAGGCTCTGGCTTTATCGGGAGAGTCGAGCGCCTTTTTTGCCGAATACAAAGCCAAAAAACTGGCTGAATGGTTTCCCAATCAAGTCTCTTCGCCCATCTCTATTCTCGATTTTGGGTGCGGCGATGGAGTGATGACCCATTTTGTCAAAAAAACGTTTCCAAAGGCATTGGTCCATGGAGTAGACCCTTCGCCTAAAAGCATAGAAACAGCTCAGAAGCAATTCCATGGGATCCAATTTTCTCTGAGCTGCGATCAACACTCCCATCTCGATTTTAAGAGCGAGTCATTGGATCTCATTTTTTCTGCGGGGGTTTTTCACCATATTCCTTTCTCCATGCATAAAAGCTACATTCACGAGCTGACCCGTCTCTTAAAGCCCAATGGCCATCTGGTCATTTTTGAATTAAATCCTCTCAATCCGCTGACCGTCTTGACGTTCAAACGGAACCCCATCGACAAACATGCTAAAATGATGACGCCTTGGTATACACGCAGCTTAGAAAAAGAATATGGTAAAACCACCACAAAATTTTATTGCTTCTACCCCAAATTCTTAAGCTGGCTCAGAAGAACGGAGCCTTTTCTGACAAAACTCCCCCTTGGCGCACTCTACGCCTCCATTTTGCAAAAAAGCGACTCTTCATGCCTGTGATGGATTGTAGATATGCGCAATTGAAACTAACCTTGGATGGTCTAGACTCTACCCATGTTCCGCTCGTTTTGAAATACCAAGAAACCTATGGACGCGCCGGATTTCCCGATGATTTGGGCCTCTTCTATTTTGTCCCATGGATTTCAAAAACCTTTGGCCTCTCCCTAGATTCGTCGATCACCCTTTTCCTCTCTTCTCTTCTGTTGATCGGCGCAGTGATTATGGGGGGCTCTTTTCTCCTACTTTTCAAACACTGGCTTACTAGAACAATCTCAATTTGTGCGACCCTATTGCTTGCTGCGGTTGGGTGGCGCTATTCAGACGTCTACATCGCCTCCTACTTTTGCGTAGCCTCTTTGGTGCCTCTCTACATTTTATGGGATCAAAAAAAACAAACCGGATCTCTTTTTCTCATTTTGATCTTCAGCGGGTGGATCATTGGCTACTGTAATTGGATCCGGTCTCATTCGGGAACGGGAGTTTTGCTATTTATCATTACTTGGATCCTGTGCAATAAAAGCCTGAAAGAAAAACTCTATTGCCTATCTGCGCTCTTCATCTGTACTTCGATCCCCTATTTCCATTTTAGGCATCTGGAATCGGAGAGGGATGCCTTTCTGAAAGAGCCCAATCAGCAGCTTTGCCACCCCAAATGGCATAATATCTACATCGGATTAGGCTATTTAAAGAACCCATACGGCATTCAATATAGCGATAGGATTGCCGATGAAAAAGCAAGATCGATCGATCCCGAAGTGAAAAACTGCTCTCCCGAATATGAGCGAATCCTCAGAGATCAGTGCCTCTCTCTCTTCAAATCGGCCCCCCTATTCATCCTCAAAACCATTGCAGCCAAAGCGCTCTTTCTCTGCTTCAAAGCCCTTCTGTTCCTCAATTTTGGCCTCTTGTTCTATTTCTATGTAAAGCCAGCTTTTAGGACGACTCTCCCTTTCCTGGTTTCGGGAGCATTCTTTTCCCTTCCGGGCATTTTAGCAGTGCCCTTCACAGCCTATGTCTTGGGAATGGTGAGCCTGGCCACCCTTTTTGGCCTCTACATGACCGGCCTGGCTATTGAGAAATTTTCCATGAAGTACGTTTGGAAGACGTCTGTAAAATAAGCAGCGGCGCAGTCACTTTTTTCCCATAGCAACTCGAATATTCGCCCTCTTCCCTGATCCAGGTTCCTTGATCGGACCAAAATCGAAATTTGAATACTTCATCTTTCCAACGGGGGGCTAAATGAAAGTAGATTCTTTTTGGCCCATCGAATTCACACTCATCGATCCCCTCAATGCAATCGCCTTGAATCTTCAATGTTCTCCGATAAATCGACCCAAAACCCTCATGCTCCCCCACAAAAACCCCATCCTCGAATTGAACCACCCGTGCCTTAGCCTTGTCGGTCATCCGGAAGAGCCCCCCATCCAAGTTTTGCTCCCGTCCCTCAATCGCCAAAGTGTTGTGCATAGCAGTCGATCGAAACCGCCTCCGTTCCACAGGAAACGGGGTATAGACAAAGGTCCCCGGGTCCACAATCAGCGGCACCCCGTTTAGAGACAATTCAAAAGAGAGCTGATCGTTATGCGCATGCCCCCCGTTCCCTTTTTGGCCAATGGAGCCGCAACGGACAGCCAAAAACCAGGGCCCCCTATTTTGCACATAAAGTCCGAAGTCGGGATAGGCAGCCAGTGACTTCGGAACCGTTTGAGTTTTTTCCAACTGCTGTTCGATAGCCCCAGACAATCCTTTTCCTTCAAAAGCCCGAATCAAGTAGCGATGATCTAAACCATTTTCCTCGGGGAGCAGCTTGATAAATCGGCCGCTATCATTGTCCCCAAATTGAACAATTTGGCCATCTGGCTTTGTGATATCGTTGATGAATTCGGCCATCTTTTTAACCCGTTCTCCATATTCAGAGGAAAATGGATGGCCGATGTCTTGGGCGAGGGCCGTTGCATAGAGAACCATTTCGGCAGAAAGCCTATGGTAGCTGGTCGAGGCCTCAAAATTGCTCCCATCTGGATGAAATTGCGAGAGCGTTTCCGATTCGAGTTCACGAAGAGAAAAGGACAACCACTCCTCCGCAGAGAGATAGGCCGCGACGAAGAGGAGTCCCGCAATATTGGCCAAGTAGTGATTGGAGCGCAGATAAGGATCCCACTCCAGGTGGGTATAAATATGCTTTCCGTGTTCATAAACACTCCGGATAAAGGTCTCCTCAAATTCTGGGCTAAATTGAGCTCCAAAAGAACAGAGCAGATCGTAGCTCAGGAGCCAATTGGCAATCCGTATCCCCACATCCATTGTGCAAGACCAATTCACGCCATAACGGGGGGGATTGCTTGCGATGAAATCGATCACTTGATTCTGAAACTCTCGGAGATAAATCTCTTCTTTTCTTAAGCCGTAGGCCCATGCCAAATGGACGAGATGCTGCATGCGGGCCAATTCCCAAGGCACTTTGACATCGACGCCGCTGGCATTTCCATATTGGATTTCTTGACTCCAGGTGCTCTCGCTCCAGCGATAACCCGACTTAAAATCGATTTGCCAGTCGATCGGGTTGTAAGGCTGTTGGATCAAACCCTTAATTCGCTCTGATTCGCTTTCATTGGGCGGATTTACCCCCGTCTCCGTCCGATTGGCAACCCGCACCCGTCCCGACCCTAACAAGTCAAATTCATGTTTCAAATAGTGAGCGCAAGCGTCCAAGATTTTCTCTTTTGGCAAAGCTGAAGTCTCCACCCGCTTGATAAAACGATTCAGTTTAGAAAAGGGGCATTGCGATGCAAATGTGGAGAACTTTTGATCCAAAAACTTCTTTTTTTTCTGACCCCACTCCCTCTTTATTTTGTGAACGATCTTTTGAAGAACGACACGGGGCGGCAAAGAGAGCGCTCGTTTGAGATAGTAGATTGTTTTCATGACGATGAATGATAGCAGAAAATGGCGTTTCTACTTAAGATGAACGATTCATGATGAGGTTTTGATTGAAAAAAGTGGTGGTCATTGGCGGAGGAACGGGAAACTTTGTCGTCTTAAAAGGGCTGAAACAATATCCGGTTGATTTGACAGCGATTGTTTCCATGGCGGACGACGGGGGCAGCACGGGAATCCTGCGAGATGAACTGGGTGTCTTGCCGCCTGGAGATGTGCGGCAATGTCTGGTCGCCCTTTCCAACTCGGGCCGGTTGATGCGTTCGCTCATGAATTACCGCTTTGAAAATGGAGGCCTGGGCGGACATTCGTTGGGAAATCTCTTTCTTTCCGCTTTGGAAAAAATCACGGGGAGTTTTGAACAAGCCGTCGATGAAGTGGGCAAGATTCTCTACATTCAGGGCAAGGTGATTCCTGTGACAACGCACCAAGTTAGACTCAAGATGGTCCTGAACAATCAAAAAATTCTGGAAGGGGAAAAAGAAATTTATCTCTCCAAGGAGATCGATCAAGGATACAAGTCGATCTATCTGGAGCCTTTCCCCAAAGTCAATCAAAAAGCCTTACCAGAAATAGAGAATGCCGATCTCATCGTGATCGGTCCTGGGGGGCTTCACACCTCTCTCATCCCCAACCTGCTTGTTGAAGGCATACGGGAAGCTATTTGCAATGCGAAAGCGCGAAAAGTATTTGTGATTAATTTGATGAACCGGAAGGGGCAAACCACTGCCTTTAAGACATCGCACTATATAAAAGAGATTGTTCGCTACCTGGGAAAAGACATTTTCGATCACATCCTAATCAACGTGCAAAAGCCGCCCAAGGACCTAATAGAGATTTACTCTGAGGAGGGGGACTTGGTTGAAAATGACCTGGATGATCCCCGAATCATCGAAGCGGAATTACTGGGTAAAATAGTAGAACCGTCTAAACGAGATTTACTCAAAAGGAATTTGATCCGGCATGATCCCAAAAAGCTGGCCCAAGAACTGATGGCCATCCTCGATCAACTCGACGCAATACCCTCGTACGCAGCCGCTTCCACCTAATGTAAAGCTGCTTTACATTTCACCAGGGGCCCCCGAAAATCGCCTCGGTTTTTGGGGTTTTGTATTGCTGCTTTACATTTCACCAGGGGCCCCCGAAAATCGCCTCGGTTTTTGGGGTTTTGTATTGCTGCTTTACATTTCACCAGGGGCCCCCGAAAATCGCCTCGGTTTTTGGGGTGCGGGTGTTGCATAATCCTTCTTTCACGACACAATCAACGATCAAATGATGGAATGATAAAAACGATGAGAAAAAAGTTATAAATCCCTATCGTTCATATCGTTATATCTTTACATCGTTTTCTTGTGGCAGGAGAGGAAGCTGTCTGATTCCAGGTGGTTATGCAACACTGCGTATGACCCTTGTAAGCCTTGCATTCAATTTACAAAAAAACAGAAAGAGTCGTTTCTGAATCTGATTGCAGCTTAAGCAATGTTAATAAAATGGATTCTTGGGTAATGGGGCAGCAGCAGATGAGCGAAGCGAATACGCCTGAAGGTTCTCCCGACTGTCTTTCGTGAACGTGTGCGTGCCCGTGCCCTTGCCCGATTTCTCTTTTCTTATCCAAAACTCGCGTTAATTAGGTCTAGTCGGAGTCGGTTTTCAGCATTTCGAGATTTTGGTAGTAGCGCATCAGGTCACGAGCACGGGCCGCATCCTCAAATCGCAACTCTTTGGCAGCCCGCCGCATCTCCACTTCGCACTCTTTAATTTTGGTCTCCAAATCTGGAATATCAAGATGGGTCTTCTTCGTGGACACTGGCACAGGCTCCTCTGCAAAACCAAAAGTCTCCTCTAACGACGCAATATCGCCCCGTTTGGCCGTTCTGGGCGTAATATGGTGCTCCTGATTGTAGGCTTGTTGGTGCGCCCGGCGCTCCTTCGTAATGGCCATGGTGTTGCGAATGGCGCCCGTCTGCTTATCTGCATAGAGAATCACACGGCCGCGAACATTGCGCGCCGCACGGCCGCAAGTTTGTATGAGCGCCGTTTCTGAACGGAGAAAGCCCTCCTTATCGGCATCCAAAATCACAACAAGCGAAACTTCAGGCAAATCGAGCCCCTCCCTCAGCAAGTTAATGCCAACCAAAACATCAAATTCTCCCAAACGGAGCGATTTTAAAATCTGCATCCGCTCCAGAGTATCAATATCGGAGTGGAGATATTTAGCCTTCACGCCAATTTCATTGAGGTATTTGGACAAATCCTCCGACAATTTCTTCGTTAAAGTGGTCACTAGAACCCGTCCGCCTTGTGCGGTCTCTTTCCGAATTTCTTCCAGACAGTCATCCACTTGCCCTGTCGCTGGCCGCAGTTCGATCTCCGGATCGAGAAGACCGGTAGGCCGAATGATTTGCTGGACAACATCCCCTTCCGATTGCTGCACTTCCCATTGACCAGGCGTGGCAGAAACGTAAACAACCTGCTTAAAAAACCGAGCCGTTTCTTCAAATTTCAAGGGTCGGTTATCAAAGGCAGAAGGCAGCCTGAATCCAAACTCAATCAACGATTGTTTTCTGGCGCGATCGCCATTGTACATGGCATGCAATTGGGGGAGCGTTTGGTGCGATTCATCAATGAAAAAGAGGAAATCCTCGGGGAAGTAATCGAGAAGACAGGGAGGTGGGTCGCCCGCCGCTCTTTGGCTAAAGTGCCTTGAATAGTTCTCCACTCCTTTGCAATAGCCGATTTCTCGAATCATCTCCAAATCGTAATTCGTCCTCTCCTTAATTCTTTGCGCTTCAATCAGCCGATTCTCTTTGTCAAAAAAGGCGATTCGCTCTGCCAGTTCTTGTCGAATGGTCTCCATCGCCTTCCACCTTACATTTTCAGGAGTTACGAAGTGCGATCCGGGGAAGATGGTGATCTTCTCGAGCCTCTGTCTCACTTTGCCTGTCAGGGGATCGATTTCGCTGATCCGCTCAATCTCATCGCCAAAGAACTCGATCCGGTAGGCCAGGTCATCTTCATAGGCAGGGACGATTTCAAGCACGTCGCCCCGGGCGCGGAAGGTGGCGCGCGCCAGGTCATAATCGCTCCTTTCATAGTGCAATTCCACCAGATGAAACAGAACATCGTCGCGGCGCACCTGCTGTTTGACTGCGAGGTTGAGGAGCATTTGGCTATAGTATTCAGGCGTACCCAAGCCGTAGATGCAAGACACAGAGGAGACGATAATCACATCGGATCTTTCGATCAAAGAGCGGGTGGCGCTTAGCCGCATTTTTTCAATCCGGTCATTGATGGCCAGATCTTTTTCTATGTAGGTATCGGTTCGGGCGATGTAGGCTTCGGGCTGATAGTAATCGTAGTAAGAGACAAAGTATTCGACCGCGCCGTCGGGGAAAAAGTTCTTGAATTCCTGATAGAGTTGGGCGGCCAGAGTCTTGTTATGAGCCAAAATGAGCGCTGGCCTCGAGCATTGGGCAATGACGTTGGCCATGGTGAACGTCTTCCCCGAGCCGGTAATGCCCAACAGCACCTGCGACTTCTTGCCCGATTTGACCCCGGAAACGAGCCTTTCTATGGCTTCTGGCTGATCGCCAGTTGGTTTAAAATCGGCTTTTAATTGAAACATACCTCTATGATCCCACAACCTATTTTAATCGACAACTTCCCTAAATTTGGCCTTACAAAGTATGCATTCCTGTTGACAACAAATTTCTTTTCACCCAATTTTTAATTATGAAAACAAGACGTGCGTTTTTTGCTTATTGGCTGCTGCTTCAAGCGGCAACAGGATTCCTTTCAGCCTCTGAAGTGGGACCTTACCCGATGCGCATCACCATGCGCCACATCGAGCCGAACGGGATTGGGTATACACAAGGATACACGACGCTGGAGGGGTTTTTTGCCCCGGGCGACTTCTGTCGCGGCAGCTGGCTTCCCTACCTCGACCTGCGCGGCCATGTGTTTGACCACGGAAACCTCGCCGCCAACGCAGGGCTGGGCTTAAGATACTTAGGCGAGCGGCGGGTCTGGGGCGCCAATGCCTATTACGACTATCGCAACACCCATCGCCTGCACTACAACCAGGCGGCTCTCGGCTTCGAAATGCTTGGCGAGAGGTGGGACTTTCGGATCAACGGATATCTTCCCGTGGGCAAGAAAAGAAGCCACGGCTTTTCCCTTAAATTCGATCACTTTGCGGGGCACAACCTGTTCTTGAGCCGCAAACATGAGTATGCGCTGGCCAGCGTCGACAGCGAAGTGGCCTATCATATGGACAGAATCGAATGGCTCCCCGTCGAGGTGGCGGCAGGCCCCTACTATCTGCGGGGAAATGATCAGACGGCATGGGGAGGCAAGCTGCGCGCGGCGCTGGATTTCGACCAATACTTCCGCTTGGAAGGCAACGTCTCCTATGACAATCTCTTCAAATGGATCGGCCAAGGACAAGCGAGCATCATCATCCCTTTCGGTCCCAGAAAAAGGTGGACCTGTCGAACGGAATGTGAAGAAGTTCCCAAGTGCCTATGCAAAACGCTCGTCAGGCGAGCCTACCAGCGGGTTGTTCGCAGCGAAATCGTCCCTGTAGACACGAAGCGGAGGACACAAGTGGCTATCGATCCAACCACGGGAGCCCCGTTCTTCTTTGTGTTTGTCGATAACCTCAGCGGATCCGATGGAACCTTTGAAGACCCTTACGCCACTTTAGCCGCGGCGCAGGCGAACTCCTCGCCTCACAATATCATCTACGTATTTACAGGAAACGGCACCGCCACAGGGATGAATAGCGGAATTGTGCTGAAGGATTTCCAGCAGCTTTTGGGCTCTTCCGTCACGCACTCCATCGCCACTACACAGGGAGTGATCGCCATCCCTTCCCTCACCTCCACTTTGCCCATCATCGGCAATACCGGAGGCGCCGTTGTGGCTGTGGCTAATGGAAATACCATCTCCGGCCTTGCCATCAACAATTTGAATGGGACTGGCATCAGCCAATCGAATGCAGGGATCACCATCACCGATTTGACCATTACGAACAATGCGATCCTCAGCAACACATCTGTGAGTAGAGTGGGAATCGGCCTAAACAATGTCGCGGGGCAAATGATAATCGACCATAACGAAATAGGAGTCGAGCAAAGTGGAGGCATTTCCCTAACCAATGCGAGCATCAGCAACGCCTCTTACACGATTACAAATAATTCGATTGCGCCGGCGGGGAGTGGTTCCGGAGTCCCTGTTACGCTCACCTACACAAATTCATCGGGAATTATTACACAGGTTGCCAATAACAATATCGAAAGCGTATCTTCTGCTTTTCTCTTCAATGTTTCTGCATCAAATAGCTCTGCCCCCGCATCCGAACATATCTTTGCTATGAATTCTAACACTCTAGCGGGAAGAAATGAGATAAATGTTGCTTTGACAAACGCAGCGCGAATGTCGATAACGTTAGATTCCAATAACATCTCGTCATCCAGCAGCGTGATAGCAATCAATGCCGCAAGTACCTCATCGGTGACATTCCTCTGTAAAAACAACAATATATATGGCGAGGGAAACGGTATCTTTATCAACCTGACCAACTCTGCATCCGGCAACATTATAATTGACAACAATGTATTCGAATACGTAGATCCTATAAACATGTTTTTTCGTAACAGCTCTACCGCTCAGTTCCTAATTTCTAATAATAAGATAGTCATGCTGGGGGATGGGATCAGTGGCTTTGACACTGGCATTACAATCTCTAATTTGAATACTGCTCAATCAACCGGCTCTATTTTGAATAACACGATACTTGCTAATCTTCAGGGGTTTTGTGTGGATCTTTTCTCCAGTTCACCTCAACTGTGCACTTGGAATGTTGAAAATAATTCATTCTTCGGCAACGCCTCCAGTAACGGGATTGTGATGAATCCCTCAGGACCCCTTAATCTCAGCATCTTAAATAATCAGTTTCACCAAACACTTCTTCCTGGGATTGATATTGCCTTGTCGGGCGGAGCGAGCCGAATGAAAATCAACAATAATCAGTTTTTTGGCAATAGCACTCGGGCTGCCTCGATTGTAACCTCAGGCGCGAACACCTCTTTATGCCTGCAGTTTAATGACAACATCGCGAATCCCACACAGAACGCAAACGGCAGCAACCCTTTTATCTTCACGAATACGGCGCCGGCCCTCTTCCAACTGGAATCCTCCGCATTTACCAACAACGAAGGCTACTTCACACCGACGAATATCACGTTGGTGCCACCCCATACTTGTGAGTGAAAATGAGACGCGCTTTACTGAGTTGTTATCTGTTCCTTCAAGCGGCAAGCGGACTTCTCTCAGCTTCTAACGAAGGGCCTTGCCCCGTGCGCTTCACCTTGCGCCACATCGAGCCGAATGGGGTTGGATATAAGCAAGGATACACGACCCTGGAGGGCTTTTTTGCCCCGGGCGACTTCTATCGCGGCAGCTGGCTTCCCTACCTCGACCTGCGCGGCCATGTGTTTGACAACGGGAAACTCGCCGCCAACGCAGGGCTTGGCTTAAGATACTTAGGCGAGCGCCGGGTCTGGGGCGCCAATGCCTATTACGACTACAGGAGCACCCATCGCTTGCATTACAATCAGGCAGCCATCGGCTTCGAAGTTCTCGGCGAGAAGTGGGATTTTCGTCTCAATGGCTATCTTCCCGTGGGCAAAAAAGTAAGTCGCGGCTTTTCTCCTAAATTTGATCATTTTGCAGGTCACAGCCTCTTCTTGAGCCGCAAACATGAGTATGCTTTGGCCAGCGTCGATGGCGAAGTGGGATGCCATGGTAAATTCAGATGGATCCCCGTCGAAGTGGCGGCAGGCCCCTACTATCTGCGGGGAAACGATCAGACGGCATGGGGAGGCAAGCTGCGCGCGGCCTTTGATCTCGGCCAATACTTCCGCTTGGAAGGGAACGTCTCTTACGATCATCTCTTCAAATGGATCGGCCAAGGACAAGCTAGCGTCATCATCCCTTTCAGCCGCAGAAAAAGGTGGACCTGTCGCGCGGAATACGAAGAAGTTCCTAAGTGCCTATGCGAAACGCTCGTCAATCGAGCCTACCAAAGGGTCATTCGCAGCGAAATCATCCCTGTAGACACGAAGCGGAAGACGCAAGTGGCTATCGATCCAAGCACGGGAGCTCCGTTCTTCTTTGTGTTTGTCAATAATCTCAACGGCTCCAACGGAACCATTGAAGATCCTTACGCCACTTTAGCCGCGGCGCAGGCGAACTCTTCGCCTCACGATATCATCTACGTATTTACAGGAAACGGCACCGCCACAGGGATGAATAGCGGAATTGTGCTGAAGGATTTCCAGCAACTTTTGGGTTCCTCCATCACACAACCCATCGCCACTACGCAAGGAGTGATCACCATTCCCGCCTTCACCCTCAGTTTGCCCGTCATCGGCAATACCGGAGGGGATGTTGTGGCGGTGGCGAATGGAAACACCATTTCTGGCCTCGCCATCAGCAATTTAAACGGGACGGGCATTAGCCAATCGAATGCAGGGGTCACCATCACCGGCCTAACCATTACGAATAATACGATCTCCAGCAATTCATCGGTAACTAGGGCCGGTATCATCCTAAACAATGTCGCAGGACAAATGGTGATTGATCGTAACGAAATCGGATTCGAGCAAGGCGGGGTCATTTCTCTCACCAATGCGAACATCACCAATGCCTATTATGCCATTACAAATAATTCAGTTGCGGCGGGGCTGTCTGCTCCAGGAACCCCCGCTATTACGCTCGCCTACACAAACTCGTCGGGAATCACCACACAGATCTCTAATAATATCATCGGCGGCCAAAGAAGCTTGAACATCAATGCCACCGCATCAAATAGTACCGCTCCTTCATCAGCACATACTTTTATTGTTAATTCCAACAAATGTATTGATGGACCTTTTAGTTTTACTACAACAAACTTCGCTCAAATGTCAATTGTAGTAGATTCAAATGAGAATAGTGTAGGCAGAGATTCCGCGATTGAACTCAGTGGTTCAAATACCTCGTCAATGACATGCCTCATCCAAAATAATCGTTTATTTACCTCTTTTGGCTCAGGTTCCCCCCAGCCTGTAGTCTCCGTTTCCATGGCTGACAGCGCATTTATAGATTGTACGATTCTAAAAAATGAGATACAACTATCTACACCAGATATAGCCATAGCGGTAATTAATTTTTCATTTTTAAATAGCTCTAGCGGCACATATTTGATCTCTAACAATACACTCACAAATCTACTAGGAAGGGGCATTATATTAAGCCATGCCGGAACTTCTCGATCGAGCGGCTCCATTTTAGATAATAGGATCTCTTCTGTAGCGGCCTTCGGCATTCTTGTCAGCAACACTTCATCTCAACTATCCACTAGCAATATTGAAAATAATTCATTTTTGGACGGCACCGGGGGCATCAGCATTACAAATTCAGGGCTTTTCAATGCCAATATCTTAAATAACCAGTTTCACGAAAACTCTGCTAGCGGAGGGCTGAACGTAGCGCTGTCAGGCGGCGGAGTGAGCCGGATAAAGGCCAACAACAACCAGTTTTTTAGCTGCGGCACTCAGTCTGTATTGGCCACGACTGCAGGGGCGAACACATCTCTATGCCTACAGTTTAATAACAACATTGCGACCCCCACACAGTATGCCGATGGGAGCAACCCATTCATCTTCACGAATACGGCGCCGGCCCTCTTCCAATTGGAAACCAGTACCGGCGGCGAAGGCTACTTCACACTGACCGATATCACGTCAGTGCCCCCCCACACCTGTGAATAACCCTATCCAATTAACTGTTTGAGCATCCCCGCCTCTTCGAAGATATCGAGAACGATCACAAATAGCGATGCGAGGATCACTAGGAGCAATAGAGCTCTTCTCATGAAGGTGCGGTAGGAGGGGAGTTTCCACGCCATGATCGCGGGTAGAATGCAGAGCAGGATCGCGACGAAAATGCCGGCGAACTGCAGCGCCATGATAAAGCCCCTCTGGTAGGCAAGAACGAAGATCAGCGGCGGTATGAAAGTGAGCAAGCAGGCAAACTCACGCCCCAGACTGAACCGTTTCATATGAAGTCCATCGGTCAGGAAGTCAGACAGACTGAGCGAAACGCCCAAGAATGAAGTGATGATCGCAAAGAAAGAGAAGCCGCTCGCCGCTGTAGTAATCCATCGGTTTTGCAAAATGTAAGAGAGAGAGGCTGCCCCCGTTTGCCCATTTTGCCAAGCTGTGAAGAGGCTATGCTCTCCATTAAGCGGAACCACGCCGAGAATGAGGAATTCCCAGATAGCATAGACAATGAAAGGGATCAGGCTTCCGATGAAAAGCGTGAGGCGCAATTTTTTCACATCGTGATTGAGGTAGGTCGTGAGCGTGGGGATGATGATGTGGAAGCCGTAAGAGGTGATCACCACGGGAATGGCCACCAGAATAGCCTTGGGATCGCTGTGTTTAAGGAATTGGAGCTGAATATGGGAGGGCAAAAAAGCAACGAGCAAAACGTAGCAGAGGATGAGCCCTAGCATGAGGAGCCGGTTGACCCAATCGACCGCCTGCGTGCCGAGATAGACGAAGAGGCCGAAGAGGATGAGCAGCGGAAAAGGTCCTAGCCATGCGGGCGCATTCCAACCCGTGGCCCAGTGAAGCGCTTGGAGAAACAGAGGGGAACTCCCCGCAATGTAGGCCGCAGTCAGAGAGTAGAGGAGGAGGAGGTAGGTGACCCAGCAGAGGGCTTTGCCGGAAACGCCCAGAGTGCGCCCCGCCATGGTAATGAGGTTCACTTCGCCCGGGAAGGCCAGATTGACATCGAGCAGGAGAAGGGCGGTGGTAAAGAGGAAGAGCCAACAAATCGCGAGCAAGGCAAAAGAGGGGAGAAAACCTGCAAAAGAGGAGATGACAGGTAAAGCCAGCATGCCGGCGCCGATAGATGTTCCAGAAACGAGTAGAATTCCGCCAATGAGGCGATTTGTGTGCAACATAAATGTCCTTTAAAAAAATCGAGCGATTTCGCAGCCAATCACAAGAATAGAAAAGAGAAAACCTATGATGAGGACTGTTTTGCCACCCGAAACGTGGTAATGAGAAGCGTGTTTTCTCTTGTATCTGCCTACCCAAGCCATAGAAATGGGTAAGATGCCGAAGAGAATCATTGCGCAGATGCCGCCAGCAAAGCTGAGGGCTTTAAAAAAAATTTGCGGATAGGAAAGAGCTAAAATCAGTGGGGGAACCAAAGCCAAACAGCAAAGCCACCAGAGATTTTTCCGTGAGGGAACCAGTTTGAAGCCATCGGCCAGAAAATGAGTCAGGGTCAATCCTTGGGCCAAAAAGGAGGTGACAATGGCGAAAAAGGCGAATCCTTGAGCAAAGTGGCTGATCGCACTCGACCCTAAAACAGTTCGCAGGGCAATCGTCGCCTCCTCTCCCCTCTGATAGCTTTCGAAAATCCGATCTGGCTCGACGACGCCCAAGACGAGCAGAGACCAAACGAGATAAACAACGAGAGCCATGGAACTGCCTCCCAAAATGCTCATCCTTACTCGCCTTAAATCGCCTTTCATGTAAGCCGTAAGGCTGGGGATGATATTTTGAAATCCGAACGAGACGACCAACACAGGAAGAGACATGAGAGTGTACACCGGCGCCGAATGGAGGAGCAATTCTACATCTATCCGGGAAACTCCCAGTCCAATCATTCCCAAATAGGTGATGATCAACCCCGCCATCAGTACGCGATTGAATAAATCGACAGGGCGCGTTCCCAAATAGACAATGTATCCGAATAGCGCGGTAAAAAAAACAGATGCCGCCCATCCCGGAACAGAAACGTTAAACAGCGAATTTAAAATGGCTGAAAAAACAGACCCGCTGGCCGCTGTATAAGCAACCAACAGGGAATAGATGAGGAAAAGATAAGACACCCAGGCGACGACACGTCCCTTTTGTCCCAGGGCCTCTCCTGACATGGTCACCAAGTTCACCTGTTTGGAGAACCAACCATTGACTTCGACCAGAAGCAGACCGGTGAAAGTCATGAAGGCCCAAGCACAAAAGAGCATGCTCAACGATGGAAAAAAGCCGGCCAGTCCCGTCAGAATGGGGAGGGCGAGCATACCTGCGCCAATGCAGCAGCCCGCTACTAAAAGCATGCCCCCCAGTACACTCCCTGGGACCAACCGTTCCTGTGACATTTAGCCTCTCAAAGCCATCCAATTTAAAGCAACGGACAAAAGGAGGCAAGAATCCTTTTTTAAGTGCGGGCTTTTTGCTTCTCTTCTTGGCGGATTTCAGCCCCCAAACGACCCAATTCGTAGCCATCGAAGTCGACAAATTTGAAGAAACGCTCAAACTGGGGTAAGGCCAGGCTTACTTGGCGCGCCATTTCTTGGGCAATGAGGCGGTAGGTGGTGTGGCCGGCGGCTTGGGAACGGAGCTCGCAGAGCCATTGGAGGGAGCGGAGATTGACGTGGAAATACCAGTGGATATTGTAGGCCATGGGAACGATGTACTGGGCCTCTTCGGGAAGCTCAGCGGCAATAGTGTCGTAAGCTTTTTGAGCTCGGGTCATCGCCTCGTGGTACTCTTTCTCCATGTCTGTTCCTGAGATTTCGGAAGGAGTATAGTAGCCATGGGAGCACGATAAGAGCTGCCTTTCTTGGGTTAGCATGCGATGGCGATGTAAATCGCGGTAGACGCCGAAATCGGCCAAAATTTCAAACGTAAAGTTGGCATGTTCCAGGGCACGGGGGGATTTATGGCGCCGGTTTTCGCGGGAGGCGCAAGTGATTTCCAAAAGGCGATTGAGCTCCTCGGCGGGAAGATGGCGGCAATAGTCCTGCAATTTTTGCAAACTCCCATCCGTGCAGCCAAAGAGAAGAGCCCCGGCCACCTTAGCGGGCGCCTCTTTATCATAGGCGACGAGGCGAACCCCCGACTGGGACAAAGACTCCACTTCCTGAGTATGCTGCTCTGCAAATTGGCGCAGATCGCTCTGCATCGATTCCCAAAACTGAGAATAGGCTTGAAAATGCTTATGTGCCGGATCTGATCTGCGGATGAAAGAAGGGATCACCTTTGAAAGTTCTTGGTGCGCCTTTTTTCCGATCTCTTGCATCTCGGCCAGATTGTGCCCATTGAGTTTTTGCATCAGAGATTCGTAGAAGCGGCCGTTGCCAAAGACGCCCATATTGGTCATCGCGCTTGCCGGTAAAAGGCCGCGCAAACAATCGAGAACCTTGGCTCGTAGCGCTGCTGTATAGGCCGATTTGGAAATCGCCGGATCCTTGGGGAAACCCTGTTCAATCAAGGCAGTCAAAGGAGGGATCAGCTTGCTGTAGGTATCGAATAAATGGTTGCACGTATCCAGATAGAGATCTCTATACGCTGACGTCATTAAAACCGGCTCTTGATAAAAGAGGTATTGCCCATTCACTTTTTGATCGAAATAGACATAGCGGGTCGACTTTTCCAGAGGCGAACCGCCGATGCGGCAATCTTCAATCACTTTGGCCGCAAGCATGGTCACGTTTTCAATAGCCAGATGCGCGCCACCCAACTCGCCGATGGAATCATCGCCATAGCCATCTAGAATCCGGTCATAAAAATTTTGCGCCTTTTGGATAGCCATCATCTGATTGCCGGTATCTGAGTCGGAATATTTTCCCGTAATGGACGAGAAAGCGGCATCTTCATTCAGAATAAACTCTTTCAGGAGCAAAGTCCGCAGCCCCAAAGTAGAGCGCGAATAACGGGAAAATAGAGCGCCCTTTATTACTTCGGGAAGATTGCGCAGAACGAAAATGTTGCTAGAAGTGCTGGTGACAAAATGTTCCAAGATTTTGATTTGGCTTTCGGTGAATTCTCCCTGCAACATTACCCCTCCAAATGAATCCAAATAAACAGGTTGCCATATTGGTACAGGGATATCAAGAGACAATTGACACCAAAAGATCTTTACGCTTAACTTTATTTCCGCAATATTTCCGCAAAAAAGAGGTCATAAGATGACGCAGCTTTTAAATATTCCCATCCGTCTCAGACGGAATCGCAAATCGGAAGCCATTCGGAGAATGGTGCAAGAGACGCATCTCACAGCCCACGATCTCGTCCACCCCCTTTTTCTCATTGAAGGGGAAAAAAAGCGCATTCCCATTGAAAGCATGCCGGGAGTAGAGCGCCTCTCGATCGATCTAGCCGTCAAAGAAGCCAAGGAGTTCCACGATCGCGGCATCCAATCGGTCGCTCTCTTCCCTGTCCTTGACCCCTCTCTAAAAACTCCCGATGCCATTGAAGCGTGGAACTCGGACGGCCTTCTTGCCCGAGCCATTCGCGAACTCAAATTTTCCCTTCCCACCCTCTGCCTTATGGCTGACGTGGCCCTCGACCCATTCACAACCCACGGCCATGACGGCCTCGCCAATTCCAAAGGGGAAATCCTCAATGACGAAACCATCGACTGCCTCATTCAAATGTCCCTCATGCAAGCTCGAGCGGGCATTGACTTTGTGGCCCCCAGCGACATGATGGACGGCCGTGTAGGCGCCATTCGCGAAGCCCTCGATGAGGAAGGGCACACCAACGTCGGCATTCTCTCTTATAGCGCCAAGTATGCCTCCTCGCTCTATGGCCCCTATCGCGAAGCCATCAAAGTCAAGCTTGGCTTTGGCGACAAGAAGACCTACCAAATGGATCCAGCCAACTGGCGCGAAGCCCTCTTCGAAGCCGCCCTTGATGAGGAAGAGGGCGCCGATATCCTCATGATAAAGCCCGCCACCCTCTATCTCGACATCATCGCCAAGCTGCGCGACCAAACCAAGCGCCCCATCGCCGCCTACCACGTCAGCGGCGAGTACTCCATGGTTATGGCTGCCCATCAAGCGGGCTGGCTCAACGGGCCCAAGGTCTTCTACGAAACGCTCCTCAGCATCAAGCGAGCTGGCGCCGACCTCATCTTTACCTACGCCGCCAAACAAGTCCTGGACCAACTCTAGCGCCCGATCTAAACAGAAAGCAGTCCTCCCATATCCGAGTCCATGCCCATGCCCATGCCCATGCCCGAGTCCGAGTCCGAGTCCGAGTCCGAGTCCATGCCCTTGCCCTTGCCCTTGCCCTTGCCCGAGTCCGAGTCCGAGTCCGAGTCCGAGTCCGAGTCCGAGTCCCCGACCCTAACCATTTTCGGGGACCCCTCGACCAAATGTAAAGCGGCTTTACATTATAGGTTCTCATTCGGAGCTATTCTAAAAAAGCAGTTTCGGGTATATTTTTCGCCCATGTCTGGTCCTGTATATGCAAAACACAGAGGGGTGACTTATCAACCCCTGGATTCTCATCAAGCCCTCTGCATTCTTGGCTATGAGGATGCAAAAAGAGGGGCGCAAAGATGGGGCAGTTGTTTTTTTGCCTCTGCTTCTCTTAGCTTCGGATTTGGGGCGGCCTCTCTGTTTAGACAAAGCAGAGTCTTTATGTATCCCTTTGTTATCTCTGCGGTTTTAAGCCATTATTCTTCTTCATTCCGAAGAGATAACCAAACTGCGGCAAATTTTTATTCTCTGGTGTTTCAAATTGGGCTTCCTTCACACAGAGTTGTGAGTGAATCAACTCTGCCTAAAGGCTCGAGGATCGTTTACATCCCCGAAAAATTTACATTAGTAGAAAACCGGTTTTGAGTTGTACCGTTCCCAGAAGAGGGTTGGGTAGAGGGGCCTTCCGGTGGCTGAAGAAGCGCCGCAGTCGCGAAGCCAAGCTGACATAGAGTAGCCAATGCGGGTGCGGCTTGAATGGTTGAGGAATATGTCGAGGGGCAACGTGATCGAAAAGCCTTTGTCATAGTAGCGGTCGCCATTGACGCGATCTTCGGCATTCGTGAGGGTGTACCAGAGGCCCACGCGCAGACCGCTGGAGAAGGTGCGCCCCCCTTCAATGCGAATCCCCTTGTCGCGGGCTAGGAATTGACCCGCGCTGATTTTAAAATCAAGGCTGTAGGGTTTGTATTGATAATAAAAGTCCACGAAGTATTGAAAACCAACATAGGGCAGATAGATGGGGCCTTCAGAGGTGAGTTTGCGGATTTTGTGTTGGAAGCCTACGCCATAATAACCTCGTTTGAGAAGGGTAGCTGAGGAAAATCCGATAGCCCAATTGGCATGGACCGGATAGTAGAGCGCCTCGAGAGCGGCTCCGGCATAAGCCATCTCAAAGTAACCGAGGGCAAGGCGGGAAAACCACCCGTGCCCCATATTCCAGCTCTTTTGAAGGAAGGCTTGGTCGAGATGGAAGGAGTTGGACTGATTGTAGAGGATCGAGTCGGTGCGGACATTGATGATGCGGGAAGGATTGATAAAGTCGCTGCTATCAATATCAAAGGCGCTCGATTTGATCGTATAAGTTCCGCAGAGATTGTAGTAGATCTCGTCGAAAAGATAGCCTTCGGGATTGAGAGCAAGACCCACTTCATATTTAAATTTTCCGCGGCTGCTTCCGAGAAAGGAGCGAAACCAGGGTCGAAACGTGAGCAACCAAATCGGCTTTCTTCTTTGGTAGAGGAGAGCCGATTCATATTTTTTGGGCTTTGAAGATACTTCTCTGATTGGGGCAATGATGCGAGACTCATCCTCACCCAGACAACCCGCGGCATAGCGCCTTAGATCTTCAGTTCGAAACCGGTATTCATGGATGGGTACCCCTTCCGCCTCAGTAACAGCAGTGACGGTAGAAATATTGGAAGGAGTGAGAGCGGCAAGAACATATTCAATCCGGCTGCGAACCTCCTCTTCTTCCCGATAGCGGACATTGACGACCTTCATCCAGAGATGGTCCTCGCCGCAGTCGCCAGGGACAAAATAGAGACTATAGAGATCAAACCCCTGCTCTTGAAGGGCATAGGCGAATTCTTGGGCGAGCTCCTCTCGGCTCCGAATGAGGCCGATGGGCTGCAAGTCAACAGGGGCGCAATAGGGGGCCGGATCCTTGATTTTAGCAAATACTCCTTGGGTTGCACCTAAATTGTAATTCATGGCGACGCTGGCAGCCCAATCGTTGCCTCTCAGAGAGCTGGCGGAGAGGCGGAAAAAATCCCAAAGTTTGAGTTGCAGGCCCGCATTGATGCGGCTATTGACTTGGCGGCCCCTGGCGTGCTCATGAATGTGGCGCCTATAGTCATTGGCGTCATATTCAGCGACCAGGGAGAGATTTTTTAAAAAAACATTGTCGAATTTGTGAAACGGGGTCCAAGCAAGGCCTCCGTAAAAGCCTCGAATGCGGCCATTGCCCCACCCAAACGTGGCTTCAAAATTGTAGCGCAAGAACTCTTGCGTCGCTGCGACGTAAAAAGAGCGAAAACGGCAGGTCCCCATGAAATCATTCCATCCAAAAGCAAAATTGGGGATGAGGGGAAAACCGTCTTGCTTGCGTAGTAGAATAAATTTTATATTGGCAGCCCTTTCTGCCGAATCGCCAAAGCCCAAATGGCCAAAAATCCCGTCGGGAACCCCCTTAAAGACCCAGTAGTTGCCTGTGGTTTCGATATGATCAAAGAATTGAAACCCTAAACTCCAGAGGTGATAGGGGGGGACGTAGGCAAAGCCAAATCCGAAAATGCCCGCATCATAACTGCGTGCGGAGGGCATGGTAAAATAGCCGCCCTGCAGCTGATAGTTGATAATCAGCGGCAGCCGGTCGTGAATTTTTTGGTCGATCTCGTGAACCAATTCTAAATCGCGGAAGAGCTGCTCCGCGGGAGATTCGCAAAGGCAAAGAGAATCTTCGGCTAGAAGGGCTAAGGGAAGAAAAAAGAGGACCAGAAACTTCATTAGGGTTGGCTCACCGATGGGAAAGGGTAGGCGGGTTATAGTTTTCTTTCAAGAAAGATTTGGCGGCAGAATCGATCTTTTTTTCGCAAATGATAAAGCTTCATTGAAGATTATTTCAACTCTGCCCTATACTCGCTGGGAGTAACTTTCGCTATTTTGGAAAAGGTGCATGGCTTATTTAAAAGATTTTCGCGATCGAATACAAAATAATGATTATCCCGGGTTCCTAAAGATCTGGGAAGAGTATTGCTACGGCGATCAGCCTGATGGGGAAGAAATGATCGCTGTTTTGGAAAGCGTTAAAGCTTCCGATTTAGCAAAACCTTTTGGTGTTCATGTCGAACGGATTCTTCCTTTGTGGAGAGAACTTAAAGACCTTTCTCTCGCGCACGGGGTCTTGCGTTTGGTTTTCGATTTAGAGACGTCTAATAGTGAAGAGCTAGCGGACTTGGCCACCGAATACTTAAAAAATCTGAATGGGACCGATCCTCTTTTATCTGAAAAGCTGCGGCTGATTGGTCTTCGCAATCGAGAGAGATTTCAGTCGGCGATTCGCAATTTCGAACTTCTAACCCACATGAAAAAAGGGAACTACGTATTTCATACGGGGGGATGGGGCACGGGAGAAATCATCGAAGTTTCTTTGGTGCGCGAGGAATTGACCCTTGAATTCGAATATGTGATCGGTCCTCAACACTTCTCTTTTGAAAAAGCCTTTAAGACTCTAATTCCTTTAACGCCTAAACACTTTTATTCTCGCCGCTTTGGCGAACCCGATGCTTTGGAGAAAGAAGCCAGAGAAAGTCCGAGCGAAGTCATCCGCATGATGCTCTCTGATTTAGGGCCCAAAACGGCGGCTGAAATCAAAGAAGAGCTTTGCGATCTCGTGATTCCCACAGACGATTGGAATCGCTGGTGGCAAACCGCCCGTGCGAAGTTAAAGAAAGATACAAAAATTGAAAGTCCCAAAGAGCTAAAGGATCCATTCCGGTTGCTTTTAGAAGACGTTCCTCACGAAGTTGCATTGCATAAAGCTCTGGAAGCCAAACCCAGCGTCAATGCAACCATTCAAATGGTTTACGCATTCTTGCGCGACTTCCCAGAAACTTTGAAAAACGTCGAATTCAAGACCTCTCTTGAAGCCCGTTTTAAAGAAGTCTTGGCTCAAGAACAGCTGATTGACAGCCAGAAACTTCAAGTTTTGTTTTTCTTAGAAGATCTTGGCGTTGCCAAAGTGAACGATCAGATTTCAGAGATGGTCGCCCATTTACAGACGGCTCCCGATGTCATCCGCTCGATTGAAGTGATGGGGTTTCAGAAGAGAACCTTGCAGCAAGTCAAAAAGCTTCGTAAGGATTGGCAAGAGACCTATTTAGACCTTCTCTTTACTGTTGATCAGAACCTTCTGAGGGACTTTATTTTAGGCGAGCTCGATACTTCTCAAACAAAAGAAGTTTTGAAACAAAAGCTCAATTCTCTCCTCATTCATCCCCTCTCTTTCCCTGAAGTTTTTGTTTGGTATTTCCAAAAAATCATCGATAAAAAGTCCAAGCTGCCCTTCTCTGACGCTCAGGGGAAAAACCGGTTTTTTGAAGGCCTGTTAATCATCTTAGACTTTGTCGAGCAGAAGCCTCAGCACCGCGACCTGGCCAAAAAGATCATCTCGCTCCTCACTTCGGACCGCTACAAGATTGTTCGTGATATCATGCAGCAATCGAGCATCGATGAGGTCAAAGAATATCTCCTTCTATCAACCAAATGTGGTTCTCTCACCGATCACGATATTAAGATTCTCCATTCACTTGCGGAAGTAGTGTATCCCTCTTTGACTCGTTTGAGAAAAGAGAAAGATCATTCTGGCCTAGAGGAGAACGTAATCTGGACCACGCAAGAGGGCTATCAAAAGACTCAATTTCGCATTCAGCAGATAGCCACCGTAGAGACCGTCAACAACGCGAAAGAGATCGAAGCGGCCCGAGCTCTCGGGGACCTGCGTGAAAACGCCGAATTTAAAGCTGCGCTGGAGCGGCGCGACCGGCTTCAGTCCGAGCTCAAGTTTCTTTCCGATCAGATTGCCCGTGCCCGCATCCTAAGACCGGAAGATGTTTCAACGGACGAAGTAACGGTTGGTTCCGTTGTCCACTGCCAAGATTCCAAGGGCGAACATCTCCGTTTCACCCTCCTTGGTCCCTGGGATGCTGATCCTGAGAAGCACATTCTCTCCTTCCAATCCAAGCTTGCGCAAGCCATGAAGGGGCGCTCGATTGGAGAAAAGTTTGAGTTTCAGGGGGAGAACTTTAAGGTCACGGATATCGATAACTACTTTGACCAAAAAAAGTAGGAAAGGGCCGCACTATTGAGGATTTTTTATCCAGCTCCCATTCTCCCCTAGGTGGTAAATGGACCCATCGTCGGACACAAAGCCGATATTTCGTCGCAGCCTGGCCCACTCCTCCGGACTTAACTTTTTGCGATCTGGTTCAAAGGGGACCAAAGGCAGCGATGTATCCGCCAGTCTATCCAAAGCCTCCTGATACGTTTCTTTGTAGATTGTGATTAACCCATTTCTCGTCGAATCGTCTATTTTGTAACGAAGCATGCCCTCACTTGCTCTGACAACTTGGAGAGCTTCCTGAGGTGGCTCTGAATTGTCTGGATTTCGCAAGTGGATTGTAATCTGAACGTTACGAGGTTGGAATGGATAGCGAACCAAATAGGGGCGGATGCGTGGTTCCTGATTGATTTCCTTGAGCATGGCCTCCACTGCTTGAACAGCCAATTTACGTCCTTCTGCGATATCTACAGGCTGAAAGTAAAAGAAACTTAATCCTAAAACTTCGATCTCGTTCATCATTTGCCCCATAGTTCCGCAGGGACGTAAATTCGCCTCTTGTTTCATTTGTTTTGCAACTTTTCTTCTGACTTCATTCGCCAGCTTCTGTTTCTCACTTACCCTTAAATCAGGAGGAAGTGTTTGACTACAGGCCATCATCAAAATAGCCAAAAGAAGGACACTCAGTTTCATTATTTTTTTCTTCCTTTTTCTTTTGGAAGATATTCTCATTTCTGTTTCAAATACTTGTCAATTACCTTATTTAAAGACGATTGATAAGTGGGCAGACCTTGCCGATAATGAAGGAGCCGAGGAGATTAGCAAAAATTTTATTCTTAGCGCAAGGCAGCGATGACCGCTTTAGCATCGATGATGCGGACATCGGGGGGAAGAGAGAGCTGTTTGGGTTTTTCGGGGAGAAAAAGGACATAGTGAAGATGAGCATGAGGATGCCGTTTGATGGGAGGTATGCCTTTGTTTTTCAGCTCTTGAATGGTTTTTCGTATCCATTGAGCAGATGGCTTTTTCTCTATCCACTTTGCTTCACCAATCAGAAAATAGCGACCATCGGGAGATTGAGATAGGATGTCCCATTCGGGGCCTTGTCCTTGCCAAAAGCGTCCGGCTGGCTCGTGAATCGCTTCCCAGCCCTCTGAAAGAATGGGGACGGCGGCACGGCAAAGTTCTTCCCAGGCTGTAGCGAATAGACCAGGGAGCTCCTCCTTGAGCCATTGATGCCGAACAGATGGAGAAACTTGAGAAAAAAGGCTGCGTCTGGAAGCAACCACCTTGAACCAAAACCGGAGGAAGGGGTCCTTGATCTTATAGAGCGTTTTTTTGGAGTTTTCCAAATCCATTCCATAAGGAACTTCCCGTTGGATGAGATCTAGCTCAATCAATCGCTCAATCGGTCGACCGAGAGCTGTGGCGGGCTCTCCCATACGGCTCGCTACCTCGGAGAGACGATTCGCTCCCAGCCCAATCGCATCCAAAATAGGTTTGAGGTGGATAGCAGGAGGAGATTCTTCATAGAGAAGGCGCTGCGGCTCTTCGTTTAAGGGACTCATCGGATCGAGAACCAGTCGATCGATGGTTTCATGCAAATTGCTATCCACTTTGCTTGCCAAATCCCAATAGCGGGGAATTCCCCCCCAAATGGCGTAGGCTTCCACAATAGCCCTTGGAGTTTTCAGCTTTAAAGCCTCTTTCATGTAACCAATCGCTATCGGTTGCAGCTTGATCAGTTCATCTGCTCTTCCATAAAGGGGCGCTGACTCATCTAAAATAGCGCCCTGCATCATCCGTCGGGAAGACCCGCAAAGCACTAAGACAAGGTTGGCTTTTTTCGCCTCATGGTCGACAAATTTTTGCAGGATGCTCGAAAGTTCCGGGGACCCAGAAATTAAATAGGGCAGCTCGTCAATCACAATAGGTCCCCTCCATTTTGCTTGGCGGGCATCGCGGGCCAATCTTATGAACAAGGATTGCCAATCAGGATATTCTGCATCTGAAAATCTTGGCAAAGCCTGCTCTAGAGCCAGAGCAAAGAATTTCCTCTGTATCGAAGGGGATGATTCATCCGCTACGAAGTAGACGCCCTTGCTTTTTTCTGTCCACTCTAACAAAAGGCGAGTCTTACCTACGCGCCTCCGGCCCCAAATGACGGCCAACCCTGCTTTACGGGACCGAAACAATCGCTCCAGCCGTCTCAGCTCTTTATGGCGATTGACGAATTTCATAAGGCCTCCCTTCTGTCCATTATTATGCAATAAAACATTATGTTTTGCAACATAATGTTAGGATGTATAATGTTAGGCACTTAAAAAAGAGACCCCAATTATTGGGGATTTTTTACCCAACCCCCATCTTCTCCGAGGTGGTAAACAGACCCGTCGTCGGATGTAAAGCCGATATTTTGACGCAGCCTGGCCCATTCTTCCGGACTTAACTTTTTGCGATCTGGTTCAAAGGGGACCAAAGGGAGCGATGAATCTGCCAGTCTATCCAAAGCCTCCTGATACGTTTCTTTATAGATCGTCAGAAGTCCCCCATTGGCAGGATGGTTGATTTTAAAACGTAAAGATCCTTCGCTGGCAACAATAATCTGCAAAGCGTCTTGGGGCAGATCTGAATTGTCCGAGTTGCGCAAAAAGATTGTAATCTCGACATTTTGAGGTTCAAAAGGATAATAAATCAAATAAGGATGGATGCGTGGTTCCTGATTGATTTCTTTAAGCATTGCCTCCACTGCTTGAATAGCTAATTTTCGTCCCTCTGCGATATTAACAGGCTGGAAGTAAAAAAAACTTAATCCCAAAACTTCGATCTCATTCATCATTTGCCCCACGGTTCCGCAGGGACGTAAATTCGCCTCTTGTTTCATTTGTCTTGCAACTTTTCTTCTGACTTCATTCGCCAACTTTTGTTTTTCACTTACCCTCACATCCGGAGGAAGTGTTTGACTACAGCCAACTACTAAACTAGCCAAAAGAAAGATCCAAACTATTGAGGATTTTTTACCCATTTTCCGTCTTCTCCAAGATGGTAAACAGCCCCATCGTCGGACACAAAGCCGATATTTCGACGCAGCCTGGCCCACTCCTCCGGACTTAGCTTTTTGCGATCTGGTTCAAAGGAGACCAAAGGCAGCGATGGGTCTGCCAGTCTATCCAAAGCCTCCTGATACGTTTCTTTGTAGATTGTGATTAACCCATTTCTCGTCGAATCGTCTATTTTGTAACGAAGCATGCCCTCACTTGCTCTGACAACTTGGAGAGCTTCCTGAGGTGGCTCTGAATTGTCTGGATTTCGCAAGTGGATTGTAATCTGAACGTTACGAGGTTGGAATGGATAGCGAACCAAATAGGGGCGGATGCGTGGTTCCTGATTGATTTCCTTGAGCATGGCCTCCACTGCTTGAACAGCCAATTTACGTCCTTCTGCGATATCTACAGGCTGAAAGTAAAAGAAACTTAATCCTAAAACTTCGATCTCGTTCATCATTTGCCCCATAGTTCCGCAGGGACGTAAATTCGCCTCTTGTTTCATTTGTTTTGCAACTTTTCTTCTGACTTCATTAGCCAGCTTTTGCTTTTCACTTATCCTTAGGTCTGGGGGGAGTGTTCGACTACAGCCAACTACTAAACTAGCCAAAAGAAAGATCCAAACTATTGAGAATTTTTTACCCATTTTCCGTCTTCTCCAAGATGGTAAACAGCCCCATCGTCGGACACAAAGCCGATATTTCGACGCAGCCTGGCCCACTCCTCGGGACTTAGCTCATCAGGCTCTGGCTCAAATTGAGCCAAAGGCAATGATGGGTCGGCCAGTCTATCTAAAGCTTCTTGATAGGTTTCTTTATAGATTGTAACGAAATTGTATCCTGTTTCAGAAGGATTGTGTATTTGATAGAGGATCACCCCTTCACTGGCATCAATCACTTGCAAAGCATCTTGAGGCGGGTCAGAATTGTCAGGATTGCGTAGAAAAATTGTAATCTCAACGTTACGAGGTTGAAATGGATAGCGAATCAAATAGGGGCGGATGCGTGGCTCCTGATTGATTTCGTTGAGCATAGCCCCCACTGCTTGAACAGCCAATCTACGTCCTTGCACTATGTCTACAGGTTGGAAATAAAAAAAATCTAATCCCAAGCGTTGTATTTCATTCATCATTTGTCCCATAGTTCCACAAGGACGTAAGTTCGCCTCTTGTTTCATCTGATAAGCCACTTTTCCCAAAACCATGTCAGCGATTTTTTCTTTATCTACTGTTTTTCTATCGAGCATGCCTGATTGATGACAAGCCGCCATCAAAATCGCCAAGAGAAAGATCCATGGTTTCATTATCAGTCTTTTCCTTTATCTTCTGGGAGATATTCTCCATTCTGTTTCAAATACTTGTCAATTATCTTATTTAAAGACGGTTGATAAGTCAGACTTTGAAATTCATGATCGATGCCTGTAGCTCCAGGATGGGCTGGTAGAATGATCAGCTCATCCCTATAGTCGGGGAGAGGATCTACTCGAGGGATTCCTACACCATCGACTACACGACATTCTGAAGGAGGCGCCGGTTCGAACCTGTAGACAATGTCTTTTTCACTTGCGAAATTGTACGACTTAAAGCAAAGGCTTTTAGGCACTACCGCAGCTGGGGCGATCGCGATCACAATCACTCGGTTGCGGATTTCGGGAGGCAAATTGAGGAGCGCGTTTCTGACATGAAGCGCCCCTTGACTATGGCAAACCCAGAGCAACTTGTCGTTGGGCTTGTCTGCGTGCGTTTCATGGAAAACAGTCCACTCTTTCCTCAATAGATTCGCCGTTATGGGTGAGGAACCGTGATGATTTAAGAGGCCCGCTTCAACGAGATCCACCAGCGGAGTATGTGAGCAGTTGTAGATTCCATTAATGGCGTGGCCCCCTGCCAAGCCCTGAAGGTATAGGCCGCTGGTTTTCGATTCTTCAAAAGTGTTGTTAATCCCATTCATCCAACCTATGTAACCCGAGAAGTTTTTCGTGCCTGAAAGAGTGTAGCGGCTGCTGATGACAGGGGGAATTTCATGGGATGGAATATTTGGGGCAGGAAAGGGATTTGTTTCAACGGGTTTCTCCGTTGATGGCGATGGGGGAAGGGTGGTGGTATTATTCAAGGGCAGTTCCGATGGCGTTACGGTCAATGGAGGGAAGGTGGGGTAAAGCTCTTTGTAGGTGTCGGCAAAGTGGGATTGGTTCAGCAGTTCGTTTGGATAAAATTGGCCGTTGACCCGAATGCCCTCCGAAGTGACCCAAAGATCTGTCGAGGAAGGGGGAAGATTGAGCTGCGGTTGATAAGTGGGCAGGCCTTGCCGATAGTGGTCGATCTCTGCTTTCGAGCTGAGCGGCGGAACCGGAGGAATGGGCGGCTTTTCCTCCTTGCTCAGGTCGATTACGGCTCCTGCTCCCGCAACAGCCACTCCGCAAACGTTTACACCGATGGCATACCCCGTTGCAACAGCTAGGCCGAGTCCAGTGGCTGCAACGGCAATCCCAACGAGGATTTCAGTTTTGTGCTCCACAAAAAAGTGGCCAACTTTGTTTAGCGCCTTCAGAAATCGGCATTTACACGGGTCGATGGAATCTAGAGAGAGCTGAATGACCTCCTTGAGAATCGCAGGCCGGTTTTCAGGACGTGCGCCAATCCAGGCGAGTTGCGCCGCCATCTGCAAAAAGTGGGGCTCGCTCTGGTTGAAAAGAAGTCGAATAATTTTTTCTTCCAGTTGCTTTTGCAGAGAGCCCGCCTCTTCGCTTCGTAACCACTCGGAAAGAGGGTCAAAGTCGCTGATTGCATCAATTGACATAAGAATCTCCTCGTTGAAGAGCCGAGAAGATTAGCAAAAATAATTTTTAAGACAAATAAAAATTTTAGCGCAAAGCGGCGATGACCTCTTTATCATCAATGATGCGGACATCGGGGGGAAGAGAGGGCTGTTTGGGTTTTTCAGCGAGAAAATTGTTGTGCAGAAAACATTATGTTTTGCAACATAATATTAGGATATATAATGTTAGGCACTTAAAAAAGAGATCCATTCAATGGAACGCTATCCATTGATTATCCGGTATAGTAGGAAAGTGCGGTAATGATCAAACGTTTCGTGATTCTCAGGCGCAAACCAGGAATGAGTGTTACAGACTTTAGAAATTATTGGAAAACAGTTCATGGACCACTGATTTCCAAGATTCCCGGCCTTCTAAAATATGTGCAATATCATGTCCATTCTCCAGCTGGAGTAGATGATCCCATTGACGGGATTGCAGAATTGTGGTTCCGATCCGCGACAGATCAACAAAAAGCTTATCAAACTCCAGAATATCAGGCTGTTGTGTTGGACGAACCGAATCTCTTTCAAATGGATACTTATCATATCCATCCAGTTATGACAGATGTGATCGTGGAGATTTTATGACTTCTCGATTAGTGTCCATGCCGCCATCAGAAAAAGAACATCTGGCACTCCCTGCTGCCTCACCGGTGGAAAAATGCGCGGATGTCTGCAGCCAATAACTGGGGTTCCTCATAGGCAGGAAAGTGTCCACCAGAAGAAAATTCGGTCCATCTCTGAACATTGTAATATCGATCAGCCCACTCTCGAAGTGGGCGGTTCATCTCTTTGGGAAATGAAACGACTGCGCAGGGGACTTGGATCTTTTCTTCCGGCCCGAGAATCCATGGACTTTGATTGTGTTCGAAGTAGATGCGCATCGAAGAATGAATCGTTTGGGTAAACCAGTAAATAGCGATATTTGTGAGCAGTTCATCTTTGGTAAAGCGCATTTCTACATTTCCGCCGCAATCGCTCCAGCTTCGAAACTTATCCACCAATAGAGCCGCAAGTCCTGCGGGCGAATCATTGAGACCATAGGCATAGGTTTGGGGTTCCCTTCGCTGTACATGAGCATATCCTCCATGTACTTCCCGCCAACGATCTCGCCGCTCAATCATCTCCTCCTCACTCTTCGATAACTTGCGGGTATTCGGGTAGGGCATTTGGGGCGTTCCTCCCGTTAAAGTCGTCACGTGGATCCCCGATACTTGATCGGGGTAAGCAAATCCCAAACGGGCGGAAATGCTAACGCCCCAATCACTTCCCTGTGCGCCAAATCGACGATATCCCAAGGATTGGGTCATCAACTTTTGCCACAAGTCGGCGATTTTAAAAACATTCCCTCCCCGATTTGTGAATCGATCGGAGAATCCAAAGCCGGGCAAAGAAGGAATCACGACATCAAAGGAATCATCCGGATCTCCACCGTGATTGGCTGGATCGGTCAATAGGGGAATCAATTTCACCAATTCAACAAACGAACTAGGCCAGCCATGGGTCATAATCAGAGGGAATGGATTTTTCCCTTTCCCTTTTTCATGAATGAAATGGAGATTCAACCCATCGATATTTACACGAAATTGTCTGTAAGCATTCAGCTTTTTTTCTGTTGCGCGCCAATCATATTCAGTTTTCCAATATTCAATCAATTTCTTGATATAGGCCAACTCAGCTCCATACTCCCACCCTGCGCCCTGAACTTCATCCGGCCAACGGGTCCTCTGGAGCCGTTCTTGGAGATCCTTCAGCTCCCTGTCCTCAATATGAATCTGGAATGGCTTGACACCCATAAATCAGAGCTATATAACGCACCTATAATCAAGTCAATATTGCTCACTTTCCTGAGTCCTCTCTCTCTGAGTCCGAGTCGTAAGATAGACAGTCACGAGCAATGGCAACCTTTCCTCCCGCCGCTGGAATTTGCTTTGATTAGAAAAAATCGATTCATTATTGTGGGGGTATGTCTTCTTCGAAAAACAGTCCAGCGCCGCCCATTGAACTCGTCATTGCCAGCACAAATATCCATAAAGTGCGGGAATTTCGCACCATGCTCAAGTCATTGGGCAGATTTGATTTGTTTAGTTTGTCCGATTTTCCCGAATATGTTCCGGCTGAAGAAGCGGGGAAGACTTTTGAGGAAAATGCTACGACGAAGGCTGTTCATGCTGCGAAAGTGTTGAATCGATGGGTTCTGGCCGATGACTCGGGCTTGGTTGTGCCTGCTTTGAGCGGAGCGCCAGGTGTCTTTTCAGCAAGGTATGCGGGCAACGATGCGACCGATTTGGAAAACCGGAAGAAGCTGCTCGAAGAGATGCAGCATCTGATGGAAGAGGACCGGCAAGCCTTTTTCGAGTGCTCAATTGCTCTGGCTTCGCCCGCAGGGTTGAAGAAATGTGTGAAGGGCACTTGCGAGGGTGTGCTTTTGACAAAAGATCGGGGCGGGGGCGGTTTTGGCTACGATCCTCTCTTTGTTAAACATGGCTACAGCAAAACTTTTGCTGAATTGGGAGAGTCGGTGAAAAACCGGATTTCTCATAGAAGAAAAGCCCTGGATAAAATCCTCTCGTCGCTCGAGTCTCTGATGAGCGTTTGATGCACTACTTGATCGATGGCTACAACTTGATCTTTAGCCTAATCGAATCGAAGGAGAGCCTTCAAACGGTGAGACAAAAGGTGATCGCTACTCTTCAGAAAAAATTCTCAAAGAGAAAAATTTCGGGGATGCTCGTCTTCGATGGAGCTCATAGACGGGGCGAAGAGAGCGGCCTCTCCTATCCAAGTCCATTGATCGTGGCCTACGCTCCAAAAGGGCAGAGCGCCGATGAATATATCGTCGAGCAAATTGAAGGCTCGGCCCATCCAAAACAGATCGTTGTTGTTACGAATGACCAGGGACTGGCTCGCCATGCTAAATCGCATGAAGCCAAAGTAATGGGCAATGAAGAATTTATCTCCTGGTTGAATAAGAAGAAGAGAAAGAAAAAAGCGGCAGAGGCCGCCGATACAAAAGAAAATATCAATCGATTGTTGAAGATCTTCGAAGAACGATTGGATGATCTAACGGACTTCGAATAGCCTCTTGCATCACTCTTCTGCCGCAAAAATGGGTTCCCGATTGAGTTCTATCGCTTCCCAGGTAAATTTTTCAAGGTGTTGAAAAACTTCAGAGGTAGAGAGGGACTTATTGAGCTGAACACGCAGCTCCTTAACGCCTTGGAGCCGTTTTAGGTACCAGCAGCCCACACGGCGCATATCGAGGAGCGATTGCCTTTCTGGTTGATAGCGGATGATGCATTCAAAATGTTCCAGGAGGCTGGCTTTTAGGTCGTGGACCGATCGCTTGGGGACGGGGAGCCCGTCGAGGGCGCGAAGAATGTCCGAGGCAATCCAGGGCTGCCCCATGGTCCCTCTTGAGACGAGAACGGCATCGCACCGGGTATAGTCAAACATCCGAAGAGCGCTTTCGACGTCGAATACATCCCCATTGCCTATGACAAGAATTTCTTTGGCCGCCTCTTTGCAGGCCTTAATGTAATCCCAGTTGGCGCGTCCTTTGTAGCCTTGCTCACGGGTACGGCCATGGATGGCGATGGCTTTGGCGCCGGCTCGCTCAGCAATGCGGGTAATCTCAACGGCATTGATGCTTTTTTCATCCCAGCCGGCGCGGATTTTGACGGTTACGGGGATTTTGACCGCCGCAATGATGGCAGAAAGGGTCTCCCCAATGAGTTCAGGGGTTTTGAGCATCCCAGATCCGCTTCCATCTTTGGTGACTTTATCGACGGGACAGCCACAGTTGAAATCAATGACGTCGAAGCCGAGGTCCTCGACAATGCGGGCGGCGGCGGCGGCGATTTTGGGCTTGCTTCCGCAAAGTTGGGCCCCGATGGGGTGCATGTCCGATTCGTAGTCGAGAAGGCGGTAGGTGTTGGGGTCGTGCCGGATGAGGGCGTCGATTTTGACCATTTCACAATAGACAATGCCAGGACGGTAGCGGCAAGACATTTTTCGAAAAGGGAGGTCAGAGCACCCGGCTAATGGCGCGTAAAGAACTTTGTTGGGCAATTTGGCTTTCCCAATGAAAAAAGGGGTCATTGGAGTAAACTCAGTAGAATCATTTCAAGAATGCGCAACACAAAAAAGCCCAGAATGGGGCTAATGTCTAAAACCCCGCCCAAAGGGGGAAGAAGGCGGCGGAAAAGGTTGAGGTACGGGTCCGTGTAAAAGGATACAAAGCGGACGAGATGGTGCGCTTGCCAATGGGGAAACCAGGAAGTGACGATCCTCACAAAGAGAAGCACCGTGTAGGCTACAAAAAGAATATGTACAATATAGGCCAAGCTCATGGACTCCTATATTAAGGGTATTTCCCATTTTCGTCATGCTCTGGTAAAGTGATTGCATGCATATATTAGGAATCCACCTCGACCCGCCTTTTATCTACGGCGCCTTGATAAGGAAAACCCGTCAAGGTACCGAAGTGGTTTCGCTCAAGGCCGAGACGCTTTCCGGGGAGGCCAATCCAAATGTAAAGCGGCTTTACATTACCAGCGGGGTCCCCGAAAATCGCTTCGATTTTTGGGGTTGTGTATTGCGGCTTTACATTACGAGCGGCCTGTCGCCAAAAGATTTTTTGATTCGGCCGATGGAGCTGAAGATTGCCAGCCATGTTGAGGAGGCGCTCCGCTTCCAGTCTGAAGCAATCACCCATTTCAATCCGACCGACATTCTGACCGTCCCACTCCTTCAGAAAAAGGAGAAGGGAAATACGGAAGCCCTATTGTTTACTGTTCCCCGAGAGGCTTTGAGAAGTCATCTGGATCAGCTGGAAAAAGTGGGGATCGACCTCGATTGCGTGAGCGCAATCCCATTGGGACTTTGCCATTTTGTCCGCTGGAAATTTCCCTCCATTTCAGATGCTTTCATAATCCATTTGGGTTCGAGCGAATTCACCTGCGCTTTGATGGAAAAGGGAGAATTGAAAAAGGCTCATAGCATTGCAGGAGGCGTTGAGTCGCTGTTAGCTGCTCTTTTTGACGACCGAAAGAAGATCCTATTAAAAAAGGAGATTGAGGGAGCCGCAAAACAGATCGATTTGCTGTTGCTGAAATCGGGCTTGAACCCCCATTTGACTTCGAATCTCAATGAACTTAGGCAAACTATAGGCAAAGTTCTCTTCTCAATGACTCGGGGGGAAAAAAGGGCTGTGATTTTTACAGGAAGGACAGATGCATTTATCCACCTCAAAGAGTTCCTCCTCGAAGACTCCGGCCATCCGCTCACTTTAGAGGAACAAAAATTTGCCGTAAGTCTGGGTCTTGCTCTAGAGCAAACGGCATCCCGCCCATTGCAACTGCTGAAGGAAGAATTTTTCCCTCGAAAAAATTGGAAACGCCTTGGCTTTTTTGCTCTGTCGATCCTGAGCGCCTCGCTCCTTTTATCTGCCTCTCTTTTGGGATTTGGGTTTTGGGTGTCGAATGGCCAAAAAGCGGAGATGCTCCATTCGCTGCAAATGACCGGTGAGGGAGACGTGGAGGCAAAAATCGATGAGTGGATTGCAGCCATTGAAAAAAATAACAAAGAATACCCCTACATCCTTCAATCGCCTAGAGCGGCTGAAGTTTTTTCCTGGATCTCTTCCCATCCACTTCTCACTGAATTGAAACAAGAGGGAGATCCCATCGACATTCGAGAACTCCGGTATCAGTTAGTGACTTTGCCAAAAATCGATTCTCCCAAAGAACCCTATTCAGCCAAGGTGGAGCTTGAATTCCGGTTTAAAAGCGCCAAGAATGCGCGCAAATTCCATGAAGCGCTCCGTTCTGGGGATAGCTTTGTCAATCCGAACTTAGAAATCGCTTGGGACGCTTTGCAAGATAGCTATAGAACTTCTTTTTTCTTAAAAAATCGGAGTCCTTATGTTCCTTGAACAAATGGGAAAATTCTTTTTTTCTCGAATGAGACCCGTCTTCTTTTTTGTTTTGGCCGCGTTTCCCCTGCTCGGGGCCGTTCTTTTTCTCTATCTCGAATATAGCCAGCTTCAAGATCTTCAACAGCGATTTGCAAAAGCGGCTCGCAAGGAAAAACTGAGCTTCGAAAGAAAAGAGAGAAGGGAGCGTTTCTTACACCGCTATTCTCAGGCTGACCCCTATTTTCTCGACCAAAAAATCGAGGCGTTTGCCTTCTTGCAAAAGGAAAAACAACATTTGGATGCCTTGCTTTACCACCCGGCCTTTCCCAATCATCAAGCATTCAGAGACAGATTGGCTTTCATAGAGGACAATCGGCTCACCTTCATTGAGGAAAATATTCACAACTCTTCTCAAATCAAAGAGGTAGATGAGAAGCAGCGCTCTCCTGTTCAAATGGATGAAAATGATCTGCAAAAAATCTTGTCGCTGCTGGAAGATGTTCCCGTTGGCCCCTATGTCCCATCTCCAAATAGTCCGCAGATTCTCATCAAAGATTTTCGGTTAAAAAAACAAGAAACGTCTCTTCAAACCGAGGTGTTTGAAGTGGAAATGGATCTTCTTAAGAGGGAATTTTTAAAATCATGAAGCACATTTTTATCTTTTGCCTTTTTGCATTGGCCGGCTGCCATCATGCAAATCTTCCCGATCCTCTCTCTCTGATTCAAATTCAGGATAGAAACGGTCTTACAGAGACTGTCAGCAATCCCGACCGGATCACCGCCTATGAAAAGATCGACTTTTTAACTTCCCAACCTTACAAAAAGGTGCTTCGCGTCTACAAATTGGGAGGGAAAAATCACTCCAAAATCACAACTTACCACGCAAACGGCATGCTTTCCCAATATCTGGAAGCGAAAGAAATGCGCGCTCACGGGGCCTATCGGGAGTGGTATCCCAATGGGCAGATCCGAATTGAAGCGAATGTGATTGGAGGAACCGCCGATGTAACGGGAGGGGCGCAACGGGACTGGCTTTTTGAGGGGGCTAGTCAAGTTTGGGACGAAATGGGAAATTTAATCGCGCTCATTCCCTATGAAAAAGGGGTTCTCAATGGAACCAGCATCTATTACTATCCCAGCGGGCAAACCGAGAGAGAAGTTCCTTTTATTGATGACCAGATTGTAGGAGAGGTTGTTGAATTTTTCTCTGAAGGAACCCTCAAATCCAAATCGAAGTATCAAAAAGGGGTTCGTTGGGGAGAGACCCTCCGATTTTTTGAAACGGGCAAACTGGCTTCAATTGAAGAATACACCGATGGGAGGCTCTTATCGGGCTCTTACTACGATGCACAGGGAGACCTTGTTTCAGAAGTGCAAAACGGGGGGGGATTTCAAGCGATTTTTGAAATGGGCCTTCTCACGACCATCGAACACAAGATGGGGGAGCCGGAAGGGGTGATTCAAAAGTTTTCAAAATCGAGAGAACCTCATCGAATTTTCCACATTCGGAACGGGAATAAATCGGGCGAAGAGGTTGAATTCTATCTCTCATCTGAAGTGGAGATCCCTACCACCAAGCCGATTCCTAAAATGTCTGTGAATTGGAGCGGCAATACCATTCAGGGGTGTGCAAAAACGTGGTATCCAAATGGAAATCTTCAAAGCCAAAGAGAATATACTCGAAATGTCCGGTCGGGCCCCTCCCTGGCTTGGTATCGAGACGGTTCTTTCATGATGGTTGAAGAATACGCTGAGGATCGTTTAATCAGCGGTCAATATTTTAAGCTGAATAAATCGGAACCTGTTTCTTCCATTGTGAATGGCAATGGAGTTGCGACTCTTTTCGATGAATTTGGGACATTCTTGAGAAAGGTCGTCTACCAAAAGGGGAAACCCGTTGAACCTGAAAACTAAATGGCGACAAATCCTCCTGGAAAGGAGAAAAGCCATCTCGAAAGAGAGAAGAGAGGAAGCCTCGCAGCTTTTGAAAGAAAAGCTCCTCAATAAAGGGCGCATCCTCTCTTTTTCGCCGATGGGAACGGAAATTGATCTCAGTCCCCTCAATCAGCTTTTAGCCGCGGAAGGGAGGCTCTGCCTTGTCCCCTACAAACTCGACTCTCTCATTCACGTTCCCCTTTCTGAGATTGATTGTATCCTCGTTCCAGCCCTTGGCTTTGACCGGGAATTCTATCGACTTGGATACGGGAAGGGGTTCTATGATCGCTTTCTAGCGCAAACGGGACCCATTCCTACGATTGGAGTCGGGTTTCGGGAACAAATGTGCGAAGAACTTCTGCCGCGCGATTCTTGGGACATCCCCGTCAAGGAATTGATCTTGGTTTGATCACTTGATCAGCTGCAAGGAGGAGGCGGGAGGCTCTTTTTGCTCTTTTTTCGGCGCGCAAAAGTGGGCCCCATCGCAAAGACTCGCCTTCACATAGGCCCCAGGAGAGACTCCTGTGCAAATGGAATAGATCCCCTGCGATGGGCATTGCCAAACGACCGTGTAGGGCGTGAGAGAAATATCGGGAGTCCCCGGATGGACATAACCCGTTGTCGACATATTCGTGGTAAAATTTCGCTGTTGAGCCGGCTGGACCGTAAATTGGCCCAAGTAGGTCCCATCGGATGCTTGGATTACAGCAGTGAGAATGATCGTCGTATCATTATGCAATAGGAGCGTGCCATCATTCGTCCCCGCAGTGAGTAAAAGGGGAAGAAGAAAAAACAACCAACGCATCGATCTCTTTCAGAGAGGGGTTGAAGGGTTAAAATGCGCCCAACGGAAATCGATCTGGCCCAAAGGAGACAAAGCCACATCCTCAAGCCCATCACGCTCCAAATAATTCAAAGCGAAATGGAAAACAGGAATAATCGGCATTTGCTCCATTAAGATCAACTCCGCCTCTCGCAAGAGCCCTTTTCTCTCTTCTGAATCCCTACATAAAGCAGAGCGGTTTAAAAGATCAATGTATTTGGCGCTCTCCCACTGCGTATTGTTGGTGCTAGCATCTTTATACTTAAATACTTCAAGAAAGTTAATGGGATCATTAAAGTCGGCCGTCCAAGAGCCTGCAGCTAGCTGGAATTCTTTTTGAGAAATTCGTTGGAAATAGGTTTTGGGTTCAACCGCTTCCAGTTCAACGCGAATGCCAAGACCCTCTTCCCATTGTTTTTGAATGGCCTGCGAAATGGCGGCATTCCGTTCGCTGCTGCTATAGCTGATTTTAATCGGTTCTAAAGTTTCGATGGTGAGGTCGAGTTCTAATAGAGCATCGATCAAAAGAGCATGAGCCCGCTGGCGATTATCGTCGTGGAAATAGCCTTTGTCAGAAAGACCCATCTCTGGAGGCACTAGACTTTTAGCTGGAATCTGACCGCCTTGTAAAATGTGCTCCGTAATCCCTTTGCGATTCAAGCAAAAGGCCAAAGCTTTTCGAAACAGAGCATTGCTAAGCGGATTTTTTTTCTCTTTGAATTTTTCAGCCGTGTTGACCCGATAAAAGTAGGTTGCTGAAAAGGGATTGATATGCAGTTTCTGACTGGCTCTCAAAGAGCGAACAGCGTCCACAGGAATCGTAGAAAGGGGAGAACCAGCCCAATCGAGTTTTCCCTCCTCAAACATGCGCATTTCTGTATCGCCCGGCATCATCAGAAGATCGATCCCATTTAGGCTCACATTTTTTGTTTGCCAATAGCGCGGATTTTTGACTACGCGTATCTGATCTGAATGTTTCCACGACTCAAGAAGAAATGGGCCATTGCAAACGTAGGTTTCTGGAAGATTCGCCCAATTGGGATTGGCCATATCCATTTTATGCGGTATGGGCAAAAAGGAAGTCATCGCTAGCAGCTCGAGAAAATAGGGAATGGGCTGTTCCAATTCAACAATCAAAGTATTGGGATCGGGAGTTTGAATGCCCACCTGCTCCAGATCCATTTCTCCCAATTTTGCCTTGCGCGCATTTTTGATACTGTAGAGTTGATAGGCCAGATCTGAAGGAAATTGAGGATCTAGGATCGTTTTCCAGCTCTCTGCAAAATCAAAAGCAGTCACAGGATCTCCATTTGACCAAAAGGATTTGCGCAAGTGGAAAAGATATTGCGTCCCGTTTTCAGAGATTTCTACTTCGCGCGCTAAAGCCATCTCAAGGGAACCCTCTTTGGACACCCGAGTTAACCCTTCGAAGAGCATATGCATGAGAGTGACGGCAGTTAAATCTCTTGCTTTGCGTGGGTCTAGAGTTTGTGGATCAGAACCAATATTGATCCGAAGCGTTTGTAATTGCGTGGGCGAGGGGTGTTTCTGACAACCCATCAGAAGAACAAGAAATAAAACGAAAAATCGGAACATTGGCAACTCCTAAATCTTAGCGAGCAACCTTAACATAGATATGAAATTGCTGAAAAGACTGGCGCTAACAAACTGATTTTTTGAGAGATGAGAAAAATATTGCTTCTCATACTGCATCGGTTTATGAGGAAGTTATTAACAGGCAATGGGGAATTTTGATGCTGCAAGAAAATATCTTCTTTTCAACGCCATTTATTTTTTTCGGGGAACATTGCAACGAAGATGAAATGGAAGAAGAAGAGAATTTTTCTGATCTTTGGAACATCTCTTTGCATGCAAATCAGACAAATCAGCCCCTTCCACGCATCGGTTTATTCATTCATTGGACTGACTTAAGCGGATGAATTTGTGTGTGCTGTCATTCGTGTAGTGCATTTTTCTTGATTTAATTTTCTTTTTAAGTTTAACATTCCAAATGTAACTTGAATCGCCTGCAGCAGTATTGTATTCTCACAGGTGTGATTCGGGAAGATACGGATGGCAACGCTACGAAAAATCTTAGCGAAAGCTAAAAAAACCAAACTATTCGTCCAAAATGGAGAGCAAAAAAATGCTGAATTTACTGACAAAAACTAAGCCATGGATGGTAGCATCGCTTATCGTTGCTACTTCTGTATTTGGCCAAGATTCTTGTAATCCTTGTCCGAAACCATGCCCGCCAAAGTGTGAGAAACCTTGCCCAGCGCCATGCCCAAAACCATGCGCACCATGCCCAGCGCCCGAGTGCAAACCAAAGTGCTGCCCAACACCATGCCCACAACCCTGCCCACCAACGCAGTTGTGCCCGCCACCATGCCCAAACCCATGTTGCCCACCATGGCCAGTGCCAGTGTTGAACGCAGCCTATAACTATCCTGCAGTCGTCCGTACAAGATGCCCATGGGATGTTTATTTCGATGCAAGCTTCATCTATTGGCAACCCATTCAGGAGAACATGGAGTTAGGTCTTGCTAACTTCACTGTACCTGCTGCTGGTCCAGGAACGCCTGTTGTTTCCTTCGTAACACCAGGAATTAACGGATCTATGATTGGAATGGATTTCAATTATAAGCCTGGCTTTAAAGTTGGTTTTGGCTGGAACTCAGATTATGACAACTGGGATCTGCAAGCTGAATACACATGGTTCCATTCCAAACAGCATCACTTTTCTAATGGACCCGCTGTAGGACAAATCCACCCAACTTGGGGTTCTTCTGCCTTCCTTGGCGCAAACGTGTACGGCACAGCTCATGAAGACTGGCGCCTTCGCATGGACCTCATCGATGTCGACCTCGGCAGATGGTACTATGTAGGAACCAAGCTGATTTTCCGTCCAAACTTTGGCGGTAGAGCAGCTTTCATTCGTCAGAAGGTGACTGTCGAGTATACCTCTGGTCCAGCTTCGCTTGGAATCGGAACAATTGACAACCAAACTGTAAAAGCAAGATCTACATCTTGGGCAGTTGGTGCTAAAACTGGCTTAGATACACATTGGATGCTGGGTTCTGGATTTAGACTCTTCGGAAACGGAGAAGCTGATCTTATGTTCACCAGATATAACAGACTCTCATTCCATGAAACTCATACTGCTGTAGCTACATCTACTGTTAGCTCAGCTCCCTTCAAAGTAAAGCAAAAACGTTACAACTGTCTCAGAACTCACCTCGATCTCGAATTGGGATTGGGCTGGGGAACCTACTGGGATTGCAACAACTGGTACACAGATGTTGCTCTGGGATATGAGTTCCAAGTGTTCTTTGATCAGAACATGTTCCGTCACTTTAATAGCGTAACCATGTTTGGCAATTCATTTAGCCCAAATGGCAACTTGTATGTCCATGGTTTGACAGCTACATTTATGTTGTCCTTCTAACATAAAGCTGACGAAGCTCTTTCATTTCGACAGGCCGGGCAAAACCCGGCCTGTTTCGTTTTATGGAAAAAATCCAGCGAACCGTGGCAGATCAACGCGCAGGATGCGTTTCGCATGACAAAGAAAGGAACAGGATAACGGCTTGCTGCGCAAGCCTAAAGATGACGGCTCGCATGCGCGAGCCTACAAGATACGCCCGCCTGATGGCGGGCTGCAGGATAAAGAAAGACAAGCGCCGGGCTTCAGCCTTCGGCTGATACAACGCCTGCGGCGTTGCCGCTCACTTCGTTCGCGCCCGGCGCTTCTGCTTCGCGTACGCAACGCTCAGGCTCGCGAAGCGAACGAAGCAGCCGAAGGCTGGGCCCGGGGTTTCCTTGTTCTTGTTTGATCCTGTAGCACGCGGAAGCGTGCGTATCCTGCCCTCTCGCAAAGCGAGAGGATCATCCTTTTAGGCTCGCGCAGCGAGCCGGATCCTGTTTCCTTCTTTAGCTTGCAAGCCGCATCCTGTTTTTTTGATTTCTTCACAGCCTCGGCCCGAAGACTTTCCCCGAATTTGATCTCTCTCTGCGTCTCGGGTTTTGCTTTGCCTCTGCGAAATCGGTTTCTGAGGGGGGTTCGGGGGAGCCTCTCCCCTGACTAGTAAGTCGGACCTCTTGTTTTGACATCTTACTTACGGAGCTCGTCGATGAGGTTGGCGATGAGACCCGTCCAGCCGTTTTGGTGGGAGGCGCCAAGGCCGCGCCCAGTGTCCCCATGAAAATGCTCGTAGAAAAAGAGATGGTCTTTGAAATGAGGGTCCTTCTGAAACTTCTCATAATCACCAAAAACAGGCCGGTTCCCTTTCGCATCCCGCTTAAAGATGTTGAGGAGGCGCTGCGAATAGGATTGCGCCATTTGGGTTAGATTGACTTCTGGTTCGTTGCCCACCTTGATTTTCATATCGTCTTTGAATACATGGCCAAGACGATAGAGCGTCTCCACAAGGAAGTAATTGATCGGAAACCAGATGGGCCCCCGCCAGTTCGAATTCCCCCCTTTGATCTTCTCCGTGGCTTCGCCTGGCTCGTAGTTGAGAGAAAGGCCATGCTGCGTTGCAGGGTTCTTTTCATGATACTTCGATACACTGCGAAGCCCATAATCAGAGCGGAATTCGTTCGGGTCCCAAATGTTTTTCAAAAACTTCTCAATTTCATGGGCGCTGAGTAGGCCAAATAAATGGTGCGTTCCATTGTCGTGAGGTATTTTCTGAATGCACTTGTTGGTCAGATATCCCCTTTTTTGGATAAACCATTGATAGGAATCATAAAACTCGGGAAATTGCTTGAGCTCCTCTTCATCCCAAAAATCACAGGCAAAGAAGGGGATAATCCCAACAAGGGACCGTATGGGAACTTCTTCAGTATGGCCATCCGGATAACGTATGTGAGTGTAGAAAAAGCCATCCTGCTCATTCCACATGTCATAATTACGCCAGTAGCCTTTCCGCATGGCGGCCGTCACATAGACAAAGTGTTGGAAGAATTTGATGCCAAGCCCTTCATAAATCGGGTTTCTCTTGGCTAGTGTGAGGGCAATGCGCATCAAGTTGAGGCAGAGAAGAGAAATCCAGCCCGCTCCATCCGCTTGGTCCACAAGATAGCCCGCCGGCAGCTTTTGCGAACGGTCGATAAACCCGATGTTGTCCATTCCCAAAAAGCCCCCCTCAAAAATGTTATTTCCCAGACTGTCAACCTTGTTGATCCACCAGGAAAAATTGAGGAGGAGTTTGTGAAAACACTTTTCTAAGAAGGGATAGTCCTCTTTGCCGAATTTCTTTTTTTCATATTCAAACATCTTTAAAACAGCCCAGGCCTGAACAGGTGGGTTCACGTCGCTAAATTCCCATTCGTAGGCTGGAATGGCTCCATTTGGGTGCTGGAATTGGTCAAAAAGGAGCATCCAGAGCTGGTGTTTGGCAAAATCGATGTCGATTAGGGCAAATGCATGGGTGTGAAAAGTGAGATCCCAAGCGGCAAACCAGGGAAATTCCCATTTGTCAGGCATCGAAAAAATGCGATAGGAGACGATGTGGCGCCAGTGAACATTGCGGATCCAACGGTGCGATTCAGGCGGCGGATCATTCGGATTATCCCCCTGCAGCCACGCGCTCACATCATAAATGTAAATCTGTTTGTTCCAGATCATCCCAGCTAAAGCTTGCCTCTGGATCTCTCTCTCTTCGTCTGTTGCTGTCGCAGGCTGCATCTGCTTGTAAAAGAGATCAGCCTCTTTTTTTCTTAGCGCAATCACCGATTCAACATCTTCGAGAGGCGAGCGCTTTTTTTCAGGAGCGAGGCGCAATAAAACGGTGACGCTTTTACCGGGAGGAACAGAGGCGAAAAAATAGTGAAGCGCGGCCTTTGTCCCCACTTGGTTGGGATTGATGGCCCCCTTTTCTTTATTGATTAGATAGCGGTGAAAGGCATCTTTGACGTAGGGCACATCATTGGGTTCATTCCACAGGGCTTTGCAATTGGTGTCATTGTGGGTGAAGAGGGGAGAGGAAAAGCCGTTGGGAGATCCATATAGGTACCGGTCCCCCAGGTGGTAATCAAACAGGAGATATTTGGGGGAATTGAGCTTATCATCATTCGCAACTAAACAGATCTTGTCGTCTTTGTCGAGCGCGATGTCGGGGACGATCAATCTATGCGCGCCCCAAGCCCACTGATTGCGAAACCAGAGCTGCGGCAATATGTGAAGCGGCGCCGGATCAGGTCCCCGATTGAAGGCTTCAATTTTTATACAAAGATCTTCCGGATCGGCCTTTGCATACTCTATGAAAATATCAAAGTAGCGATCCTCATTAAAGATCCCCGTGTCGACGATTTCAAATTCGCGCGCGAGGGCGTTTCTTTTTTCATTTTCTTCGACAAGCCATTCGTAGGGGTAGGCTTTTTGAGGGTATTTATAGAGATATTTCATGTAACTGTGAGAGGGGGTCGCATCGAGATAGTAGTAGACCTCTTTTACGTCCTCACCGTGATTCCCTTCGTAGCAATTCAACCCAAAAAGGCGCTCTTTCAATATGGGATCGACGCCATTCCAAAAAGCGGGCGAAAAAAGAAGTACCTGAAATCGGTCGGAAATCCCTGCAATGCCATCGTCGCATCTGCGAAAGGCCCTCATACGGGCATGATCGTGGGTAAAATAGTTCCATGCATCTCCATCTGCGCTGTAATCTTCCCGAACGCTGCCCCACCCTCTTTCTGAAACATAGGGGCCCCATTTATCCCACGGGGGAATACCGTGCTGCTGATCTTCCCGATGTTGAACTGTGATTCTCTCTAACTCCGGGTTCACTGGCCTACCGCATATCTAGCAGCCCCTAAAAGCGCTGCATTGTCGTTCATGACGATCCAAATGGGGATCGATTCCAATAACTCTTTAAATCGCCCTTTATCGACAAAGGCATCCTGAAAATGGCCCTCCTTCATTTTCTGTGCAATGTGGGGAGCGATTCCCCCTCCCACAAAAAATCCTCCCAAAGAGAGAAACTTTAAAGCCATATTCCCCGCTTCAGCTCCATAAAGAGAAATAAACCACTCCAGCGCCGCTGTACAGGTCTTGTCTTGATTCTTGCTTCCCAACTCGGAGACCACTTTCGAGGGATCCTTTTTCTCCATCGCCTCTTTAACGGCGGGAGTGAATGTGCCTCGACCCGTTTCGACTAAAAATTGAAACAGAGAAAAAAGCCCCGGTCCAGAAACCACCCGTTCATAGGAGACGTGACCAAATTTCTTCTTCAGGTAAATGAGAAGCTCGGTTTCTATGGCACTGCGCGGCGCAAAATCGGTATGCCCCCCTTCGCAGGCAAAAGGGTGGTGTTCCTTTCCATCCCAAAAAAGTCCCGCTTCCCCCAGCCCCGTCCCCGCTGCAATGAGAGCCTGATTCCCTTTTTGATGCACTCCCTCATGCAAGAGAAAAAGCTCCTCTTTTTTCAGCGCCTTTAATCCATAAGCATTTGCTTCCAAATCATTTAAGAGATAGACCTTGGGAATATGGAGTGTTTTGCCAATCTGGTCTGCATCGATCGTCCAAGGGAGGTTGGTGGTTTTGCACTTGCCATCGCGAACGGGTCCTGCGACGCCAAAGCACGCTCTTTCGATTTTTTTCTCTCCAAGGAACTCTTTTACAATCTCTTCCAGCGCATGATACTTGTGACTTGGATATTTTTTTTCTTCGCCTACGATATTTCCTTTTTCGAAAAGGGCTAACCGCGTGCTAGTTCCTCCGATGTCGCCAGCCAAAATCATCTCAAACCCTTTTTTTCGCATTGAACCAAATCGCCAGATTTGATTCCATTCTATAGTTAACGCAAGTCTTAGGAGGCAATTTATGAGTCAGCAACCCGATTCGGGCAAAAAGAAGGCCCTCGAACTGGCCATTACTCAAATTCAAAAGCAATTTGGGGAGGGAGCCATCATGGCTCTTGGTAAACATTCAGCGACCCATGGCATGAGTGTCATTAAAACAGGGGCCATCGCTCTCGACATCGCACTCGGCATCGGCGGCGTTCCCCGCGGACGCATAGTCGAAATCTTCGGCCCAGAATCTTCTGGTAAATCGACATTGGCCACCCATATCGTCGCCAACGCCCAAAAAACGGGAGGCCTTGCCGCCTACATCGATGCAGAACACGCCCTCGATCCTGTCTATGCGGCCAAAA